>JAICIH010000001.1 GCA_025924475.1 Bryobacteraceae bacterium
GGCGGTTACCGGTCAAGTATTCACTTTCGCTGTGCCAAAGGGCACGCCAGAAACAGAGATGGCTTCGGCTGCGGTGACGTCAGTTCCCATTGCAAACGCTAAGTAGTAACTTACGTGCGAGGCTGGGTTGACATTCGATAGCATCCGGTAGCACTCGTACCAGCCGCGGGAACTTACGACTCAATGGCGGTGTCTGCATTGGTACCTGCGATCGTCGGAGTTCGGACGATAAGGACTTATGCGCATCGCTTTGTTTCCGGTCATCGTCGTGATCGCCATCGGTTATGGATACCGGCAGAATTCGGTGATGACGGAATCCAAGCCAGAGCATCCGATTCTTCAGCCGAGCGACGTCGCGGAGACGCCGGTGATTTTGGAGGGGTTGGTAGTAGCGGATGGAGTTCCTGCGGCCCCGGTGCAGAAATCGCCGCTGGATGGCCGGTTTGTGCAGTTGCGGAAGGGACGGGTACATGTAGAAAACGTTCTGCAGGGCAAAGTCAGCCAAAGCGATGTGGACGTTTTCTACTTTATCGGGGACATTCCCGGGAGTGCGGAAGCAATTGGCTTGCGAGCGGGGGAGCGAAACATCTTGTTCCTGAGACGAGACGGCACGAAACTGCGGACGAACGAGGATCGCTCGGCGAACGGGTGTCTGCTGAAAGTAGTGACCGGGCCGCATCCAAACTTCCGCAGAGCTCCGGGCGCGTCCATCAACCAGACGATTATCGACTTGTTGCTCACCAGAGGCAGCGGGGTAGACGATAAGCAAATGATCGCCGCGATTGACAAGAATTACTCGCGATTTGTTGGGGAAGAGCAAGTCGTCAAGACACTGCAACGACTGGCGAGCGTGGAGAGTCCTGTCGTGAGGGAAGCAGCTTGCCAGGATCTTCTTTTCTCGAAACATCCGTGCGGACATGAGCATGAGGTGGCGGCGGTAGCGATCCGGAATCTGACCCATCCGAACGCAAGCGGAACCTTCAGACCCGGTGACCGGATTCAGACAACTGTAACGGGCGCGGCGCACCAGACGGTTTACCGGAGCGGCACAGGACGAGTGGGGGTAACGGACGGAAACGGGCGTTTCACACTGACGGAGACACTTCATCAGCCGGGGAGAGGAACACGCACGGACGTGTGGCTGGTCGGAACGGAAGAAGTATCGCCGGCGGTGAGTTATGTGGCCGGAGTGCACGGAGCCCAAGGAGAGATTACTACCACGGCGATCGGGAATCCGCGCGACCGGTATGGGATGGGGATCTCCGCATTGTCGGTATCGGGCAATTCAGTGATTACATACTCGGGCATGCTTCTGGATTATTACACCAGTCTCTATTACGACGCGCAGGAGGCGGACACGCTCTATGAAGACAGTAAGCCCATCAAGAGCGGGACGAATTCGGGTGGGGCGTCTGCCCGGCAGTTGTGGGAGACAAAGGTAACCAGTTGGGCAGACTATTTTCTTCAAGGGAATCATTACGCAGTAGCGGCGTTTCAAACGGGGACTTTCCTTAACCCGATGAAATTTTCGGAAGGGTCGTGTTTCGGCACCACAAGCAATTGCCAGATCGTTCCCTTGGACGGACCGGCGCAGGTGGCGAAAACGGCTATCTTGCTGGGACACACCGGAGCGGACCAAACAGCAGTGCCGCAAAATGCGGACTGGGCTCTGAAGGGACTAGATCCGGATTCCAAAGCGATGGTGTTGAATGCCGTGCTGACAAGAGGGGAGGGAGCGGACGATGCGCATATGATCGCGATGATCAACCAGGTGGCACACGAACATGAATTCGGCAACAATCTGATGGTGAAGAAACTGCAGGAAGTAGCCGACCGCGAGACGCCGGCGGTCCGAGCGAAGGCTTGCAGCGAGCTCAGGAGATTGAAACACCCGTGCGCCAAGAGACCCGGCCGGACATCCGCCAGCAGGCAGCCGGCAGTGGTGCGGCATGAGACTAAACCGGCGCCGGCATCCGCAATGGAAGCGAGCCGCTTGCAGACGGCGATTCCCAAATACGTTGTTTTCGCGCATTTTTTGCTAATGATTCACGGCATGGATGAAAAGAAATCTGTACGTGCATTTCGCCCGAATTGGATGACGCGGGCACAGTGGGAGGCTCTAAGGAGCGGAGCATCGGTTTTGACGCGCGAGCTGGCGATGCTGGACTCGAGAGCGCACGCTGTGACGGTGGCGTTCCGGAGAAGCGGGGAACTCGCGCTCAGGCGGGGTAAGCCGCTGCCACCGCCGCCCGTTGAAATTTTTCGTTTGCAGGCAATGCGGACGGCGGCGATGGTAAATCGTACGGTAAGTTTTCAAGCGATGCTCGGGCGGAGAAATAGGCTAAGCCTCGAAGCAATCCTGGCCAATCAGTTCGCGCGAGCGGACAGGCTTGAGTATTTCGCTCATAACGACCGGCAATAGGCCGATGTTCCTTAGCAAGCCGGACGGGGACGTCCGGCGCGGGTCAGGAGACCCGCCCCACTATTCTGTCCGCATCTGGCAGAGGTCTCAATGACATAGACATTGACTCGCAATACGGGAATGCCGTATCGTATATGTCGAAGGTTGATGCACGAATGCCTCCCTTCCGATTTCCTATTCCGCAAGGCACGCTCGACATGCTGATTCTTCAGATTCTGTCGCTGGAGCCCGCTCATGGCTACGGGATCGCGCAACGGCTCGAACAAGTGTCGCGCGAGGCGGTGCAGGTGAATCAAGGCTCACTCTACCCGGCGCTGCACCGGCTGGAACAGCGAGGATGGCTGAAGGCGGAGTGGCGCGAGTCGGAAACGGGCCGCGAGGCGAAGTTCTACTCGTTGACGCGGGCGGGCCGGAATCAGCTTGCGATCGAGAAGGAGAGCTGGAACCGGTTGACTGCCGCAGTCGGACTAATTTTCAACGAGGGGCAATGAGGCGATGCGAAAGCTCCTCAATCTCTTTCGTTGGAAGCGGCAGCGCCTGGAAAAAGACCTCGATCGAGAGCTGCGCTACCATTTCGAGCGCCGTGTGGCGGACAGGATCAACGCCGGCTTGAGCGAGGCGGAATCGCGGAGGCAAGCGCAGATCGAACTCGGCGGTGTTGCTCAGGTTCAGGAAGAGGTGCGGGATACGTGGATCTGGGGCTGGCTCGACGATCTCGCGCGCGATATCCGTTTCGCATTCCGCAGCCTCGGTAACAGCTGGCTATTCGCGCTGGGGGCGGGCTCGGTGCTGGCACTCGGCATTGGCACCAACACAGCCATATTCTCAGTTGTTAATACGGTTTTGATCCAACCCCTCGCGTATCCGGACGCCAGACGCATTGTTTCGCTAGAGATGCTCCACACCAATACCGGGCGCACCAGCCCTGAAGTGTCGGACCCCGACTTTCGGGATTGGCAGGCGCAGAGCAGCTCGTTCGAGGCGATGGCGTATTGTTTCGGCGAAGACGATGTGGCGACCATCGTCAACGGCCGGGCCGAGTTTGCGAATTACCGTTTGGTTTCGCCGGACTTTTTTGCGGTATTCGGTCTGCCGCCTTCGGCGGGCCGCCTGTTGCCGCGTACGGGGCAAGCGAGGGTGGTTGTCGTAAGCCGTGAATGGGCGGAGGCCCACTTCGGCCATGCAGAAGCCGCGATCGGCAAGACCATCGCAGTATACGGAGGGGCGCTCGAAATCGTGGGAGTGGCCGCGCCGGGATTTCACTATCCCGAGGAGACCAACATCTGGGCCCCGGCCGGCCGGTTGGGGCAGAGCCGCGTATATCGCGGCCTACAAGTAATCGGCAAGCTCAAGCCCGGAGTTGGGCTGGCGAGCGCGCGCACCGAAATGCAAACCATCGGAGCCCGGCTGGCGCACCAATATTTCGAGGATCGCTTTACGAACGTGACGCTCACTCCGCTCAAGGAGCATTTGACCGGCAACGTGCGTCTGACCCTATGGCTTCTAATGGGCGCGGTGAGTCTTGTGCTGCTGATCGCGTGCGCGAACATTGCGAATCTGCAACTGGCTCGCTCTGCAGCCAGAACTCACGAGATCGCCGTGCGCGCGGCGCTTGGGGCGGACCGCGGACGCGTGGTGCGGCAACTGCTGACCGAGAGTTTTGTTCTGACGGGATTAGCGGCCGTGGGCGGAGTGCTTCTGGCGCACGGAATCGTGCGCGGATTATTGGCACTCTCGCCGGTAGACCTACCGCGCGTGGAAGACGTTCGAATCGACGGGACGGCGCTGCTGTTTGCGCTCGGGTTGATGTTGGTCTCGACATTCGCCGCCGGCCTTTTGCCGGCCCTGGACGCTTCGCGGCGCAACACGTCCGATGCGCTGAAGCAGGGCGGTTCTAAAGGGGCGATCGCTAGCGGGAGTGGGAGGCTTCGCTCGGCGCTGGCGGTGACGGAAATCGCGCTTTCGGTCATGTTACTGGCGGCCGCAGGGTTGTTGCTGCGATCGTTCGAGGCGCTGCATCAAGTGGATCTCGGGTTCACTTCGCAACATGTACTCGCAGCCTATACACAGTACGTGGTGACAAACCGCAAGGAGGCGCAGGACCGGATTGCATTCTATCGGGACCTGCTGCGGCGGGTGCGCGCAATGCCGGGCGTGGAGGCGGCGTCGGGCGCGGCGTTTCTGCCGCTCGGAAAGGAGCCGCGTCCGCGCATCGATTATTTCATGGAAGGCCAACCGGAACCGCCACCGGGAGAGCGGCCTAAATGCGAGTACCAGGCGATTACGCCGGATTACTTCAAGACGCTCAAGATTCCGCTGAAGCAAGGGCGCGACTTCGACGAGCGGGACACGATCGGCCGGCCGCGCGTGGCGATCATCAACGACAGCCTGGCGCGGGCGGCATTTCCCCATGAGTCACCGATCGGGCATCGCATTCGAATCCAGCGTGGCCCGCAATGGCTGGAGATCGTAGGCGTGGTGGCAGGAGCGCGTTGGCGGGATCCGAGCCAGCCGCCTCCGCCAGAGCTGTTCGAAGCGTCATTTCAAGGCAAAGGCGGATCGCTTTCGCTCTTCGTGCGTACCACGCGCAACGATGCTGGGTTTGGGGAGGCGCTGCGCCGAACTTTGCAGGACATGAGCCCGAGCGTGCCGATTCATTTTGAAACGATGGACGAGATGTTTAGCGAGGCGCTGGCATATCCGCGTTTTCGAACGGAGTTGATCGGCGCGTTTGCGGGAATCGCGGCGCTGCTGGCCGCGCTGGGAATTTTCAGCGTGCTTGCGTATCTGGTGGGGCAGAGGACGAGAGAACTGGCGGTCCGGCGGGCCGTGGGCGCGCAAGTTTCCGATCTGATTCAGCTCATTGCGGGACAAGGACTACGGCTGGTTTTGATCGGGCTTGTCTTGGGAGTCGTGGGCGCACTGGCTGCAGCGCGGCTGCTCGCCGGCGTGCTCTTCGAAATCAGTCCTTGGGATTTAGGCGCTTATGCGGGCGCAACGGCGGTGCTTGGGATTACGGCGATGTTGGCGATCTTGTTTCCAGCTCTGCGCGTGGTGCGGATCGATCCATTGATTGCGCTACGGCACGAGTAGCGGCGAATCCATTCATTTCACCGGCGGGATGCGGAAGGTTCCGCTCTTCACGTCGCTGATGTGTGTGCATGCGGTTGGCGCGGGGTGATCGGCTTTCGAGAAGCAGAGTTCTACCGCGTTCAGGTAGCGCGCCCGGAGTTGGATCGCGATGTCCTCGTCGGCTAGTGCCGGATTCGAATTTTCGAAATCTTTCTTGAAGTCCGAGGGGCGTGTCGTTATGGTGCGGGTGGGCGCGACCAGATCGGCGGGAACTTTGACCAACTCGAACAGGGCTTCGGCGAGGCGGAAATATTCATCGCCGCTCAGGCCGCTGCAGGTGCCGTGCTTTTGCCATTCGTGGGCGACGATTTCTGATGGCATGATTTGCTTGATTTTGGAAAGATCTGTCGGAGCTGGTTGGGTTGTTTTGCAGTTTGCCGGATAGCTGCCGTCGTTATTCTGCGGCCACAGGCCGTGCAGAACGAAATTGCGATGTTCCCTGCATTGGGCAGCGCCGGGTTTGCCGTGGCAGAACTCGGGACTCCAGGAGAGGACGAGCAGATAGTAGTCGAATTCGCCTGGTTTCGCCGGCTTCTGGCCAAATAGGGGAAGCGCAAACGACAGGCACAGCAATGCCAGGAATTTCATAGAAGCCTCTCAATAACTCTGCTCGAAACGCTCGAAGCGTTTCGCCAAGTCGGCACGCAAATGCGCTTTTTCCGCGGGCGGCAGGAAGGAATATTCGATGCTGTTGCGGACGATCGATTTCAGGTCCGGGTACGTCAGATTGTAAGTCAACACGGCGCGCTGGTACTCCTGCGTCAAGTGGGTGCGGGAAACGCCTTCATCATCGGTCGAAAGAACGACTGGCACGCCGTATTTGCGATACACGGGCAGCGGGTGATCGGCACCGCGGACTCCTAAAATCAAATCGTTGCTGGTCAGGTTGATCTCGACGGGAATGTGCCGCTGCTTCATCATGCGCAACAGGCCGAGCGCATCGTTCTCATACATGATGCTGACGCCATGGCCGATTCGCTCGGCGTGGCCAACTTCAATGGCTTCGCGGATATGGAAACGCAAATCTTCGGGCGGTACCAAGCCGGAGGCGAGTTCGCCCGCGTGCAGCGCGATATGGACGCGCGGATACTGGCGATGCAGGTAGTCGATCATTCGCATGTGCAGATGGTAGTCGCGCATGGCGGTGAGGCCGTGCTCGGGCTGGACGAAATTGATCGCGACCACACGCGGGTCGGAATTGGCCAGCAAAAAGCCGGCGAACACTTGCGCGAAGACTTGCTCCTTCGGAAATTCGCGCAGGACCTGAAAAATGTAGCGGACGCGCACCTGGCACGGGGCGGAATCCGGCTTCGCTTGGCAGCCTAGATCGGTAATGCGCTGCTGCTCCATTTGATCCACCTGGCCGCGCAGTCCGGTTACAAGATCGGCGATACCACCGGCGCGGAGTTTGGCGGCGGTCTCCTCGAAATTGCCGCCGAAGCCGACGCGCTTACCTAGCTCAGAAATCGGACCGGCCCCGACGAGCGCCATGAGTTCCAGATACGATTCGTTCTGTTCGGCGGCGCGGCGGACAACTTCTGCGACGAAATCTCCGTTGTGGCGGGAAAAGACAGCGGCGAATTTGTTGAACGTATTGAAAAAATGATCGGGCGGCGATTCGCGGCCAGGCTCGTAGTCGCGCATCGAAAGAGAATCGATGAGTGGACTGAAGAGGGCGTTGTCGGTCTCGGCGCGGCTGGCGTCTATCTGGCAGTGGCCGCCGGTGGGCGGGCGGGTGAGCGAGAAGGTGTCTTTATCAATGCACAGCGAGTCTTCCGCAGCGGCTTTGATCATGCTCTCGGCATAGACGGCGCCAATGAGATGATTGTGTAGGTCGCCGCCTTTGGGCATTCTGTAGAGGAATGCGTAAAGTTCCGGTGGATTTTTCCGGATAGACTGGAACTGCTGGTCTAGTTTGGTAAGGGGCGAGGCCGCAAAGGCCGGCATCGAGGCCAGGAAGAGTAAGATTCCAATGCGCTTCATACCTTTACTACTCTAGGCAGAATAGGCCTTTGGATCTAGTGGTACTACAAGCTTAAAACTCTCACTAACCACTTTATCTAGTAGTTCTGCACAAAAAATCCACAACATCTCGTCGTGCAGCCGTTTTTGCGTATTGACGCATCTAAAGAATGGGTGTTCAATAGCTCATGTCGCCTCAATAAACCCCGGTTTATTGGCCAGGAATATCCATGGGACAGCTTAGCGTTCATTTAGCCAGTAAAGTCAAAGAGTTGCACCGTTCGCTACGGAGAGAGGAGCGGACCGGCGTGTCATTCCCCCGCTTCTTCACGAGCAAGCTAGAACCGGGTGTCACCCCCTACGATCAGATCACATGGGAGCTCCGCACAGCGACCATTGGAAATGATAAAGGTTCCGTTATCTTCGAGCAGCGCGACGTAGAGATGCCTGCCGACTGGTCGCAGACCGCGACCAACATTGTAGTCAGCAAATATTTTCATGGCCGCCTGGGCTCGCCGGAGCGCGAGTCGAGTGTAGCGCAGTTGGTACACCGCGTGGTGGATACGATCGCCGATTGGGGGATCGCGGGCAAGTATTTCAAGACCCGGGAAGACGGAGAGAATTTCCGGAACGAGCTCGCGCATTTAATGCTGACCCAGAAGGCGTGCTTCAATTCGCCGGTGTGGTTCAACGTGGGCGTGACGGACTCGCGCGGCTATGGTTTTTATTTTGATGAAGCCGAGCAGGTGACCAAGAAGCTTTTGCCGGGCGAGAATCACCCGCAATGCTCAGCGTGCTTCATTAATTCGGTGGGCGACACGCTGGAATCGATTCTCGATCTGGCGAAGACCGAAGGGATGCTGTTCAAGTGGGGTTCGGGAACGGGCACCAACTTGTCGGCGATTCGTGAAGAGGACGCCCACTTGTGGGGCGGTGGCCGGGCGTCGGGTCCGCTCAGCTTCATGAAGGGCTTCGATGCGTTCGCCGGCGTGATCAAATCCGGCGGGAAGACACGGCGCGCGGCGAAGATGGTGATTCTGAATTCGGATCATCCCGATATCGAGAAATTCATCTGGTGCAAGGCGAAGGAAGAAAAGAAGGCGCACACTCTGATCGACGCCGGTTACGATTCGTCGCTCGATGGCGATGCTTACTCAAGCATCTTTTTCCAGAACGCGAATAATTCCGTGCGCGCTACCGATGAATTCATGCAAGCGGTGACGGCAGATGCGGATTGGTGGACGAAGAACGTCGTCACGGGCGAAAAGAAGACGCGCTACAAGGCGCGCGAGCTGATGCGCGAGATCGCGGAAGCCACGCACCAGTGCGGCGATCCAGGGATGCAGTTCGATAGCACGATCAATCGCTGGCATACCTCGAAAGTCACGGCGCGGATCAATGCGTCGAATCCGTGCTCGGAATACATGTTCCTGGACGATTCGGCTTGCAACCTTGCTTCGCTGAACCTGGTGAAGCTCGTTGGCCCGGGTGGAATTTTCGATGTGGAAGCGTTCCGCCAGGCCGTTGATACCGTGATTCTCGCGCAGGAAATCCTGGTCGATAACGCCAGCTATCCGACGGAGAAGATCGCTAAAAATTCGCATGATTTCCGGCCGCTCGGGTTGGGCTACGCGAATTTAGGCGCCATGCTGATGTCGCTCGGTATTCCGTACGACAGCGACCAAGGCCGCGATTATGCCGCGGCCATTACGGCAATCATGTGCGGGCAGGCTTATTTGACCAGCGCGCGCATTGCCGAAGCGGTGGGGCCGTGCCCCGGTTATCCGGAGAACGAAGAATCGTTCCTGAATGTGATCCGCATGCATTGGGACGCGGTGAGCCGCATCGACAACAAGCGCGTGCCGCCCGCTATGTTCGCGGCAGCGGAAGCGTGCTGGCACGAAGCCTATGAAGTTGGCTCGCTGACCGGCTATCGTAATGCGCAGACCACGGTGCTGGCGCCGACCGGGACCATCGGATTCATGATGGATTGCGACACTACCGGAATCGAGCCGGATTTGGCGCTGGTGAAGTACAAGAAGCTCGTGGGCGGCGGCGTCATTAAGATCGTCAACAACACCGTTCCGCAAGCGCTGATTAAGCTCGGCTATACGCCGGAGCAGACCGAACAGATTGTTTCGCATATCGATTCCACCGGCACGATTGAAGGCGCGAATCATCTGAAGCCGGAGCACCTGGCGGTGTTCGATTGCAGCTTCCGGCCGCAGAACGGCGTGCGATTCATTCACCACATGGGACATGTTCGGATGATGGCGGCGGTGCAGCCGTTTATCTCCGGCGCGATTTCGAAGACCATCAACATGCCGGAAGAGTCCACGGTGGAAGACATCATGGACGCTTATATCGAGAGCTGGAAACTTGGCCTGAAGGCAGTCGCGATTTACCGCGATGGGTCGAAGCGTGTGCAGCCGCTAAGCTCCGGAACCGGCAAAGGCGAGAAGAAGGGTACGACTGCGGCGCCCGCGGCAGTCGAGAAAGTGGTGTACCGGCCGGTTCGCCGCAAACTTGATGACGAACGGCAGTCGGTGACGCACAAGTTTTCGATCGGCGGACACGAAGGTTATATCACCGTCGGCTTGTATAGCGATGGCACGCCTGGTGAAGTATTCATCTCGATGGCGAAGGAAGGGTCAACCATTTCCGGCCTGATGGATACGCTCGCGACATCCATCAGCTACGGCTTGCAGTACGGCGTACCGCTGAAGTTTTTTGTAGATAAATTCAGCCACGTACGTTTTGAGCCGAGCGGCTGGACGGGCAACCAGCAGGTTCCTTACGCCAAATCGATCATCGATTACATTTTCCGCTGGCTGGGCGCCCGGTTCCTGGGCATTACCGAAGCGGCGGAAGCTGGTGAAACGCCGAAGCTGCGGCCGACTGAGCCGGAACCCCAGCAGGCTTTACCGTTCGAAGCCAATGTCGTGAGCGATGCTCCGTTCTGTTCGGAATGCGGCAGCCTCATGACCCGGAATGGCGCTTGTTTCAAGTGCGGAAATTGCGGCGGGACTTCCGGCTGCTCCTAAGAAGTTTTCGCTTGATAGGTGGGGATTGTTCCAGATTGAAACAATCCCCAAGAGCCGCTTACTGACGTGCGCGGTTCTTATTATTGTTTTCTACGAGATGCGGATAACGGACTTGTGGAAGTCCGGTTGCGCAAGGGGAGATATGAGCATGTCACTCATTCTTTTTGCCGCGCAGCTCCTGATTACGGTTGTTGCTTTTGTGGGCGAGATGCACGACGAACCGCGTTTCGCCGATGAGAAGTTGATTTACCGGAGTTGAACGTTCGCATGTTTCAGAACAAAACGGCACGTGTTTCAAAATCGGCTCGGCCTAAGAAGGCGTCTGGAAATCTTCTTACTTTTCAGCTACATACATTGCCTTCTGGTCTGGCCGCTGGGATGCGTTTAGGGTAGGCATGAATATCTGGACCATTCTCCTGGCCGCTCAGATCCTGGTAACGGTTTTCGCCTTAGTCCGCGAGAGCGCAAAGGATGCGCGCTTTGAGGATGACAAGCTGGAGTATCGGAGCTAACTGGACGCCCAGGCCTACGCTTTTTCGTATAGGAATACGCAGGGCTCGTGGCGGCTTTCACCGCCATCGTTTACTGAGTAATTTTTAGGAGCACGCGGGCCGCCCCACAGCGAACCGGCCGCATGTTCGCCATCTTTCCGCAGCGCGTAGAACTGAATATCGAGCTTCTCCAGGATTTTGCGGTCGTCGTTGTAGAGATGGGAAACACGCTTCAGCTCTTCGAGTACAGCTTCTTTTGGCGTCATACCGTGGCGCATGCTTTCCACGACTGTATGGCCGCCCGCTGTGCGGATATTCAGCTCGCCAACGCCGGTGGATCCGCCGCCGCCCACGTCGGGATCTACAAACAGACCGGCGCCAATAATGGGCGAGTCGCCGACACGGCCGGGGATTTTCCAGGCCAAGCCGCTGGTCGTAGTAACGCCGGAAATTTCTCCCTTTTCGTTCAATCCCATGCAATTGATGGTTCCGTATGTCGGATGATTCGCCATTTGCCATGCCCAGGCGAGAGTGGCATCGTCCACATCAGGGAATCGCTGCTTCAAGCGCGGCAAGGGGGAACTGGCGTCGGCTCTCAAGTTTTGGTCCATCGATGTCCAGTTGTTGAATCCGGCGGGCGCGCGTAAGGATTCCTTCCAGACCAGCCAGGCGGTGCGCGCTTTATCGGTCAGCAGGTTTTCGCGTTTATAGCCGTGGGCCTCAGCAAATTTCGTTGCGCCTTCTCCGACGATCATCACGTGAGTGGTGGTATCCATCACGAGCTTGGCGATTTTCGAAGGCGTTTTAATGCCGTGAATGGCGGCTACCGAGCCAGCGCGGCGTGTGGGTCCGTGCATGACGCAGGCATCGAGCTCGACTTCGCCGTCCTCGTTGGGCAGGCCGCCGTAGCCTACCGAGGTATCGTTCGGATCGAGTTCGACTATGTTCACACCAGCAATCACGGCATCGAGGGTGTCACCGCCCGAGCGGATTACTTCCATCGCCTTAGCGCAGGCGGCTCGACCGTTGGCGCTCGAGATAACTACAGGCTTCTTGGAGGCCGTTCCGGTTTGTTTGGCCGCAGCGGTTGTTGCGGCGGCAAGAGCGGTGGAGTTCGCGATCCATTCGCGCCGGTTCATCATGATTTGTGTTTGTACCACATCCGGCTGAGTCGCAATCGTACAATACGAGTTTCCATGACCGAGCAAGTCTCGCCCGCTCGCGCTATCCATGGCGTCGTGAGCGTTCCGGGCGATAAATCCATTTCCCATCGTTACGCGATGCTCGCCTCCATTGCCGAGGGCGATTCGCAGATCTTTAACTACTCGACCGGGGCAGATTGCCACTCGACGCTTACCTGCATGGAAGCGCTGGGAATCCGGCACACGACCGGCGAGCAGGACGGCCGGAGTGTATTGACGATTCACGGCAAAGGCGCGACCGGACTTTCCGCAGCCGCGGACAGGCTCGATGCGGGCAATTCCGGCTCGACGATTCGAATGTTGTCCGGGATTCTGGCAGCGCAGCCGTTTACGACGCGAATCACCGGAGACGAATCGCTGGTGAAGCGTCCCATGCGGCGCATCATGATGCCGTTGGCGGAGATGAACGCGCGGATCGAAGCAACGAACGGCGATTTTCCGCCGCTGACAATTCATGGCGCGGCGCTGCGAGGGATCGACTATGCGCTGCCGGTCGCGAGTGCGCAAGTCAAAAGCTGCGTCCTGCTTGCCGGGCTCTATGCGAAGGGAGAAACGGTGGTTCGCGAGCCGGTGGTAACGCGCGACCATACCGAGCTGGCGCTGCGCGAATTAGGTGCGGACATTGCGATGGAGCCGCGCGTGGTCCGCTTGCAAGGCGGGGCCAGGCTACAGGGCAAAACGCTATTTGTGCCGGGCGATCTTTCTTCCGCAGCCTTTTTTCTTGTCGCGGCTCTCATTGCGCGGGAAGCGGACCTCATCATCACAAATGTCGGATTGAATCCGACACGGACCGCTTTGCTCGACGTTCTTCGCGGCATGGGAGCCAATATCAAGCTGCTGCACATCGAGCAGGCCAATGGCGAACTGGTCGGCAATCTGCAGATCCAGACTTCACGCATTCGTGGCGGGACAATTGAAGGCGCGACCACGGCGGCAGTGATTGACGAAATTCCGGTGCTCGCCGTGCTTGGCGCAGTGAGCGAAGACGGATTGGTTGTGCGCAACGCTTCCGAGCTTCGGGTGAAGGAAACAGATCGTATCGAAACGATTGCAGAGAATTTGCGGCGCATGCAGATCACGGTGAATACCACACCCGATGGGCTGGAGATTCCGGGCCGGCAAAAGTTTCATGGGGCACAAATTCAATCGCGCGGCGATCATCGCATCGCCATGGCGTTTTCCGTGGCGTCGCTGGCGGCGGATAGTCCTAGTATGATCGAAGATTCGGAAGCGGCCTCCGTGTCGTTCCCGGAATTCTACACAACGCTTCGCAACATTGCACGCTAGAGCAAGCCATGGAAGACACCGATCTCACCCATGAAGAGCTAATTCACGATCTCAACAACGTTTTCGAGACGATCACCGAAGCGGCGGATCTATTGAGCGCGGATCGCCGCTGGAAGTCACTCGCGGCAACGCTTTCGCGCAGCGTGGGTCGCGGCAAGCGCTTACTAGGCGAGATTCCTGATAGCAGCTCCACTCTTTCCGGTGTTGTGGAAGGAGCCATTCAGTCGGTCACAGATTACTGCATCGCCGCTCGCAAGCCGCGGGTGCGCTTTGTGCGGCAGCTTCCTGCCGACGCGCGGCTTCCCGGTTCCTCGAAGGATTGGGAACGCGTATTTATCAATCTCTTCCTGAACGCCGCGCAAGTTATGAAAAAACCCGGCCGGATCGATATTGGCGCGCAGCAGATGGATGGCGGTTTGTCGATCACCATTTCAGACAATGGCCCGGGCATTCCCACCGACATTCTGCCGCGCCTGTTCCGGCCCAACGTGTCGACCAAGACAAGCCGCTCGCGGTCGGGCCTCGGTCTCCACATCGTCGCTTCGATCGTTGAAAAATATTCGGGTAACGTGGTCGCGGCCAATCGTGGGCAGGGAAAAGGCGCGGTATTTACGATTGGGCTACCGCCGCAGGAACGTTAGCCGATCACAACCACTTCGTGGTCACGAATCGATTTCACTTCGAAGCTGGCCCGGCCATTGCTCACTTCTACCGGCATTGCGGCGCCGGAAACCAGACCACGTGCGCTAGCTGCCTGAACGCCCGCCGGCACTTTCACCGTCACATGCAGAGGTCCCACCGGAATCCATTCTTCAATGGGCGCGCGCCATGTGGCTTCGTTGCTCAGATTAATAAGATGCAGAATCAGCCGCGCGTTTTGGCGATAGAGATGGCAGTCGATGAATCCGGGGCCGCGTACTTCGAGCGGCATGGCCTCGCGTACCGCCCAATGCACCAGGTTGGCGAGCAGCCGCGCATGATCGGCCAGGTTATCGCGGCCAAAGCGGCTATCTATTTCTGCCGGCAGATAGGCGACGCGACCGTTCAAAATTAAGGCCGGAATATCCGTCTTGGGAGTACGCATCCAGGCTGTCTCCGGAGGATAGACGGGAAATGGCGGGATGAACGTAAGCGGGACGAGCACGCCAGGATCGAGCTGCATGTTTTCGAGCATGCCGCCGAACGGGAGAATTTCCGTCTCTTCGAAGCCTTCCAGCACAGGCCGGACGCGGCTTCGCATTGCCGGGTCGATTCGCAGATAGCTATGAACCGACTGGCCGCGGTCGCTCCTGCCGAAATCCGGCGCGGGCGCGTGGGCGCCAAACAGATCCGCTAAAGCGAAATCTTTACGGGAATCGCCCCATTCGTTATACAAGCTGGTTGCGCCTGTGGCGATGAGCGCGCCTCCCTTTTTGACGAAGTCGCGAATGGCCGTACACTGCGCGTCGGACAAGGCCCCGACGTTTGGAAGAAGCAGCGCGCGAAACTCATGGGTATCGCGCGTAATGTGATCGGCATTCACCGGCACATATGGGATACGCGCCTTAATCAAAGCCTCCGTCATGCCGCGGTAAGGCAGATCGACCAATGTGGCCGCTTCGTCGCGGCCGAAATAATCGGTGTTTCGCTGCGACCAAACGACTCCTACCGTGGCAACCGGTTGGCGGTTCACCAGATACCGATCATGCTCTTTGTGCCAACGGAATACAGGTTCTGCGGTGTGATACGCGCGGCGGTCTTCGTGATATGCGCCAACATGGTGCCACCAGAGTTGAATACCGCCGGCGATGCCTTCGAGCATCCACATTTGTGCTTCGCGCGGCGGCTTCGCTGCTAAGCGGAAAGACATCTGGCCGGGACGGCTGGGCGCTTGGTAGAGAGCCATGGATTCCGGCGCCAGCTTGTTCCAGCCGAGAAGGCCGTGTACCAGTTTGCCGGCGTCACCATTTTGTTGAAAGCCGGTGGATTCCGTTCTCGACTGGTGATCGAGCAGCAGCATTTCCGAGCGAGTGCAAATTTCTTTCAGATCGCGGAAGGAACGGCTCTCCGCCGTAACCGAGCCGCTGTTCATTCCCATCCAGATGCAGTGCGGGCCGCCAGCCTTCTTCGTGGTTTCGTTATTCAGGTCCCAGACCTCAAGGCGTCGCTTGTAATTCCATTCGATCCATTTGCGATAGACCGGGCTGTTCCAATCCTTGCGATCCGGTAACGGCTCACCTGCATGATCCTTGAATTTGCGCGCGCAATTTTCGCAGTAGCAGATGTTTTCGCGAGACAGACCGCTCCAGCTATTGTCCGCAAATCCGTCAGGGTGGCTGCGATCGATGATTTCTTTGAGAACCGAAGGCAGGTACTCGTCGTAGTAAGGACTATTGACGCAGGTGACGTATTTATCGGCGGCGCGGTATGGCTCGCCGGATTTCTGGCGCGCGAACCAATCTCCGTGCGCTTTGAAGAAGTCCTCCGCGGTGCGGTTCGAATCCATGCGAGCGACTACAGCCAGGCCGTCGGCGTGCGCGGCGGCGGCAAGCTCTCCGTAGAGATCGCGGCCCTTCAAGAATTCGGCGCGATGCTGCAGAGGGAATTTGCTGGGATAATAGGCGACAATTCCACCGGCGTTGATGATCACTCCCTGGATGGCCGTGCGCTTCCAATACTCGCGCCACCAGGGAATGTCGTAGCGGGTGGGATCGCGTTCGGTGATGTTGGTTTGTCCCCAGCGGAGCGCTGTTTGATACCAGGGGAGCTTAGTCTCAGCGGCTGCAGCGGTCATTGTTTTGGCGGCCGCGGAGAGTTCGAGGAAAGTACGTCTGGTCACTCGAACGTCTCATCTCCTGTCGGTTCATATAAAGGCACGTTGTTCATGGTGTGGCGAAGCCTGGAAAGAGTGTCGTACATTCGGCGCCGAGCGCGGCTTTGGTTTCCTAACGGGCGATGTTCGGGAACCGAATGCCACGGATTGTAAGAAAGGCGCCGGGCAAAATCCAATTGGGCCTGTGAATTGAATTTTTGCCGGGGGATGCGCAGCGTGGCCGCCGGAATGCGCGGGGAGAGCCGCTCGGGCCAGAGCACGGCGTTGTTCTCGATCGGCATGAGATACGGGTCGGTTTGCCTCTGTAGCCGCACTTCGAACTCGACGTCTTCTTTTGCGAGCGTCGCAACCATGGCGTCGCGCAGGTAGTCATCGGGCGGGCGAAGCGGAAGCCGGGGAATGGGCGTCCGGCGGTTTATACGCGGCCAGAACGAGTATTGCATCGCCTGGTTTTCGCCGAGCAGATAGGGAACACAGCTAAAGTACGGAGCTTCGAACGGGCTGCTCTGCGTCTTAATCCATAGCGACTGCATGATGAGATCGAGCACGTGCGGCCGATGAAAATTGACGAAGTAATAAATTTGCGTGTTCTTAAGACTCTCGATCTGCAGCTGCGCATTCGCTTTCGTGTCGGGTGTGACGAACGTCGGCGTGGAAACGCCAAACATATCCTGCGTGAATTTTTCTTCCTCCATCAATTTTGGGCCCGGCACACCCATGAGCTTGACACTGATGCTCATGAAGCCGACATCGTCGATGTCCGGAGTAATGTAGGGACCGGGGCCCGAGAAGCGGACCCAGGCGCGAAATGTCTGCGGCTTGGCGTAGATGCCGTGGCGCAGTTCGGGCGGCAGATTGTCATGTACGATAAACTCGGCGCGCACGATGCCGTGGGTTTTCGTATTGCCGCCGCGTTCGTAGCGGCCGGGCTGCCAAAGGCCGCGCAACTGCGCCTGGAAGCTCTGAATAATCGAATCGAGATGCGCCTCCTCGTCCGGCTGCGGCTTTTCCTCGGCGATTCGCAAGCCTTCATTAGCGCGCCTGCTGTTGATCAAAGCGGTCACTACATGGGCCGTGGGATCACGCAGTAGCGCATCGAAGGCCGGCCGGATAAATGGATCGAAACGGCGTTCGAGATGCACGAGCTTCGTCGAAGCATCGGCCATCCAGTTCAAGAGCAAAGAACCGGTATTGGCCCGGGGTATGGGCCGATCGGGATTGGAGCTCAAGGCGGTCGATGATATCACAGAATGGGCATCAGAATATGTATTTCAGCGCTAGCTGAAGCTGCCGCGAATCGTTCGATTTGCTGGTGATGCGTCCGAACGAGCCGCTGGTCGGATCCACGTTGGGATTATTCCAATTCGGATGATTGAGAATATCGAACATCTCGAAGCGGAACTGCAAGGATTGCGCTTCGTAGATTCGAAAATTCTTGCGTAGGCCCATATCCCAGGCGAAGAAACCGGGGCCGCGCAGGCTGTTGCGGGGCTGAACGCCGTACGTGCCGGAAGCGGGTTTAGCGAAGGCGGTTTTGTCAAACCACGTGGCGAAGCTGGTAAACGCGGTTGGTTCCATCGAGGGGTCACCCACGAGATTGTAGAATTGATCGCCGCTCCCGAGCCCGACGCCGGCAATATCCTCGCTGGTTCGCACCGACCGCGGCACCCCCGATTGAAATTGGTTGATGCCCGAGATTTCCCAGCCGCTTAATGCAATCTTCTCGAAAGCATTACCGTTCTTGAAAAACGGCAGCTCATAAATGTAGTTCAGGACCAGCACCTGAGGACGATCGAAATCGGACCGGCCATAGTAGGCGTGCGCGTCATAGGCATTGGGCAGGACGTCCGTCAGGCTTGACCCGTTATCTTCTGAACGCGAATAGGTGTAGGCTACGCCGAACTGGAGACCCGAGGCATAGCGCCGCTGAACGCTGATCTGCATACCGTCGTAGCGGGATGTACCGGCATTTTCGGAAATGTTGATCACCCCATAGCCGATGTATGGACGCAGATAGTTGGCATTAATTCCGGGATTCGCTTGCACGGTGCCGGGAAGCAATTGATTGATGTTGCGTTTGATCTGGTTGTGAAGACCGCGGCGGCCCACATAGCCGACTTCGACGGTGGTGCCGCCGAATATTTCGCGTTGAAATGTCGCGTTCCAATTCCAAGCCGTAGGAATTTTGAAGACCGGATCTTGAATGGTTTGGGTAAAGGGAAACACGCGCTGGGTGGCTCCGCCTGGCGCGTCGACGAGCCCGTTCACGACACTCTCCTGAAGCTGAAACGGCGCATTGCCGCCAAGCGAGGTATCGCGATTGATCATGACGCGATTGGCGAACGATCCGGCGCCGATGCGCAGCGACATTTTCGGCGAGAACGCATACGCCAAGCCAAGGCGGGGCTGGAAGACCTTCCATTGTGTGGGCGATAGGCCGTCCGGAAGGCCGTGATACAGACGAGTGAATTCGCCACTATGGAGCGCTGGTACGCGCCCGCCTTCGGCATCCGGCACGCCGTTGCCGGGCAGCACAACGCCGTTATACTGATCGCCGCTGACAATAAATCCACCCTTGGGATCGACGACTGCCGCCGCCGCGCGATCGTAATACTGCGGCAGAAACTCGGAGAGATTTCCCCACTTGCTGTGCCATGCCGGCCAAAGCGACCATCGCAGGCCATATTCGACCGTCAGCTTTGGCGTCGCTTTCCAACTGTCTTGCGCAAATAAATCCAGAGCGTTTGCAACATAGGGCGTATAGGCCTTGGCGCCGAACTCGGAGTACAAATCGAAATTTCCAAGCGCGAGGTTGCCGATCGCAAGACCGGTTGTACTCGGATTTCCACTGTCGTTAAAGGTGAAATCGCCATTCTGATTTACCGTTGTTCCGATGCTGGCCGTGGTTCCCTGAATGAAGTCGTTTTGTCCGGAGTGTTCAAAATAGGCGCCCCACTTGATTGTGTGCGTGCCAACCACCTTCGTGGTCGTATTGGTCCAGCCATAGACATAGCCCGCCCATGCGCCTGGATATGGGCCGGCATTGAGCGTGGTTAGCCCTTGTACGCGCAGGCTTGGCACCTTTTCCGGAGCGATTTTGGAGCCGGGGAAAAGATATGGATAGTTCACATCATAGGTACTACGCAGGCAGGCCGTACAGTACGCGCCAAAATCAATGGTGCCTTTGCCATCGGAATTGGCGGAGAACGTAAACTCGTTCAGAAGTGTCGGCGAGATTGTACTCGTGAGGCTAACTGCTCCAATGCGGTTAGGCCGCGACCAGACCTCTTCCATGCGGCCGAACGTATCTTCAAAGGGCGAGTTGAAATGCCAAGGCGTATTGGTCCCGCGTACCGATAGATGTTCGGTTTCGCTGAGAAGATAATCAACCTTGAACGTATCCTTGCGCAGATCCGAATGGGTCGACTTGGTTCCGATCCAATTTGAGGAGCCTTGCTGGAAGCCATTCACCGGTTGAGGATAGACATTGAGGAGAGCCAGACCGTTTGGGCTGAGACGGTTGGCGGGAATGACGTTACCTGGGAACGGCGCGCCTACGGTTGTGTCATTTATGGTGCGAACCTTACCGAAGAAAGGATTCGTCGATTTGAGAAGTTCGCTGAAATCGCCTTTGCGCATCGCCGGGCTCGGAACAACACCAGTATTCGTTTCGTCATAACGCCGCTTGATCCATTCTTCGGCATAGAAGAAGAACAATTTGTTGCGGTCGGTATTGAAATGTTTCGGTATGAAGACCGGGCCGCCGATATCGAAGCCGTATTGGTTGAAACGGTAGGGCGCGGCGCCGCTCGCTACTTCTGCGATGGCGCTGTGATTGCGTGTCCAGGTATTGGCGTCGAGCGCCGAATTGCGAAAGTTTTCCACTAATTCGCCATGAAAACTGCGGGTTCCGCTTTTCGTCACGAAGCGGATCTGGCCGGCGGAGGACCGGCCATATTCGGCGGAATAGTTCGCAGTCAGCACTTGCACTTCTTGCACCGTGTCCACGTCCATCGCGCCCAGCATGGACCCGGAGGAGCGCGTGCGTGTAGCCACCGCGCCGTCGATGGCCACGACGTATTCGTCGGGACGGCCGCCGTTGATGTTGAAAGACCCATTGCTTACGCTATCGGGATCGAACGTCCCAATGCCTTGGCTTCCTACAACACCTGGCGTTAACGCCGCCAGATAAATAGGATTCCGCCCATTCAATGTAAGATTTTGGATCTGCTTATTTTCGACGGTGCTGCCGACTTTCGCTGAATCGGTCTGGACCTGGGCTGCCGATGCCTCAACTTCCACACGTTCATTGATGGCGCCCAGGCTCAGACTCACATCGACGCTCAACTTTGCCTGGGCATCGACGGTGATGGAATTCTGGACAAACGTTTTAAAGCCAGTTTGTTCGACGGTGATCGAATATTTACCGACGAATAATTGCGGAAAGACATAGTAGCCTTCCGCGTTTGTAGTGGTCTTGTGTACCTCGCCGGTGGCCTGATTGGCAGCGGATACGCTGGCGCCGGAAATCACTGCCCCAGAATTGTCGCGAACAAAGCCGGAGATCTGGCCGGCATCGAATTGAGCGAAAGCGGAAACTCCGGCGAGAAAGAGAATCGGAATCGAGAAACCGATGCGCATGCCTTACCCCCTGATTTGGTTAGCGATGTTGGCAGCCGATTTCTCACATTGTGAAACCCCGGCGCGCCAAACTGGTTAGCTTCTTATAAGCCGATATCTAGGCTATGTCAAGCATTTACAATACCTTTCCATTTCTCTTTTTGGGGCGCTCTCTTACGTACCATTGACCATCGCCAGGCGCTTAAGTATACTTACAACCACTTTCGGTGTAACTCGGCAATACCAGAGAGGATTTATGGGGATCGGGATTGCTTCTTTAAGGCGCTTTAGCGCGGTTGTTTTAGGAGGCTTGTTCTTTGCGGCTAGCCTTCTCGTAACGCAGAAAATGGCTTGGTCACAGGCGAACTCAGCCACGTTTTACGTGAGCGTGGTCGATCCGACTGGAGCTGCAGTCCCCGGAGCGACGGTTACGCTCACGGAGCAAAATACCCAGGCGACCATCACCAAAACGGCCGGCAGCAATGGGGAACTGGCATTTACGTTTGTACCAGTAGGTACCTATACGTTGCGAATTGACGCGAAGGGCTTCAAGGGGTATTCGAGCAGCGGAATCACACTTGCCGCAGGGCAGCAAGCGCGGCAAACGTTTACGCTCGAGCTGGGACTGGTAACCGAAACGGTTAGCGTCGAGGGCGCTGCGCCGCTCGTCAATACGGTATCCGCCCAACAACTCCAGAACTACAGCATCAGGGACGCCCGGGAGCTTCCTCTGCAGAACCGTAATTTTACTGGGCTGCTGAAGATTAATGCCGGCATCGTTCCTACTCAGGGAAACAGCGGGACCGGCGTCAATATGAACGGCGTGGGGCGGAACGGGACCGTATATTCGCTCGACGGAACCAATGCCAGCGGGAACTCGGGAAGCAACAATCCGGGCGTATATCAAGGCGGCAACCTGGTTGACGTGATGAGTGTGGAAGGCATCCAGGACGTAAGCGCAGTCAAGGGGGCGATTCCTGCCGAGTACGAAGACGCCATTGGCGGGCAGGTAAACCTGGTGTCAAAGTCGGGCACCAATGCGTGGCACGGCAGTCTGTTTGAAAACCATCAAAACAGCGCGCTTAACGCCCGATTCCAACGGGTTAGTGAAAAACCCCGGCTTACCTTCAATCAGTTCGGCGGCTCTCTTGGCGGACCAATCCGAAAGAACAGGATTTTCGTCTTCGGAAATTACGAGGGATACCAAAAGTCGGCATCGAGTTTCGTGGAAGGAAATGTGCCTACGGAACTGGCGCGGCAGCAACTGCTGACCGCGGTGCCGGATTACAAGTTAGCGCTGCAGGCGTTCCCGCTACCGAATTCGCCGACCGCCCCTGATGCGTTGGTTGGCGACTTTGCCACCACAAAAAAGGAAATCCACTCGGACAACCATTTCGATGTAAGGGGGGATGTTGTCCTGACAAGTAACAGCCGTCTGACCATGACCTACAATCATGGAACGCCTTATTGGTTGATCCCGCGCTATTATATCGACGATCCGCGAATTTATACGAATAACCTCGATCGCGGCACGATCAGTTATGTGACCGGCGGAAGCAGCTGGACATCCGAAACACGCTTCGGTTATAACCGGACGATTCAGGATCGCCTGGATCAGTTTTTTAATCTTATTGATCCCAATCAGCCGAAAGAAACCATCGCTTTCGGAAGGCGCCTGCCCGATCTCCAGACCAGTGTCGGTTGGAGCGGGCCAAGCGGAGAAATCAATCATTCCGGCGGCCCGCTATGGCAGATTACGGAAAAGTACGCAAAGAATATCGGCCATCACGCATTTAAGTTTGGCGCCGACTATCACCGCTCTATCGGTACGCGCAATAATCCGCAGATTCCGGATTTCACATATTCCAGCTTCCAAGCTTTGCTAAGCAATCAGCCCAGTCAAGTGACGTCTACGCTCGGCTCGGGACTTTACAGCGGCAGAATGTACGAGTGGGGTTTATTCGCACAGGATGATTGGAGGATCAGTCCCAAGCTGACCTTGAATTTGGGTATTCGCTACGACTATTACTCGAATTTTGTCGCAAAAGGAGAAGGCGGAACGCCGGACGCCGGACTCTACAATCCAAGCTTTATGACTATGGATGGGCTGTTTCAGGTTGGTCCGCTGCGTTCGCCTTCCGATCCTTACGCGAACGACGCCAATAACTTCGGCCCGCGGATTGGGTTCGCCTACAATCCGGACGGCAAAGGCAAGACCGCCATCCGGGGAGGGGTTGGAGTCATGTTCAGCAACATCGTGCCAGAGGATTTCTGGAACCTGGTGTCGAGCGCAAAAAATGTTCCCTACCGGCTCACCTTTACTCCTGCCGATATCAAGCAGTTCGGTATCAAGTATCCAAATTTCAATGACAATTTATTTGATTATGCACAGCAGCTTACGAATAGCAGCCCGATAGTATATGTTGCCGCGATCTACAATACGCATTTTCAAAATCCGTACACGATGCAATATACCTTGGACGTCCAGCGGGAAATTACATCGACCACCGTATTCGAAACAGCGGCGGTCGGTACACGGGGAGTTAAGTTTCCGATGTTCAGGACGGTGAACGCGGTGGATCGCCTCACGGGCTTGCGGCCGAATCCGAACTTAGGGCAGCCTTACTACGTAGATAATTCGCAAAGTGTGACTTACTATGGCTGGCAGAACTCTCTTCGCAAGCGTTTTGCGCAAAGCTTCAGCTTTGACGTGAACTATACGTGGTCGAAGGCGCTGAGCAACGGAGGAGGAGATACAGGCGCCTACTATGACGGTGAAAACGGGAGCCGCAATCAGGAGTTCTTCGACTTGCGGGCCGATCGTGGTCCCACGGCATCCGATATCACGCATTATTTCAGCGCAGATTTCGTGTATCAATTACCCGGGCTGGCGGGGAGGGGCTCTTTTGTCCGCACTTTACTAGGCAGTTGGCAGGTCACGGGGATCATCGGCGCGCAAACCGGACTTCCTATCACTGTTACGCAGAGTTCGTCCACCGCGAATCAGCGCGCCGACTACATTGGAGGCCAGGCTGTGCTCGCCGACTATCAAAAGACGCTGAACTATCTCAACCCGGCCTCCTTTCAGAGAATTCCCGTAGCCAGCGCCTCTGGCGCACCCATCCGGCCAGGTAATTTCAGTCCAGGCGCGTTGCGGGCGCCCGGCATGTGGAATGTCGATTTCAGCCTGGCAAAGAATTTCTCGCTAGGAGAGGCGGTCAGGCTGCAGATCCGCACGGACATGTTCAACGCTCTGAATCACACGAACCTCTCGGGATTGCGGACGAGCATCAACGACCCACGGTTCGGCCAGCTTTTGAGCACGCAGGGCGCAAGAGTGATGCAATTCAACGCCAGACTTACTTTTTAGTGCAATGGAGACTTTATTACGAACATGGAAATCGATCGCAGAGACTTTATAAAAAAAGCGGCCATGGTGAGCTCCGCAGCAGCCGGTTCGCTTAGCGCGCAGCGATCGCCCGCGAACAAGATGATCGGAATCCAGGTGGGCGCCGTCTCATTTCTGGATGAAGGCGTGGAGCAGGTGCTGGATACCTTTCAGCAGCGCGCCTCAATTAATACTCTCTTCCTCGCCGTGTTTACATACGGCCGCGGCATCGCTGGAAGACAGGTGCCCGGGCAACCACTGCCCGACCATGGCAAGCAGGAATACGATCTCAATTTTCACGGCGGCAATTTCGCGACGCCGCACGCGCAGTATTACCACGATACCGCTTTGAAAGCGGAGGATACACGCGCGCCCGACCATCCCGGAGTAGACATCATCACAACGGTGCTTCCGGCGGCCAAGAAGCGCGGCATCCGTACCATTCTGTGGGCCGAAGATGTCTTTCGCGCCGACCTGCCAAACGTCGGCAAGTTGCATGAACAAGATGTTCACGGCCGTCCGGGTACGCGGATTTGTTTCAACAATCCGAACACTCGTAATTTTTTGCTGGGACTTGTTGAAGATTACTCGCGGTCATACGACGTGGACGGGATCATGTGGTGCTCGGAACGCATGGGCCCAATGAACAATGCGATACGATCGGCAAACGCTGAGCGGGCATCCTGTTTCTGCCAGTTTTGTCAGGCCAAGGGCAAGCGGCTGGGAATCAACGTGGACCGGGCTCGCGAAGGATACCTCGCACTCGAGAAATTCCTCAAAGACGCCTCCGGCGGTCAGCGCCCGGTAGACGGCTACTACGTAACCTTTTGGCGAACTATTCTGCGGTATCCCGAGATTCTGGCGTGGGAGACCCTCTGGAACGACAGTCTGCGAGAAACATACCAGGCACTCTACAACAAAGTGAAATCCGCCAAGCCCAACATGCTCTGCGGCTGGCACATCTTTCATAACAACTCTTTTAGCCCCACGTTTCGCGCTGAGCAGGATCTGCAGGAACTATCGAAATATTCCGACTTCTTCAAAATGGTCATGTACAACAACTGCGCCGGTCCACGCATGGCCCGCTATATCGACGGCATCCACAAAGGCGTGTTCGCGGACATTCCGAAACAGGATCTGCTCGAATTCGAATATCACGTCCTGAACTATAAGGAGCGCAGTTACGAAGAAATTCCTTCTACGGGGTTTTCGAGCGACTACGTATATCGTGAAGCAAAGCGCGCCATGGATGGCGCGGCCGGGACTAAAACGCTGATCTGGCCCGGCATCGATATCGACATTCCGACGGCAGCCAATCAGAGCAAATGCACGCCGCACGGCGTCAAAGAAGCGGTGTCGGCGGCTTTTCGCGCCAATGTCCCTGGTGTGATCCTTTCCCGCAAGTATTCGGAAATGCGATTAGCTAATCTGAGCGGCGCCGGCGAGGCCATCAAAGAACTGAAATTGGCGTGAAAAGGTAGGTTGTACCGGCCCGCTTGCTCCCGCGTTCGTGAAAAAAATTCGCCAACCGACTCTCTAATCCGGATGGGCCGGTACCAAAGAGGCGTGGCGTGGCGCTCCCTGGCGGTCGCGGCTCAGCCAGCTAGATTCGGAAAAGTTCGCAGTGTTTATAAATACAGCAAAATCGATCTTTGCCAAAAATTTTCCGCCAGCTTTGCGCAGAATTCAACCACGTAGGTACTAACGGTCGTGGCTCAGTTTCACGCGCGCGGTTCTGTTTTGGGCGTGATAGCATTTCACTCGACGTGAAGAAACTTTCCTGGGCGTTTGCAATTGTGCTGGCTGCGGCGGGCCTGCTGGATGCGGCCAATCCGATTCGGGTGCTGATTCTTACAGGTAATTCCGACTATTCGCATCCTTGGCGGCCAACGGTTCCGTTCTTGCGCGAGACGCTCGAAAATACCGGAAGGTTCGATGTACGAGTCGAGGAAGAACTCCGCGGCATTACCGCCGCCACATTGGCTCCTTACGATGTTCTGGTCGATTATTACTATGGTCCGCGGCTCGGAGAGGTAACCGAGAAGGCCATTGAAGACTTCGTACGGAGCGGCAAAGGCATGGTGGCGATTCACGGCACCGACTATGGACCTTTCTTCGGACAGGCCGGCGGAAATCCGCAGGAACCGAAGCGTCGTATGGAGGGCGAGCCGTGGCTGGCATTCGAGGAGATGGTGGGAATGGACTGGAAAATCGAAAATATCGGCCACACGCGGCGGCACGTGTATCCCGTCCAATGGACCGATAAAGAACATCCGATTGCCAAAGGGCTTCCGCCGGTGTTTTTGGCGAACGACGAACTCCATCATCGGATCGATTTGAAGCCGAATGCGCACGTCATTGCCACGGCATACGACGATCCGGCGATTCCCGGCGGAGGAGGTGGAACAGGCAAAGACGAGCCGGTAATATGGACGGTTCCCTTCGGTCAGGGACGCGTTGTAATGACGGTGCTGGGTCACGATCTGCTGGCGATGACGCAGCCGGGATTCATACAGGCCTTCACGCGCGCCGTCGAATGGACGGCCACCGGAGACGTGAAGCCGCCCGATCGAGCGCATTAGCGTGCGAAACACAGCGGCACTGTTCCTGTTGATTGTCTTTCCGGCGATGGCGCAATCGCGCTCCGACTCGGCGGACATCGAGCGCGGGCGCGAACTGTTCGCTTCGAACTGCGGCTTTTGTCATGGAGCGCAGGCTATGGGAACCGAGCAGGCTCCGCCGCTGGCGCGCAATCGGCTTACGGCGCAGGATCGGAATGGAGAGATTCTTGGGCCGATCATCCAAGCGGGCCGGCCGCCGCAAGGAATGCCGGCGTTCCCGTCCCTGACCGCCACGCAGATCTCGGACATTGTTTCGTTTCTTCACGCCCGGGCGCGCGAGATACGCGGGCCGCGGGTGCCGGAAGAAAGCCTTCTTATAGGAAATGCCCGCGCTGGCGAGGCATACTTCAACGGCACCGGCAATTGTTCTAACTGTCATTCCGCTGCCGGGGACTTAAAGGGCGTCGCCAGTAAGTATTCTCCTCTTTTACTGGTGACCGCGTTTCTTACGCCTAAACCGCAAGCGATTCAAGTCAACGTGATTCAGGAGTCGGGTGCGGCTCTTTCCGGCGTATTGATCTATGCAGACGAGTTCGTGGTATCGTTTCGCGATTCTGCGGGAGAGTATCGAAGCTTTTCCCGCGGCACACTAAAGTCGGTAAGGATAGATGATCCTCTGGCGACGCACAAACAGCAGATGGCCAGGTACTCGGATGACGATATTCACAATCTGCTTGCTTATCTGATTACGCTGAAATGAGCCTGCACCAATACCTCTTGTTGCCGATCTTATTGCAGTTACTGGATCCGTCCTCATTTCATAAACCTCCTACAGACACATGGCCCACTTACAACGGGGATTATAGCGGCCAGCGGCACAGCATTTTGAAGCAGATTGATGCGGCGAATGTCCATACGTTGGGTTTAGCCTGGACGCACCGTGTGGCGATGAGCCGGATGTCGTACGCGCAGCAAGCCGATGAAGGTCATCGGCTCAAGGCGACGCCGCTGCTGGTGAAAGGCGTTCTGTATTTCACGACTACGGATAATGTTTGGGCGATGGATGCCCGCTCCGGGCGCGAGATTTGGCATTGGTCCTGGCCCAACAATCGCGCCATTCATGTGGCAAATCACGGCCTCGGGATGTATGGGAACTGGCTCTACTATATGACTCCCGATTGCTGGCTGGTGTCGCTTCGGGCGCAGGACGGCAGCGAGCGATGGCGCGTGCAGATAGCCGATGTGAAGCAGGATTTCTTTGGCTCGATCGCGCCGCTTGTCATCGGCAATCATGTGATTGTCGCTCCTGGAAATAACGATGACATTCGCGCATTTATGGAATCACGCGATCCGGAGACCGGCGCACTGCAGTGGAAGTGGTGGGTAACCCCGGACCCCGGACAGCCCGGTTCTGAAACGTGGACGGATGCGGAGACCATGGCAAAAGGCGGCGGCTTTCCATGGCTTTCCGGAACTTACGATCCCGAATTGAACTTATATTACGCCGGCACGGGAAATGGTGTGCCGCCGCGAAGAGCGCCGCATCCGAACGAAAAAGGCGAGGATAGCCTTTACACCGCTTCTATTGTTGCGCTGAATCCGGACACGGGAAAACTTGTCTGGCATTTCCAGGCGACTCCGCACGACAACCACGATTGGGATGCCACGCAGACTCCTATTCTTTTCGATGGCGACTTCGGCGGGAAGAAGCGTAAACTGCTGGCGCAGGTATCGCGGAATGGCTACTTCTTTCTTCTCGACCGCCGGACCGGCGAGCATTTACTCACAACGAAATACATGCCCGAGACCAATTGGGCGAAAGGCATCGATAAATACGGACACCCGATCCCGAATTACCTGAAAGATGCGAGGCCGGAAGGCACACTCGCTTCTCCCTATGCGCTGGGCGCGACGAATTGGTGGTCTCCTACTTACGACCCGAAACGGGGCTTCATCTTTGTGAATGCTTCGCGCACATTCGCATTCCTGACGCCGGCCGGTTATGGCCGGTTGGCGTACCCGGTGCAGTACGTCACGATGGCGATCGACTATACGACCGGGAAGGTGGTCTGGACACATGAACTGGGCGATAAGAGCGGAAACCTGATTTCGGGGTTGCTCTCGACCGAAGGCGACTTATTGTTGGGCGGCGACACATCCGGGAATTTTCTTGCAATGGACCCGGCGACCGGTAAAACTCTTTGGCATACGAACTTAGATGAGTTTGTCACCAATGCGCCGATTACTTATGAGTTAGATGGGCGGCAGTACGTGCTGGTGGCGGCGAAAGACGCCTGGTTCGCCTTTACGCTGCCGAAAGAAGAAAAATGAATGCAAAAATGACTCGCCGCGCGGCGCTGGCGCACATCTCCGCATGGATGTCCTCCGCTGTTTTCGCCGACACATGGCCCGGGAAGAAGAAGCTGCTGGCGATTGCGGACCCGCGCGAGTGGTACGGGCACGTGAACTATCATCACGATTCCGCATCTCACACACTGGCGACGGTCGAACGGCTCGGCCGCGAATCGGGCTCATGGATCACAATCATGCGCACCGACATGGAATTGCTTCGCAAAGGGAAGCTGCCCGGCACAAACGCGCGGACGCTCGACGATTTCGACGGGATCTTCTATATGGGCGAGGGGCCATGGGACATCAGCGACGAGCAGAAGGCGAATCTGCTCTCCTTCGTGCACGATGACGGTAAAGGGTTCGTCGCCGGCCACGCGGGCAATGGCGGCCATCTGCTGCTCTGGCCTGAATACGCGCAGATGATCGGCGGCAATCTGGTTTCGGAGTTTCCGACAACCGATCTGCCGGTGATTCTCGAAGACCCGAAATTTCCCGGCGTGGATGGGTTCGAGCGTGCGTTCTGGTTCAAAGATCAGTTCACGGTGGTGGGACCGAATTTTTCCCGTGAGGTCGATCACGTAATTATGAGGCTCGACGCGAGCAAACTGGAGGAAGCAAAAGCGCGCCAGACAACGCCTTCAAAAGGCTTCGAGCGGGCTGCGGCCACGCGCCGGCCCGACGGCGACATGCCCATCGTATGGGCGAGAAAGTACGGGAAGGGGCGGGTGTGGTATTCGTCGTTCGGTCATGAGGAAACCAGTCTCGACGATCGGCGCGTGCAGAAAATGTACATTGGCGCCATTCGGTGGGCGCTCGGCTTGGTTGATGCCGATGTCAGTCCTCACCCGCTACGCTAGGTTGGGAAATTGGGGACAGACAGCCGCGCCTGTATTGCGGCCTTGTCTTTTCAGCTACTTGGCGAACGGCGCTTCAGTCAGTCCCCAATTTCCCACAAACCTTCCGCGCACGGCGCGTTTATCATGAAAGGATTCGCTTCGAAATTCGATTGGATGAGATATCTTTGCATTCATTGCCACTTCTATCAGCCTCCCCGCGAAAATCCATGGCTCGAGCAGATAGAGTTGCAGGATTCGGCATACCCGTATCACGATTGGAACGAGCGCATTGCCGCCGAGTGCTACGCGCCCAATCTGGCCGCCCGCATTCTTGACGGGCAGCATCGCATCGCGCGCATCGTCAATAACTATTCGAAGATCAGTTTTAATTTCGGCCCCACGCTGCTGTCCTGGGCAGCCGAGCGTGCGCCCGATATATACAAAGGCATTATCGACTCCGACCGGGATAGCCAGAAGCAGTTTTCCGGCCATGGGTCGGCGATGGCGCAGGCCTATAACCACATGATCATGCCGCTCGCGAATTCGCGCGATAAGGCGACGCAAATTCGTTGGGGCATCGAGGATTTCAGTAAACGGTTTGGCCGCCTGCCCGAGGGAATGTGGCTGCCGGAAACCGCGGTCGATTTGGAATCGCTCGATCTGATGGCGCGCGCCGGAATCGCGTTCACGGTGTTGGCGCCGCATCAGGCAAGCGCAGTCCGGCCGTTGGGAGGCGAAGATTGGCAAGACGTCTCCGGCGGCAAGGTCGACCCCACTCACCCCTATTTGCTGCGGACTCCGAGCGGCGCGCTTATCAACATCTTTTTTTATGATGGCCCGATTTCCCAGGCCGTGGCCTTCGAAAAATTGCTGCACAATGGCGAGGCCTTCGCGGCCCGGCTGACCGGAGCCTTCGCCGAATCGGACGACGGGCCGCAATTGATGCATATCGCAACGGACGGGGAAACGTATGGACATCACCATCGCCACGGCGAAATGGCGCTGGCCTACGCTTTTGACCTGATCGAGGCGAAGAAGTGGGCCCGCATCACGAATTACGGCGAATTCCTGGCCAAGAGTCCGCCCGCCTGGGAAGCGCGGATTTTCGAGAATACTTCCTGGAGCTGCATTCACGGCGTGGAGCGTTGGCGCTCCAATTGCGGCTGCAACGCGGGCCGGCCCGGATGGAACCAGGAATGGCGCCGGCCGTTGCGCGACACGCTCGATTGGCTTCGCGATTCGATTGCTCCGGATTTTGAGGCGCTCGGCTCCACGCTGCTGCGCGACCCCTGGGCGGCGCGCGATTCCTATATCGCCGTGATCCTCAATCGATTCCCGGAGTCCAGGCAACGCTTCGGCCAGGAACATTTTTTGCGTCCACTCAGCGATGCCGAACAGGTGACCGTTTGGAAACTGATGGAGCTGCAGCGCAATGCCATGCTCATGTATACGAGCTGCGGCTGGTTTTTCGACGAACTTTCGGGAATTGAAACCGTTCAGGTCATTCAATACGCCGGACGCGTGGTGCAGCTTGCCGCGGAATTATTTTCGAACGCGCTCGAAGGGCCGTTTTTGGAGCGGCTGGCAGCGGCGCGGAGTAATCTTCCCGAATATGGGGACGGCGCGAACATTTACCGGCGATATGTGAAGCCGTCGATCGTCGATCTGGAGAAAGTCGGCGCTCATTATTCCATCAGCTCCCTATTCACGCCGTATGGCGAAAAGGCCGATGTCTTCTCCTACGAAGTAAAACGGCTGGACTATCACACCGGCGAGGCGGGCCAATTGCGCATGGCGCTCGGCCAGGCTAGTTTCACATCGAAGGTGACGCAGGAATCGGAGATCCTTACATTCTGGGTTGTCCATTTCGGGGATCATAACGTAGCGGGCGGCGTTCGCAAAGGGGATGGGGGCGGTACTTATCAGGACATGCTCGCGAGCATCAGCGGCGCATTCGAGCGAGTGGACATTCCGGAGGTGGTCCGGCTGCTCGACCGGCGCTTCGGTGAAAAGACTTACTCACTGCGCTCGCTGTTTCGCGATGAGCAGCGGCGCATCGTCCGCATCATTTTATCGAGTACGGTCGCCGAAGCCGAGGCGGCTTATCTGCAGCTTTACGATCGTCACGCAGCGCTGATGCGCTTTCTGATGACCCTTGGGACGCCCATGCCGCGCGAATTTACAGCCGCGGTCGAGTATGCGATCAACGGTCTTTTGCGGCGCGCGTTTTCGAATGACGAACTCGATGCCGAACGCATTCGCAACCTATTGCGGGAAGCGCAAGCGGGTAACCTGACGCTCGACAGAACCACGCTCGAGTTCCTGCTGCGCCAGAAAGTCGATTCACTCGCCGGACGGTTTGCCGCGGACCCGTCGAATTTGACGAAGCTTCAGGATTTGCACAAATGCTTGACCATCGTCAAGCAGATGCCGTTTCCGGTGAACCTATGGGCGGCGCAGAACCACGTCTATGCAATCCAGGGGCGGCTTTATCCACGTCTGCGGCGGCGCGCCCAACGAGGCGACGAAAGGGCGCAGCAGTGGCTGGATCAGTATGTCAGTTTGTCGGAATTAATGAGTATCCGGCTGCCGGCCTAGGAAGCTGTTAGCGTTTAGCGATCGCCCCGATCACCGTATCAGGTCCTTTGCTAATCCAAAACGGATGGCATACTAATCGCATGGCGAGGTCCTGGCCGAACGTTCGCATCGGGATCAGATCACTCCTAAGAACACCTGGGTCAACAACCGTAGCCGTCACTACTTTAGCGCTGGGAATCGGCGCGAACACCGCAATCTTCAGCTTGGTAAACGCACTTCTCTTGCGGCCTTTGCCGCTTCCGCATCCGGAGCAGTTGGTCGCTTTATCCACCACCATCGCCGACAATATCAACGGTGACGAGCCATTTACTTTGCAGATGTTCGAGGAACTCAGTCGACGTCAGCAAATCTTTTCTGAGCTATTCGCCTGGAACGGCGGTTCCATAAAAACCTTTGAGGCGAATGGCAATCGCTTCGCCGCAGCGCTCGCAGAGGTGTCTGGCAACTACTACCGAGCCATTGGCGTTGCGCCGCTGCTTGGCCGATTCATCGAGAGCAGCGATGTGGCTCTAGAGAACGGCACGTCGAATGCCGTGACAGTCATCAGTTACCGCGCATGGCGTAGTTGGTACCACGGCGACGCGAACGTGATCGGCGCAAAAATCCGGATGGGGAATCAGCCTTTCACGATCATCGGTGTCGAACCGGAAGGGTACTCCGGCCTGATCATCGATGGCGCTACCGACGTTACCGTGCCCATTTTTGCACCGGGACAACTGGCGTCCCGCGACCCCAAAATACTTTGGCTTCGACTGTATGGACGGTTGAAACAAGACATGGACGTACCGAGAGCGCGTGCGAGTCTTGCTACGCTTTGGCCTCGCATTCAGCAGGCCACCTTACCTCCTGGTTACGAAGGCGAGCGGCACGCGCGGTTCTTTGCCCGCCGGATTGCGGTTGAATCTGCTTCGACCGGTATCTCGTTTCTTCGCAAGCGCTTCTCTTATTCCTTGCAGGTGCTGCTGGCACTAGTCGGCGCAGTGCTGTTGATCGCTTGCTTGAATTTGGCAAATCTGGCGCTGGCGCGGGCGGCGTCCCGACAACATGAGGCCGGAGTGCGAGTCGCCCTGGGCGCCACAGCCTGGGACCTCATGCGGCAGCCGTTACTTGAAAGCTCACTCCTTTCGGCTACAGGCGCCCTCCTCGGCTTGTTTCTCGCTTCCTGGGCCAGTCGCGTCCTTTTGCATATTGCCTGGAGAGGACTCGTGATCACGCCTCTTAGCACCACGCCGGATGCGCGGGTGCTGGCATTTACAGCAGCCGTAACCGTTCTCACTGCATTACTTTTTGCGATTGCTCCGGCATGGCATTCCGTTCGAATCCATCCCTTGGAAGCTCTTCAGAGACGGACACGCACTGTTAGGGGCGGGTCAAGCACTCTCGGGAAGAGCTTGCTGGTCCTTCAAATTGCTCTTTCGCTGGTGTTGGTCGTGGGAGCGCTCTTGTTCGCGCAAACATTAAGCCGCCTGCATACCGCTGATGTTGGATACCGGCGCGATCACCTTCTTACATTGATACTGTTTCCGCAAAGGGGCGCGTTAGCGGAAAAGGATGCTCCTGCTTACTATCAGGATCTGACGGAGAAGATCGGCCGCTTGCCAGGCGTCGAAAGCGTCAGCTTTTCGACGAACGGACCAGCCAACGAGTTCGAAGCTTTTGGTCCAGCTTACAGCGCAAAAAATGGAACTCCCGTGCAAGCCGTGGAAGAGTATGTCGGTCCGAATTTTTTTCACACCGCGGGTATGCACGTGTTGAGGGGACGCGAATTCACCTGGCAAGATCACGACCCAGCGCCTGCGATCATCAGCCAAAGTTTGGCCGAGCGGCTATTTGGTCACTCCGATCCTCTCGGCCGAACGCTTTATACCGGCCCACACACTTATTTAAGAGACTCGAGAGTCGTCGGTGTAGTGAATAGCGCCAGTCTCTGGAAGGTAGAAAGCATTCATCCCATGGCAGTCTACCGGCCATTCTGGCTCGACTATCATGCCGTACAACCCATCATGGACATCCGTACGACAGTAGACCCGCGCAGCCTGAAAGCGAGCGTAGAACAGGCCGTCAGTTCCTTGGGCCATCAATATTCACTGCAGACCGTGACAGTAGAGGAACGCCTGGACAGCTATCTCACAGCGCAACGGCTGATGGCGATGCTGTCTCTGTTCTTCGGCGCAATCGCCATTTTGATTGCCTCGATAGGCTTGTATGGCCTTCTCTCGTTCCACGTCGCTCAACGTACTTCGGAATTAGGAATCCGGGTTGCGCTAGGCGCGCAGAGAGCGCAGGTGCTTTCGATGGTTCTGCGCGAAGTGGCGGTGCTGGCTGGCCTGGGTTGTGCGATAGGATTTGCGGCAACGTTAGCCATGAGCAGATTGGTGCGAAGTATTCTCTTTGGCGTGTCTACAACCGATCCGATCCTTCTTACCTTCGCTGTCCTGATACTCGCCGCGGTATCGCTGGCGGCAGGCTGGCTGCCAGCCAGGCGCGCTTCCGCTGTAGATCCAATAGCGGCTCTCCGGGCGGAGTAATTCCCTTTTTCGGCTAGAGACTCGGAAATCGGCAATCTTCCTATTTGGGGATTTCGTAGCCTGTCCCCGAATTAGCGAATTAGCCGCGGGTGAAGATACGGCTGATGTCGTTGTAAATCACGAACACCATCAGCATCATCAGCAGCACGAAACCCAATTTGAGAGCGGTTTCTTTTACCTGCAGGCTTACTTCGCGCTGCAGGAGCATCTCGACAATCAGCACCAGCAGGGTACCGCCGTCCAGAATCGGAATCGGCAGCAGATTGATAATGGCGAGCTGCAAGCTCACGAACGCCATGAAGATGAGATAGGTCCAGGGCCCTTCCTCGGCTGCCTGGCTGGACATTTGCGCGATGCCAATGGGACCGGCGAGCGATTTAGGGGAAACACGATGCTGGATCAGCCCGCCCAAAAACTTGAAAATCAACAGCGCATTTTGCCGATTGAAGCGTAACGATTGCGCAAACGCCGGTTGAAAATCCAGTTTGATGAACTGAACCGGCGGACTGCCAAAGCGCACGCCAATGCGCCAGGGAGTGGCGGGGTCGTTGGTGGCGGCCGGTGTTACCGTGAGGTTCTCGATCGAGCCCGCACGGCGAACATGTAAAGTGACCGGTTTACCGCCCGAGCTTAAAATCTGATGCTGCACAGTGGTGGTGGGCTGCGTTTGGCCTTTCTCGTTTACGAAGACATCGCCGGCGCGAAGACCGGCATTCTGCGCGGGCGACCCGGAAGCGATGGCGCCCACCCAGGCATCCTGCTCAGCCACCCAACCCACTGTGCCGATGCCTTCTTTCGAATCCATGGTAGGCGTGATCGAAAGATTGAGCATCTTGCCGGAGCGCTCCACAACCAGCGGCATCGTGTGATTGGCATTGAAGGCTTCCTGCGTCTGAACGTATTCCCAATCAGGGTCTCTCTTATTGCCCAACTGGATGATTTTGTCGCCGGGCTGGAGTCCCGCTTTGGCGGCGGCGGAATTGGGAATCACCGCGGCGATTACCGGAGTGCGGGAGGCGGAAGCCGGCTCCTTCGGATACGCATACATGTAGAGCCCGGTTACCAGACCGACCGCCAGAACCACGTTCATGAGCGGCCCGGCAACAATCACAATCGCCTGCTGCCAGCGGGCCTTGGCCTGAAACGAACGGGCGTCGAGCGCTTTTTCGTCTCCCGGCTGCTCGCCCAACATGCGGACGTAGCCGCCAAATGGAATCGCCGAAACACGAAAGTCCGTCTCACCGCGCCGGAAGCCGAACAGCCTCGGGCCGAATCCCAGACTGAACGTTTCCACTTTGATACCGACTGAGAGCGCAGCCCAGAAGTGACCCAGCTCATGGACTATGATCATCACGCCGAGCATGACGACGAACCAGAAAATCTTTTCAAAAAAATCCACGTTACCCTTTTTCCCGCAAAATCCGCGCGGCCGTCTCGCGCGAGGCCACGTCCACCGCAATGACTTCTTCTATTGTCGCCGGTTCACTTTCCGGCTGCCGCTCCAGAGTCTCCTCCACGACTTGGGCTATGGCGGGAAAGGGAATTCGACCGGCCAGGAAGGCCTCCACCGCCACCTCATCCGCCGCGTTCAGCGTACAGGTAGCTGAGCCGCCTCGTTCCTGAGCAAGGTATGCCAATTTAAGTAGACGAAATTTTTCGACATCCGGTGCGGCGAAAGTCCAGGTTCGGGGCGCCGTCCAGTCCATGCGCGCCACCGGAGCCGCTTCACGGTCCGGGTAAGTCATAGCGTACTGAATCGGCATTCGCATATCGGTGGCGGACACTTGCGCGAGAATGCTGCCGTCGTTGTACTCGACCATCGCATGAATGGAAGATTGGGGATGAACGACCACATCTACCTGCGATGGCGGTAAATCGAAGAGCCAGCAGGCCTCGATGACCTCAAATCCTTTGTTCATCAAAGTAGCCGAATCGATGGTGATCCGGGGGCCCATTTTCCAGGTGGGATGGTTCAGGGCCTGGGCCGGCGTAACATGGAACAGCGCCGCCGCCGGGGTATCGCGAAACGGTCCTCCGGAAGCCGTAAGCAGCAGGCGGGTTACTTCGTTTCTGCGGCCACCGCGAAAACATTGATGCGCGCCATTGTGCTCGCTATCGACTGGGATGAGCTCGGCGCGGGAATCCCGAACTGCCTGCATCACGAGTTTGCCGGCGGCAACCAGAACTTCTTTGTTGGCAAGCCCGACCCGCTTTTTCTCCCGAATGGCGGCATACGTCGCTTCCAGGCCAGCCACACCCACGATGGCGGACATGACAAAGCCCACGCACGGATCGGCTGCCGCAATGACCCGGGCTTTTGAACCGTAGTCCAGTTCAGGCCATCGGCTAGCCGGCAGACTGGATTCCGCAAGACGATTTTTGAGCGCATCTCGAGCCGGCTCATCTGCTACTACTACTAGCTTTGGACTAAATTCCAGAATTTGGGAGCAGAGGATATCCGTATTTCTGCCGGCTACTAATGCATGGACGTGAAACCGATCACCTAGCCGCCGCACGACGTCCAGGGTACTGGAGCCTATTGATCCTGTTGATCCTAAAACAGTTATTTGCAATGCTTGGCCTTTGGGTCAGGGAGTATCCCTATAGTGTAATCGCGGGATACGAAAAAAATTTTGATTTTCGTAGAGAAAGGACTTGCGTTCCGCAAAACCATATCCTAATATTGGAAGTACAGCCAGGGAGGCAACTCCCACCAAAGCGAGACTAACCTCATAGAAAGACCCCTGAAGCAACACCTCCCTGGCGCCCGAAAGGGCTCTTCTCGCAGCTTCAGATAAACCAAACCTATCCATTACACTTGAAGCGGAGGTGCTGTCCGTGTCCGACTCCCAGCACCCGGCTGCGTTGCGGCCGGAAACCGATGTTCTGACACGCGGCTTCGATCCCAGCCTCTCAGTGGGTTCGGCCCGTCCCGCGGTTTTTCGTAGCTCCACTTACGTATTCTCCAGTCCCGAAGCCGCCGAGCGCGCTTTCGACATCATGGGCGGCCGCGCCGAGCGCACGCCGGAAGAAAGCGTCGATCTGGTCTATTCACGCTTCAATCATCCCAACGCGCAAATTCTCGAAGAACAGATTCTGCCGCTCGAACCCGAAGCCCAGGCCGCCGCCGCTTTCAACTCCGGCATGGCCGCGATCATGACGACGCTCCTGACGGTTGTCCGGCCCGGCGATCGCATCGTCTATACGGTTCCAATCTATGGTGGCACGCAGACCTTGATACAGGGTTTTCTCGAGCCTTTCGGCGTGCAGGGCGTGGCGGTCGCGGGCGGGCAGGGTGAGGCAATCGACGCCGCCATTCGTGCGACGCCGAATCTGCGGGTGGTGCTGATCGAAACGCCGGCGAATCCGACCATGGTGATGACCGACATCCGGCGCGCTGTGAAAACATGCGCGGCAATGGCGGAGCCGCCGCTCGTAATGATTGACAATACATTTCTTGGACCGGCCTTCCAGCACCCGCTGGCGCTGGGCGCTGACGTATCGCTTTACTCGGCAACCAAGTATCTGGGCGGATTCAGCGACATCATCGGAGGCGTGGCGCTCAGCAAGGATATCAGCCTGATGAACAAAATCCGCAGCAAGCGTAGTTTGTTCGGCAATATACTGCCGCCGGACGAGTGCTGGTTGCTCGATACACGGCTTCCGACTGTCCACTTGCGGATGAACCGCCAAAGTAAAAATGCGCAGAGGATTGCGGAGGCGCTGGCGAAGCATCCCAAAATTCGTCGGGTCTATTATCCGACGCTGTTCGAGGATCCGGAGCAGACGCGCATTTACCGTGAACAATGCACTTATCCGGGCGGCTTGGTGTCACTCGATTTGGCGGGAGGCAAGCGCGCGGCGTTCGATTTGCTACGCAACTTACAGATCGCGCGCAATGCCGTTTCTCTCGGAGGTGTCGAGACACTCGCCTGCCACCCACGCAGCACAACGCATTCGGCCTGGAGCGCGAAAGATCTGGATGAAGCGGGAATCGGCGAAGGACTGGTGCGGATCTCGTTTGGAATTGAAAACTGGCGCGATTTGCTACACGATTTCGAGCGCGCTCTAGACAAGGTATAAAGCTAGGGAAACATCCCGATCCTATTTAGGATCTATATAGCGTGCTCATCCTGTTGATCATTCTGATTCTGCTTTTAGGTGGAGGCGGTGGTTACTACGGATATGGCCGCTGGGGTTATGGCGGAGGCGCCGGTATTGGCCTCGGAACGATTCTGATTATTGTTTTACTTTTCTATCTGCTGGGCGGATTTCGATAATTAGGATAACTGTTCGTCGCCGCGGATTTTTGTCTGACCGCGGTGCAAAGGCGATCGCCGGGAAACCATTCCTCACATAGAGAGGGTCCGCTTGTGCGCATACGCGCGAACAGCGATTCCCCAGCCGCCCCATGAAGAATCTCCTGCGGAGAAGCGGGAATCGGAGCCACTCTCTCAATATGAAGCAATAGCCTAGTCCCGTTTCTAGCCAACAGGCTGGTTTTGTAGGTAGGCGCTGTGAAGAAAAATGTGATCCAGTTCCATTCATTCACCGTACCGTACGTTAAGAATTCGGAATGTTCATTTTCGTAGCGTGCGCGTTCTACGGTATTCAACGGAAACCACGGCCGGAGATCCAATAAACTTTGATCATCGTGCCCCAAATATTTCACGGCAACTGCCGAGTCGCATAGATGGGCGAAATTTCGCTGAAACTCCCTACGTGCGTAAAACGATATCCGGTGAAAAACCGCGCTATCCGATATAACGGCAGGCTCCGCCGTATAGGGAGCAAGTACTTTCATATTCTCGACCAGCGCAGAGAGAGCAATTGACTGCGATCGATAAACGAGGATGCCCTGCAGCCCAAAGAGAAGAACAAGTATCACGCAGAGAGTAAAAGGAAGCATCCGAATGCGAGGAGCAACCTGGAAGCCGGTATGGCAAATGACCAGGAAGGCTCCGATGAGAGCGGAAATGGCATACCTTTCTGTGTATCCGTGTGTTACAAATTTCGCGAGGACCATAGCCCAAAGTGGCATAGCCACTATTCCGATCCACGTCACGATTTCCCACGCCGGCAGGCCGGATGTGGCGGCGCGTTCTTCAGGAAGACTGAAACGCCATTCCGCTGGCCACAAACCGGCGATGAAATAGACAATCACAAGTACACTGAACAAAAAGATCGTAATGGGAGTTACTAGAAACGACGGATAAAATTCAAGGACTTTACTCCAATAAGGAATTGCCCAGAAATGTGCCGAATATTGCCTCGTGTGCCTAATAGTCGATAAGAAAACAAGCAGCGGAACGGCGGCGCCGCAGAAGGCAAGCCAGATAAGAGCATCCAGCCGTTTGTGTAAATAGGTACGGGTTAGCTCGCCTAAGCCAAGTGGTATCAGAAATAAAATGCCGTAATAATGGCTTTCTACCGCCATGGCGAGTGCACAAAAAAGCAAACACAGCCAGCCGAAGCGCTTCTCAAGAGTTGCCGCCTGCTGCCAACTCAAAAGCGCCAAGGCGCAAAAGCCCAGCATCAAACCATATCCACGCGCTTCTATCGCGTAGTAATAAGCGGGGCCCGCAACTAGCGGCAAAAGCATGCCGATCATGGCCCACAGTGTGGAGGTTCGATTCCGCAACAGGAAGAACAGACAGATGCAAAATAGACCGTAGCCGAAGATTGCGGCAAGTCGCAAAGTCAGATGACTTGGTCCGAAAACGGCCATAATCTGATGAACCAGGAGAAGGAAAAGGGGCGGATGCTGCTCGGCGCCGGTCGCGAGGGGCTTCAAAATCTCGCTCAGGCTACCAGCACGTGAGACATATAAAGTGTAGAACTCGTCGTCCCACATGAGCTTGCGGCTCGCGAGGAACGCCGTTAACGGAAAGTAGATCGCAAGAAAGATCGCGAGCGGCCAGATTCCGGAGTTCTCGATGGCCGATGCTAAGGTATCGACTCTGGCGAGAATGACGAGTCGGCCACTTTTTGCCCGGTTGGCAGATGGCATGCCGTGTCCCATTGAACATAGCATGTACACCGTATGGCCAACTTCGCCATTACTTTTCTACCTGCTGGGCGGATTTCGATAATCAAGGGTGATTGTTTATCGCCGCGGATTTTTGTCCAACTGCGGCACAAAGGTGATCGCCGGGAAACCATTCCTCACATAAAGAGGGCCCGCTTGTGCGCATACGATCGAACAGAGGTTCCCCCGCCGCGCGATGGATAATTGGCCGCGGAGAAGCGGGAATTGCAGCGATTCTCTCGACACGAAGCAACAGCCTAGTCCCGTCTCTAGCCAACAGGCCCGTTTTGTAAGTAGGCGCGGTGAATAAAAACGTAATCCAGTTCCATTCGTTCACCGTACCGTACGTTAAGAATTCGGAATGTTCATTTACAAAGCGAGCACGTTCAACGGCATTCACCGGAAACCACGGCAGAAGATCCAATAAACCTTGATCGAGGGTATCGTGTCCTAAATATTTCACCGATACCGTCGGGTCGCATAAATGGACGAAATTTCGCTGAAACTCCCTGCGCGCGTAAAACGATATCCGGTGGAAAACCGGGGTATCCGATATAGCAGTAGGCTCTGCCGTATGGGGAGCAAGGAATCTCATATTCTCGATCAGCCCAGAGAGAGCAAGTGAGTGCGATCGATAAACCAGGAATCCCTGCAGCCCAAAGAAAAGAACAAGCATCACGCAGAGAGTAAAGGGAAGAATCCGAATGCGAGGAGCAATCTGGAAGCCGGTATAACCAATAATCAGGAAGGCTCCGATGAGAGCGGAAATGGCATACCTTTCTGTGTATCCGTGTGTTACAAATTTCGCCAGGACCATAGCCCAAAGCGGTATGGCAACTATTCCGACCCACGTTACGATTTCCCACGCGGGCAGGCCGGATGTGGCGGCGCGTTCTTCAGGAAAACTGAAACGCCATTCCGCCGGCCATAAACCCACGATGAAATAGACAATCACAAGCACGCTCAACAAAAAGATCGTAGCGGGGGTTGCCAAAAACGTGGGATAAAATTCAAGGACTTTACTCCAAGAAGGAATTGCCCAGAAATGTGTCGAATATTGCCTTGCGTGTCTTATAGTCGATAAAAAAACAAGCGGCGGAACGGCTACGCCGCAGAAGGCAAGCCAGACAGGAGCATCAAGCCGCTTATGTAAATAAGTGCGAGTTAGCTCGCCTAAGCCAAGCGGTATCAGAAACAAAATGACGTAATAATGGCTCGCCATCGCCATGGTGAGCGCGCCAAAAAGTACACACAGCCAGCCGAAGCGCTTCTCAAGGGTTGCGGCGCGCTGCCAACTTAAAAGTGCTAACGAGCAAAAACCCAGCATCAAACTGTATCCGCGCGCTTCTATCGCGTAGTAATAAGCGGGGCCCGCAATTAGCGGCAGAAGCATGCCAATCATGGCCCACAGCGTGGACGTTCGATTCCGCAACAGGAAGAACAGACAGATGCAAAATAGACCGTAGCCGAATATTGCGGCGAGTCGCAAACTCAGATGACTTGACCCTAAAACGGCCATGATTTGGTGAACCAGGAAATAGAAAAAGGGCGGATGCTGGTCGGCGCCCGTGGCGAGAGCTTTCAAAATCTCGCTCATGCTACCGGGCCGTGAGATATATAACGTGAAGAATTCGTCATCCCACATGAGCTTGCGGCTCGCGAGGAACGCCGTTAAAGGAAAATAGATCGCAAGAAAAATCGCAAGCGGCCAGATTCTGGAATTCTCAATGGCCGATGCCAACTTATCGACTCTTGCGAGAATCACGAGACGACCGCTGCTTGCCCGATTGACAGATGGCATGCCGTGTGTCCCATTGACCATAACATGCAATCCGTTATGCAGCCATCGTCATGCGTCACACCGTACTAGAAGTACTAAAGCGATCGGTCGCTAAGCAACCCACACGTAATTGAAGCTTAGAAATTGCGTCTTGTTTTGGTGGGATTGAATAGAGGGAGCATTTCGCTAGTAATTCTTCGGAGGGCGCTGATTTGATGGATCCCGTTACCAGCACAGCGCTCGATCAGAATCTACGTGCGATGGAGCACACACGGGAAAAATATTGGCGATCGTACCCACAAAGCTCGCCGTATAAATTAAGATGGCGCGCACTTACCGTCCGTCATAGTTTTCACGTTCTTCCGGGTGAATCGATACTGGAGATCGGGGCAGGCGGAGGAATCTGGTCGCGCGAATTGGCCGCCGTGTTCGGCGACGAAAATGAGATCACTGCGGCGATTTTTAACCGGGATTTAGCGGAATCGAAGGATTGGCAGGCCGCTCCCAATGTACATCGACGCGTGATCGGGAGCCTTGACGAGTTGCCGGAGGCATCGTTCGATTACGTGGTCGGCACAGCGATCCTTTGCCATGACCGTTTCATGCAGAACCTGGAAGCGCTTTACAGGCTTCTGAAGCCCGGCGGCCAAATCCTGTTTTTCGAGCAAAATCTTCGAAACCCGCAGGTGCTCGTCAAGAGCGTTTTTCCGGCAATCGGACGATGGTGCGGCAATGCGCCCTGCCAGATCGGAATCCGGAAAACCTCCTTCCGGGATAGCGCACGGCGGCTAGGCTTCCGGGACGTGGAGGTCGTTCCTTACGACATCATCCATCCACTATTGCCCAAGCGTGCGCTCAGTACGGTGCAAAGTGTCGCGTTCATTATTGAACATGCGCCTGTTTTGCGGGACCTTTGCGGCACGTTCTATCTTTGGGCGCGCAAACCGGGCGGCCCACCGGTTCGCCGCGCGGTCAACCTGGCAAAGCACGACCGATTTTACAAAACCGTTTCATTCGTCATTCCTTGTCACAACGAAGAGACAACTATCGGACCGCTGGTGACGGCGCTCACCAATTATTTTCGGGATTATATCCACGAAATCATCCTCGTAAACGACAACAGCAAAGACAGGACGGCGGAGGTGGCCGGCGAGATCGCTCGCCAAAACCGCAGAGTGCGCATCATAAACCGAAAGCCTCCGAACGGCGTGGGGCGGGCATTGAGAGATGGCTATGCGGCCGCAACCGGCGATTATATTCTGACGATGGACAGCGACTTCGTGCAGATTGTGCCGGAAATGCGCGATCTCTTTGACGCCGTGGCCGAAGGATACGACGGAGCCATCGGCAGCCGGTTCACGCAAGAGTCGATCATGGTCAATTATCCGTTCGCGAAGATTGTTTCCAACCGGCTCTTTCATTTCCTCGCGAGAAGGTCGCTGGGCCTCGGATTCCACGATATCTCGAATAATTTGAAGCTCTACAAAGCCGAGATTCTCAAGGAAATGAACATTACCGAGAACCACTTTGCCGCTAACGCCGAGATCGGTTTGAAATCGATCGCGGCGGGCTATCGAATCAAGGAAGTTCCCATTTCGTGGATTAATCGAACGGTGGATATGGGAAGCTCCTCGTTTCGTTTATTCGGCGTGGGCCCCCATTATGTCCGTGCGCTGCGCGACGTGATCCGGTGGATGCGCAATTTGAAGACGGCGCCCCGCACGCAAGGGTGAAATAGGACCGGTGTTTTCGCGCAGTCTATTTGGTCCCATCCCGGGATCGGGCGGGCGTGCGCGTCCTCCAAACAATCCGGAACCCTTTGGCCACGTGAACGCGCTCTCCCTCCAATACAAAACTTGCCACGCCAGGTATGTGTACTGGTTGAATAACTTCGGACTGGGATTCCATGGTGAGCCAATTTCCTCTGTGGCCGCTCCGGACGCCACGACTGAGGCGAAGCTCTGGCAGGGTGGAGAACGACTCGGCGAAAAAGTCGGCGGAATGTCCCGGCCAAAGCATGCGATCGAACTCTAAACCCACCTGGTAGTACGACGACCCACCATCGTTGAGCCGCTCCAGTTGGCGGAGATATCCTTCGGCCGTCGCTCCTTGGGGAATAGTGGAGTTATCGGGTAGTGCAACCGGCTCTTCGAGCCGCGCGCGAATTTTGTCGCCGACCATCGCGATGGCCGAATCAATGGGCGTCTCGAGCGTGAGCGGCAGCGTCAAGCCTGCCGGCAGTACCTCGCGACTCTTTTGAAATTGAGAAACTTCTTTGACCAGGTCGGCTGCCGAGAGCAGGAGCGTGGATTCAGCGCCAAATACCCGGCAATGCGAGAACGACACTTCGGCCCGATGCAACACCCCGTTCCATTCGGCGGCAACAACGCCGGCCGACTCCGGCAATAGCGTTTTCGCCGCTCCAATCGATTCTGGCCGATAGTCGATGATGATCCTCAGGTGTTGAAGCGGCAAGGCGGGAGGTATATCGGCCGCGTCTACGCTTAACCGGAGCAACGTGAACTGCGAAGCGTCGATCCAGAATTCGCCTTCTTCTCCAACGGTGCCGCGAGCGCCCAGCCAATCCACCTGCCAGCGGCTCAAAAACGAAGGTACTTTGTAGCGAAAGTGATAGGCCGGATGGCCATGCAGAGTGCTCTCGCCGATCCAATGAATAGCGGCGGCGTTGCCGGCGAATACGGTATTCACCATCGACTGGAACAGGCCGGTGGCCACCATGCCATGTCCTACGATTTGCGCCAACTCATTGTCGGAAAAATTGTTTTGACCTGGCCATGAGAAAACCTCCCGGCCGCCGCCAACCGCCACCTCCACTTGAATGACGTCCTGGTCCTTGATGCGCCGCTGATTTCTCGCCAAATCGGTTCGCCGAATCGTCTCTAAACAAGTGACCTTCGCGACATGCTTCACCAGTTCGCGGTTTACGGTCATGGCTTTGGCAGCCTTCAGAACGCCCGGCGGAAGATCGTCCAGCTGCGCCGTGGCCGCGAAGCTGGCGGCCAACAAGGCGGCAATGAGCAGACGGAGCACGTTCGTGTTTAGCTTATGTCATTTTGAGCCGGAGATTCCGAATGGCCAAATGCAGCAGCCAGACGCTACGAGGAATAGTAGTTGATGAATCCTAACTTAACTTTGTGTGCAGCGGCTCGGAAGGTTTCAAGAAATCAGCTCAATCTTTTGATCCAGTACGGCTATTTCCGCAGGGAGAATGGAGCCTCGCCCGTAGCGATGCAAAACTGAATCACGGTTTAAGGAAAACATCGATTTGCTTTCCTTTCCTGCGGACTGCGAATCCATCCTCTTTGTAGGATGGAACGCAGTCCACCCTGGATCAGCCGCATCGAATAACAATTGGCAGCCAGCACGTCGGCAACGAGGTAAGACAGCGCACGGTCGTGTGTATGCGGCTTGGGAAAAGTAGGAAGCAGCGGCCCATGAATGCATTCCAACTGATATAATTTTGTGTCAACTTCAGCCGCTGTAAACACACCGAGGCTGCGGCGTTGTACTGGGCTTGCCGTTTATGAGTGCGTCCGTCCCGAGTCATCCACCGGTCGCCGAAGTTACTCCCGAACTGTTGGAAGCGCAAGAACGCATGGCGACCAGCTTACAGCGAGAACTGTGGTCGAATTTACAGCAAGCGGCTGTCGACCAGATGAAATTCTCGTTGAAGAGCCAACTCACCGAGCTGATTTTTCGACTCGCTGTGCTGTCGGTGGGGACGTTTTTCGCATATCTGGGATACCGGCTATTCCTCTCCGGATTTATCGGCCCGGCGAATCTGGAGGCCAAAGGTGCGGGCTATTCGCTGTCACTAGGAGAAGCCGCTCCGGGTATCTTTTTTGCGCTGTTTGGAACGATCCTGATTGTTGTCGGCATCTCATGGGCCTTCTGATTGGCTTTCGCCTTCTCCGGATCCCAAGCGGCAAACGAGGTCATCCTGCTTTATTGTATAGACAATTTGTCCATGCAGGCATTGTCGGTGTGGACCGAGAACTGGTGGGCGGTGACGGGATCGAACCATCGACCTCCTGCTTGTAAGGCAGGCGCTCTAACCGGCTGAGCTAACCGCCCTTCGGTGGGCTTTCTTAATCTTCGCATGAACTTGCCGCGCTTACTCGCCGCGCTGCACCCGAATCGAGTAGTAGATTTTCTACCTCCTTTGTGGTAGAACTCCTACTAGGTGAGAAAGCGTGTGGACGATCGCGTCGATCTGATCTACGGCGCGCTGGATGTGCTCATTCTGCGCACGCTGCAATGGGGTCCGGCGCACGGGCACGGTATCGCGAAATCGATTGAACGAATGTCGGAAGACGCTTTGAAGGTGGAGCATGGTTCGCTCTATCCCGCGCTGCAGCGCCTGCTCCAGGAGGGCTGGATCACTGCGGCCTGGGGCATTTCGGACAACAATCAACGCGCAAAATACTACCGGCTCACCGCGGCGGGACGGCGCAAACTGACAGCCGAAACATCGCGCTGGGACCGTTTTGTGCGGGCGGTCACTGGGGTCTTACGGCCGGCGGAAATAGAGGAAGGCGGATGAGCTGGCGGCGCACGCTCTCGAAGGTCCGTTTTCTTCTTTGGCGCAGGCCGGACGACCTTGCGGAAGAAATCCGCACGCATCTGGCAATGGAAGAAGCGGAAAACGTAGCTGACGGGATGCGGCTCGAAGAAGCGCGGGACCAAGCCCGGCGGCGCTTCGGTAATGTGACCTCGACCGAGGAGAGGAGCCGGGACATGTGGACATGGACGGTACTCGAGACGCTTCGGATGGATATCGCGTATGGCTTGCGGCAGTTGCGGCGTAATCCGGGCTTCGCGGCCGTGGCGGTCTTGACGCTGGCCCTCGGCATTGGAGCGAACACGGCTATTTTTTCCGTCGTAAACGCGGTGCTGCTGCAACCTTTGCCGTTTTCGGATCCGGACCGGCTCGTGGAAGCGCGCGAGACCGAGGAAGCGCCGGGAACGTATCCAGTCAATCCCGCCGACTATCTCGATTGGCAGGCGCAGAACCGCACATTCGAGGCCACCACTGTATTTTCCTGGACCGGCAACCGAAACATGGCCGGACCAAATGAACCGGCTGCCGCGGCAGTCACCGAGGTGCAGGCGAACTTTTTCAAGCTGCTGGGTATCGCACCCACAGCGGGCCGCTCGTTTGCGAAGGGCGAGGATGTTGCGGGCAGAAACCGCATCGCGCTGCTCAGCTACGGCTTCTGGCAGCAGCACTTTGGAGGAAAAACGGGCGCGATTGGCAAAACCGTCGAACTTGATGCGGAAAGGTACACCGTTATCGGCGTCATGCCGCCGAGCTTTCATTTCCCAAGCACAACGGACGTTTGGGTTCCGTTTGACATGAACGGCAAGAACTTTAAAACACGCGGCAATCACGGCTATAACGTGATCGGCAAAATGAAGCGCGGCGTGACGCTCGAGCAGGCGCGGCAGGATTTGCTCGGCATCTCGCTGCGGCTGGAAAAGCAGTTTCCCGACGCGAATAGCAAGGTACACGCGGTGCTTTTTCCGCTAAAGGACCGCTGGTGGGCGGAACGCGGGAGCGGCTGCTGGTGCTGCTCGGCGCTGTGGCGTTGGTGCTTCTGATCGCTTGTGTAAACGTCGCCAATCTGCTGCTGGCGCGGGCCGCGTCGCGACAGCAGGAGATGGCGCTGCGTGCGAGTTTGGGCGCGGGACGATGGCGATTAATTTGGCAGTTGATTATCGAGAGTTTGCTGCTGGCGTTGGCCGGTACCGCGCTGGGAGGATTGGGTGCATGGTGGTGTCTGCGGCTGCTTGACCGCGCGACAACGCCTTTCGTGCCGCGCTTCAATCCAATCGGCATCGATGGTACGGTGCTTTTGTTCACGTTGGCCTTGAGCGCGCTGACCGCCGTGCTGTTCGGCCTCGCGCCGGCGCTACAACTATCGCGCCCTCAACTCAACGAGTCCCTGAAAGTGGCTACGCAGGCGGTGGTGAGCCCGGGAACAGCAGGGCAACGACTCCGGGACGCGCTGATTCTCGGCGAGATCGCAGTGACGCTTGCGCTCCTGGTCGGAGCAGGCTTGCTGCTGCGCAGCTTCTTAAAATTGCAGAGAGCCGGCATCGGAGTCGATCCACACAATCTGCTGACGATGAGCATCAACCTTCCGAAGGCAAACTATCCTGGACTGGCAGCGCGCCGCCGCTTTTTCGATGAACTGCTGGAGCGGACACGCCGCACGCCCGGTGTGGAGTCCGCGGCACTCTCGACCGAAATCCCCCTGGAAGGCGGAAACAATGGATACATTAAGCTGGATGGCATTTCGGATCCGGCTCTATCCAGTACGCTGATCGGGTTTAATCACGTGACGCGCGACTATTTCCGGACATTCGGCATCCCGGTGCTGCGTGGGCGCGGCTTTAACAGCGGCGATCTGGATCACGACGCGGCAGCTTCGCAGAAACTGTATGACCTGTTTCTCGCAGCCGGGAATGCGGCGCCCGAAATTCCGCCGGATTTGATGCTGCACGCGATCATTAGCAAGATGGCAGCGCGCACGTTTTGGAAGAATCAGAATCCGCTAGGCAGAACGTTCCGGTTGAATGGTGCGAAGGTAATGGTCGTCGGCATCGTCGATGACGTGAAGGAGTACGGGATTCGCGCCAAAACAATGCCGCAGGCGTATCTTCCGCAGACAGTGGAGCTACCGTACAACTCGTCAAGCAATCTGACGCTCAAGACTGCAATCGCTCCAATCGCTGTTCTCCGCGACGTGCGCCGGACGATGCAGGCGCTCGACCGTGGTCTGGCGATACTGCGCCCGCGGACGATGGAAGAAGTAATCGGCAAAAATACACAGGATGCACGAGTCCAGACGCTGCTGTTGGGTGCATTTGCCGGACTCGCGCTGGTGCTGGCGGCCGTCGGATTATTTGGAGTGATGTCGTATACGGTAACGCAGCGGACCCGCGAAATCGGGATTCGCATGGCCGTGGGGGCAAAGCGGACGGACATCTTAAGAATGATCGCTTGGCAGGGACTCCGGCTGACCCTCGCGGGCTTATTGGCAGGATTGTTGCTGGCCGCCTCCTTGAGCCGGTTGATTGCCGGGCTGTTATATGGCGTGAGTCCATTCGATGCGTTGACCTTCGTTGGCGTGGCTGTGCTGTTGGCGATAGTTGCTGCCGCTTCGTACATCTTTCCGGTACGGCGCGCTACCAGAATCGATCCCATGCTGGCCCTCCGGTACGAGTAGAGGCGAACTTGTCGCGTGGCGCTCAGGCGCCGATCAGCCGCGCGTAGACGCCGCGCGCTACACCCACGTCTGTTGTGCCTTTGACGATGGCGCGGCCATCCGGGAAGAACGTCAACTGGTATTTGTCCAACGAAAGCCGCAGCGCGAATTCATTCACACGCACATCGCCAAGCGGGCGCAGGCGTGCCGCGAGCTCATCCAAATTCAACGCTCGCGTGTGTTCGTGTAACTGCACGGCGTTGCGGCCGCACAGGCTTACCGGAACACGGCGGCGCTCTTCGAGGTAATCGAATTTCCGCTGCGCGCATACGCGGCAGGATGGGTCGCGCGGGCCGGCGCTGACCTGTCGAAATACGCCGGTCCAGACATCCAGCGTTTGGATATTCGACGCAACCGGCTCGCCTTCAACCAGCAGACGCAGCGCGAGAGCAACCTGCAAAGACGCGACGCTCGCAGTAGCGGGGGCCAGCACGCCATTCACATCGCAGGCCGGCTGCACTCCCGTGGGCGGCTCCGGATAGATGCACGCGAAGCAAGGACCACGCTCGGGCACAATGGGCATCACCACCCCGTAGCTGGCGATCGCGGCGCCGTAGATCCAGGGAATCTTGCGCTTGACGCTAAGATCGTTGAGGAGATAACGGGTCTCGAGATTGTCCGTGCCGTCGAGAATCAGATCGGATTCGGCGATTAGCTCTTCGGCATTCGATGGCGAGAGATCGGTGACCAGCGGCTCAGTCAGCACATGGCGATTGATTTGATGTAATCTTCGCGCCGCGGCGATGGCTTTCGGAGACTCATTGCGTGCGTCGGTTTCGTCATAGAGCCACTGCCTTTGAAGGTTTGTATAGTCCACGTAGTCGCGGTCGATCAAGCGAAGGCGGCCCACGCCGGCGCGCGCAAGGGCCTCCGCCTGAAAACTGCCTAGCGCGCCGCAGCCAACAATGGCGACTGTGGCGCTCTGAATACGGGCCTGGCCGGCTTCCCCTATCGCCGGGAAAAGAATCTGCCGGGAATACCGCTCTTTCTCGTCCGGCGCCATATACGACGATCCTAACAGCCGCGTTGGCGCTATTGCTGTTGGCCATGCCAGGTGCCGGATTCGACGATCGAAACGCATCGCCGGACACGTCGCCGATTCAGGAAGCGCTGCAATATGAAGGTTTGCCGATCGTAAGCATCGCGTTTGAGCCGGCGAGCCAACCGCTGACCGAGGCCCAATTGCAAGCCCGGCTGCCGTTCCGAACGGGTTCGACATTTCACGAACGGGAGCTGCGAAGCGCCATCCAGAATCTTTTTGCGACGGGCCGGTTTGCGGACCTGGCCGTCGATGCGGAGAAAACTGCGGCCGGCGGCGTTGCCTTGCGGTTTTTAACGCAGAACGCGTATTTCGTGGGACACGTCGAAATTTCAGGCGTGCCGCAGCCGCCAAATAGCGGCCAACTGATGAGCGCAACTAAGCTACGGCTCGGGATGCCGTTTGTCGAAGCCGACAAGAACCAAGCCGTTGAGTCGCTGAAAAACCTGCTTCGCCAGAACGGCTTCTACCACGCCGATGTGACTGCCAACGTGGAACAACGGCCATCAACCGAACAGGCGAATCTCACGTTCCATATCGTCAGCGGCGAGCGCGCGCGCTTTGACAGGCCTGTAATCGAAGGCGATCCACAGCGGCCGGATGCGTCGATTATCCGGGCGACGCATTGGAAGAGACTCTATGGACTGCTCGGATGGCAGCAGGTGACCGACGCGCGCGTACGGCAGGGCCTCGAGAACGTACGCCGTCTGTACGAGAAAAAAGACCTGCTCGAATCGAAAGTGACCCTAACCCGGCTCGACTACGAAGAAAAGACCAATCGCGTAAAACCCGGACTCGATATAGTCGCAGGACCGCGCGTAAATGTACATGTCGAAGGCGCGAGAATCAGGCGCGGCAAATTGACGCAATTGCTGCCGATCTACCAGGAGCGCTCCGTCGATCCGGATTTGCTGATCGAAGGCGATCGCAACCTGGCCCAATATTTTCAGTCGGAAGGGTATTTCGAAGCGTCGGTAACCCATTCTGTGGAGGGCGCGGAGAACTCCGCCAAACGCACGATCACCTACACCGTTCATCGCGGGCGCCGGCACAAATTTGTGCATCTCGGTATCAGCGGCAATCATTATTTTTCGCGGGAGACAATTCGCGAGCGCCTGCTGATGGAGCCGGCGAGGCTTCCGCGTTTCCCGCACGGGCGCTTCAATGACGAATATTTGCAGCAGGACCTGCAAGCCATCCGCAGCCTTTATTCTTCGAACGGATTTCGCGATGTGAAGGTCACGTCTCGTGTGGAAGACGATTACCGCGGCTCCGAGGGGCACCTGGCGGTCTTTCTCGATATCGAAGAAGGGCCGCAATGGTTTGTATCGAACTTGTCTATGGAGGGCGTAGACGCCGCCGATCGTCTGGCCCTCGAAGATATGCTGGCGTCGTCCACAAATCAACCGTTCAGTGAAGCAAGCGTGGCTGACGACCGCGACAATTTTCTGAACTACTACTACAATCTCGGTTATTTGAACGCCACGTTCGACTATGACGCGACGCCGGCAAAGCTGCCCAACCACGTCAACCTGCATTATGTGCTGCGGCCTGGAAAACGCAAATACGTGCGGGATGTTTTGGTAAGCGGGCTCGAGACAACCCGCTCCCGGCTGGTTTACGACCGGATGGAGTTGAAGAGCGGCGAGCCGCTTTCGCTGTCCAAGGAAACCGATAGCCAGCGTAGACTCTACGACCTCGGGATTTTCGCGCGCGTCAACACGGCTATTCAAAATCCAGCCGGAGACGAGGATCAGAAGAACGTTCTTTACGACATGGACGAAGCGCGGCACTATTCGTTGAACGTGGGCGTGGGCGCGCAAATCGCGCGTATCGGAGGAGGCGTGACGAGTCTGGACAATCCCGCCGGACGTGCCGGCTTCGCGCCGCGCCTCGCGGTGGGCGTGACGCGAATTAACCTGTTCGGCCTGGGCCAAACGCTCGGCTTACAAACGGCGGCCTCTACCATCGACCAGCGCGCGGCAATCACCTATTTCATTCCGCAATTCGTTTCGAACGAAGCGCTGAGTTTGACGACAACGGCTCTGATCGAGAACTCGAACGACGTGCGGACATACACCGCACACCGGCGTGAGGGATCGATTCAACTGGCGCAGCGGCTTTCGCGCGCTTATACGCTGCAGTATCGTCTGGTGTTTCGCAACGTAACCGTCTCGAATTTGAAAATCGAGCCGCTGCTGGTGCCTCTGCTCTCGCAACCGGAAACCGTCGGGCTGGCAAGCTTTTCTTTTATCGAAGACAAACGCGACGATCCATCGGACGCGCATCACGGTGTGTTCACTTCACTCGATCTGAGCTATGCGCCCGGTTTTCTGGGCTCTCAGACGCACTTCGCGCGCGGGCTGTTTCGCAACTCTACCTACCACTTGTTGCGGCGCGATCTGGTGTTTGCGCGCAGCACGCAGTTCGGGCTGATCAGCCGGGTTGGCGGCCGCCCAGGCATTCCGCTCGCCGAGCGCATCTATTCGGGCGGCTCGACTTCCTTGCGCGCTTTCCCCGACTTTCAGGCGGGACCGCGCGATCTCACAACCGGATTCCCGCTAGGCGGTAACGCGCTATTCACCAATACGTTTGAACTGCGGTTCCCTCTTTTTGGCGATAACGTTGGCGGCGTGCTGTTTCATGACGCTGGAAACGTGTATAGCTCGCTCAATGACCTCAGCTTCCGATTCCGGCAGCGGGACCTTCGCGATTTTAGCTATATGGTGCAGTCGGCCGGTGTCGGAATTCGTTATCGCACACCAATCGGGCCGGTACGCCTCGATTTTTCTTTCAGCCCCAACGCTCCGCGGTTTTTCGGCTTGAAGGGAACGGTGCAAGACTTGGTGGATGGGACGGCGATTTCTACCGTGCAAAAGATTAGCGCTTTCCAATTTCATTTTTCCCTGGGGCAGGCGTTTTGAAAACTCTGTTACTGGCAATGTGTCTGGCGTGTTCGCTGGGCGCGGAAATCGTGGATCGCCTGGTAGTAGCGGTCGGCCAGCAAACCATTACGCAATTGCAGTTGGATGAGGAAATTCGCGTCACCGCGCTGCTGAATCGACGGCCGATGGCGAGAGATCTCGAGACGCGCCGCGCGGCAGCCGACCGGCTGGTGGAGCAATTGCTGATTCGCCGCGAGATGGAGCAGAGCCGCTATCCGCTGCCCGGCCAAGGGGACGTGGATCTGTATCTGGAGCAGATCCGGACGCAGAATGGCGGCGCGGCGGGGCTCGCCAAGGCTCTTGCAGCGTATCAACTGACGGAAAATACGTTGCGGCAGCATCTAGAAGCGCAGCTTGTGACGCTTCGCTTTATCGAATACCGGTTCCGGCCCGACGCCGCGGTTTCTGATGAAGAAATCGAGGCTGCTTATAAAGGAGAAGCCGGCAGGAATACAACGCGTGAATCGATTCGAAACACGCTGATGGAAGCGCGTACGGATGCCGCATTGAACGGCTGGCTAGCGGAGAGCCGGCGGCAGGTCAACATCGTGTACTTGGATAAGAGCTTGCAATGAAGCGTTCCCGTCGGATCTGGTTGGCGGCGAGTATCGTTTTCGGCGGCATCGTCGCAGTAGGCGTCTTCGGTACATGGTGGATTCTAAAGTCCACCTGGCTGCGCGAAACGATCAGAAACAAGATTATTTCGGAAATTCAGGAAAGCACGGGCGCAGGGGTCGAGCTTGGCGATTTTCAATATGACTGGCGGACGCTCACGGCCGATTTTGGCCGCCTGGTGGTTCATGGAACGGAATCCAGCGGGTAGCCGCCGCTTTTGCGAATAGAGAAAGGCCGTATCACCCTTCGCATCGTTTCACTCGTGACGCGAGATGTGCGTATCGCATCGCTCACGCTGGAGCGGCCCGAAATCCATCTGCTGGTGCGCGCGGATGGGACCACCAATATTCCCACCCCTCGTTTCGGGGCGAGAACGAATGTAACGAAAACGCTGCTCGATCTCAAAGTACGACGTTTTGCATTGTCGAATGGAATGGTAGTGACGGACGAGCGGCGAATTCCATTCCAACTGCGCGCCGAGGATATTCGGCTGTCGGCCGGTTATGGGCGGGCGCAACCGCATTATGAAATCGAATTGGCATCGGAGCGTTTGCGCATCGAGTCCGGCGAATTTCATGTCCCGGCATTTGCGGTACAAGCAAGCGCCGCGCTGCAACAGGACCAATTGACGTTTCGCCGCTTCACTCTTACCAGCGGCGGCTCGAATATACGGGCGAGCGGAAGCATCCGGAATTTCCTCCAGCCGAGCGCGACCTTTCAAGTGGATGGCGCGCTTACGGCAGACGAGTGGAAGCAAGTCGCCCCTTTAGAAGGATTCACCGGCGGCCGCGTTTCCTTTCATGGAACGAGCCGCTACGAACAGAACACCGGCGCAACATTCAGCGGCCATGCCGAAGCGCGCCAAGTGACGTACCGGCAATGGCGCAATGTAAATGCCGATTGCGACGTTGTTACTTCCGGGCAAGAGGTGCTGCTAAAACGCGTGGTGGCGACTTATGCGGGTGCGAAGCTGACGGGCGAAGCCGGCATACAGCAGCATCGCGATTTCCGCTTTGATGGCGCCATCAGCCGCTTGCCGCTCGCCGAAGCCGCGCGCTATTTCACTTCTCGGCCTTGGGCCTGGAGTGGAATGGCGCAAGGGCCTGTGCATGTAACCGGCGCATTGAGCGCGCCGCGCAGCGATTTCACGCTGCAAGCGCGAATGCGAATTGTTCCTTCTCCGGAAGGAATTCCGGTATCCGGAGAGATTCCATTCACGTATCGCGAGCGTGGCCATAGGGTCGAATTCGGAAATTCCCACGTGCAGCTTCCCAACAGCCAAGCCTCGTTCTCGGGCAGCTTCGGAGGAGAGTTGCGGGTTGCGGCAGACAGCACAAATTTGGACGACTTACGCCCTGGCCTGGCAATGCTGCCGCGGCCCATACCGGCGGACTCATTGCCGGTATTGAACGCCGGTGGAAGGGCGCATTTCGAAGGTGTAGTGCGGGGCGGCCAGGTAGACGGCGAAGCTTCGCTCAGGCGTTTCCGATTCCGGGGCGAGCAGTGGGAGGAACTTCATTCCAAATTTCGCGTGGACGCCGGCCAACTTCACGCCGCCTCCTTCGATTTGCGTAAAGGGGCACTGCGGGCGAGAGGCGCGGGAAGCGTGGCATGGAGCGATGGCTCTATCTCAATGGCCGCGCCCGCGCATCTGAATGCGCGGTTCGAGGGTCTGGATCTTGCTCGCGACAAGAATCTGTTGCCGGCAAATCTGCCAACGGCTGCCGGGATCGCATCCGGCTCAGTAGAGCTCTCCGGCTCGCTTCGCCAGCCACATGGCAATGCTCACATTTTGGTGGAGAACGGCGCGCTCTATGGCGAGCGCTTCGATCGAGCACAATTCGATGCGGCGGTCGAAAGCGCCAGATGGCAAATCGCCAACGGCCACGTGCAGAAAGGACCGGCGACGCTTCGCTTTTCGGGCGAATACCAGCCTTCCGGAAATGTCCGCTTCCAGGCCGACAGCAACGTTTTCGCGTTATCGAGCCTGGACCATGTACGGAAGTATCAAGCAGGTTTGGACGCGCAAGTGCGAATACATATGGCCGGCGCCGTGCGGGTTACAGCCGCGAACCGGATAGAACCCGCGGGCGCTGACGGACGCATCGAGTTTCGCGACATCCAGCGCAACAATGTCCGCTATGGCGATCTTGTCCTGGACACAGCCACCCTGAACAACGTGCTGCGAACGACTTTGAGCGGCGATCTGGACAAAGTTCCCGTGCGGGGTGAAGCCGAGGCACGGTTAATCGACGGACTTCCGGTAAAAGGCGCTTTGCACTTCGATCGCATCGGTATGGCCACATTCACCGCGCTCACGGGTGCGCCTGCGAACGGCCTTATAGATGGCTCGATCGAAGGCGGCATTCGCTTCGAAGGTCCTCTCCGGCAACCGGAGAAGCTGACCGCCAGACTTGAGATCAGCCAACTGCAGATCGCTTCGCGCGCCCCGCGGGAGACTCTCGGTAAGCCCGGTACACCTGATCTCGCACTAAATAACTCCGGCCCGATTGTGATCGAGGCGAGCGGCGGCATTGCCCGCGTGCGCAGCTTTCACCTGGAAGGCAATGAGACCAACCTGAATATCGCGGGTTCCGTTCCCTATCTTGGAAAAAATGCCGGCGATGCCGCGGGCTTGAAGCTGAACGGGTCGGTCAACTTGCGGATTTTTCATCTGTTCGATCCCAATGTGGACTCGTCCGGCCGGTCGGTCATCTCGGCTGCCGTCGGAGGAACGTTCCGCGACCCTACGATAGACGGAACGCTCTCGATCGAGAATGGCTCGTTTTTTGTAACGAACTTTTCGAACGGATTGACGGCGGTGAACGGTACCGTGGTCTTCAATCGCAATCGCGCCACGCTGCAGAAAATGACAGCCAAATCGGGCGGCGGGGAGATGTCGCTCGGCGGGTTCGTCAGTTTTGGGGGAAACGGCCCGCTCGTGTATCACCTGGAAGGACAAGCGCACGAAGTGCGTGTGCGTTACGCAGGCAGCATCAGCGTCACCGCCAACTCCTCGCTCCGGCTGAGCGGAACAAGTAACAGCAGTATTCTTTCCGGAACGCTCACCATATCGCGTGTGGTTTTCAACGCCAATACGGACGTGGGACCGCTGCTCGCTTCTTTCAGCAATGCGGCTGCAACAGCGCCGGCCGATAATTCTTTTTTGAGCGGGCTGCATCTCGACATAACAGTCGAGAGCGCGCCGAATATGCAGTTCAGCACTGCCCTGAGCCGCGACGTGGAGGCCGAAATTAATCTGCAACTCCGCGGCACTCCGGATCACCCCATCCTGCTCGGGAGCCTCGCAGCCAACCAGGGCGATATCCGCGTATTTGGCACCCGCTACAGCATCAATCGCGGGGAGATCAGCTTTTTTAATTCCGTAAAGATTGAGCCGGTACTCGACCTGGATCTGGAAACGCAGACTCGCGGCATCACGGTGGATATCACGATCGCCGGGACGCTAAATAGGCTGAATATTACCTATCGCTCGGACCCGCCGCTACAGCCGAGAGACATCATTGCATTGCTGACCGTAGGCCGCGCGCCGGATACTGCTCGAACCGCAAATCGTTCATCGGTTTCCAATGAGAGCAACACGCTGCAATCAGGCGCGGACTCGGTTTTAGGCGCCGCCGTGTCTCCGGTTTCGAACCGGCTCTCGCGGCTGTTCGGCATCGCCAACATCAAAATCGACCCGCTGGTGCAAGGCATCACGAACACGCCGCAGGCGCGCCTGACGCTCGAGCAACAGATTTCGCGCGATATCAGCATTACGTACGTCACGAACCTATCGCAAACTTCGGAGCAGATATTTCGCCTCGAGTGGTCGCTCAACCGGCAGTTTTCGGTGGTAGCGCTGCGCGATGATAACGGCGAGTTCGGGATCGATTTTCTGTATAAGAAGCGATTCAAGTGATCGTATGAGGCTGCGAGCGGAAAAGAACAGGCTGAAGATCGAGCACAGTATTATCGACGGTCTGCGGCCGGTCCTCGAGCGTTTGCTGCGTGAGAATCCCGAAATTCGTTCAGTCATTCCCGGAGTGATTCGGAAGGTGCGTGACGCGCGAGGAGCGCCCGCGATTCATGCGACGGTGCCGACAACCAACGGCTGGAAAGCAATCGCTCTGAGTGCCGGGGCCAGGCAAGAATTGTTCATCAGTACAGCGCTCGGGAAGGAAGATTTGGAAGAGCGGTTTCGACAGGCGTTGGCGGCATAGAAATCAGGACCAATCCGATGGTTTCGCCCAACGAAGATAGCGGATCATATCCGCGAACGAAACGAAATGAGTGTATCCTTTCGTTAAGCGACTCACAACGAAAGGATAATTTTCACTGGCCAAAGGCGAGCAAAATCAGAGGTTTGGCCGTTATGTCATTAACACCTGTGGCAACGAGCCAGTTCGGGCTTTTGTTCCGCCGCCGTTGCCCCCCTTTCCGCCAGTTCAGATCGAGGCGCTGCAACAGCTCATGCTAGACTTACAGTTTACGCGCTCAGCACGTGTTGAGCGGGGGTGTGTCATGGCAAAAGTTTGTGAAATCTGTGGCCGGGGTCCGCAATTCGGACATAAAATCAGCCACGCCCATAATGTCTCGAAGCGTCGCTGGAATTTGAATCTCCAGACCGTCCACGCCCTTGTCAAAGGGGCGGGGAAGCGGGTTCGCGTCTGCACCTCGTGCATCCGCAACGGCAAGGTCCAGAAAGCTTCATTGGTTTAATTTCAGCCGCGTGTGCAATTCCACGAATTGCGCAAGCGTGAGCTGTTCGGCTCGTAACCCCCCCTCCGGCCAACCAGCGATCCTCTCGCCATAGAATGGGCGCAGGTTATTGCGCAGCGTTTTCCGTTTGTGCGTGAAGCAGCGGCCTGCAAAGACCAGGAGATCGTCGAGATCCTGCGGCGGCGTTTTCTTGCGGCGAAGACGCACAGCGCCCGAATCCACCTTAGGAGGCGGCACAAATGCCGCCGGCGGCACTTTGCGCAGCAATTCCACTTCGCAGACGAGCTGCGCCGCCACTGACAGATAACCGAACGCGCGTGTACCCGGAGCGGCGACCAGCCGTTCCGCTACTTCCCACTGGACCAGGAATACAGCCGTCCCAAAACGCGCATCCAGCGCCAGGAATTTTTTCAGGATGGGCGAGGTGATGTAGTACGGCAGATTGCCTGTTACCACCGCCTCACCCCACTTGCTCAAATCGGTATCTAAAACGTCGGCTTCATGGACATGCAGTTTCGGTTCGGCGGCAAATTGGATGCGCAGGCGCGCGGCGAGCGCGCTATCGATTTCTATGGCATGCAACTCGGCGGTGCGGGGCAACAAGTGCCGAGTGAGCGTGCCGCGGCCCGGACCGATCTCGATCGTACGCGTCAGCTTCTCGCCACAGGCAGCCGCCAAGGGTTCCAGAATCGTGTCCCGAACCAAAAAGTGCTGCCCAAATTTTTGGGACACGATTCAGTGTAGCCTTGCGCTATCGTGCAAGAAGGAATGAAGCAGCTCGATCCGGTGGAAGCGCAATTGGAGGCCACGCGCGAAGAAGTGCAGCAGTTGCGCGCGGAGCTGCGGGCTTCGGAGCGCCATCTGGCGCGCGTGCTGGAACTGCTCGACACCCAGCAGGCGCAGATCGTTGCGCAGCAGGCTTCGATTGCGCGCCTCGACCGCAATTTCATGGATCTGACGACCGGGCGAGTGTGGCGCACGCTGCGCGCCGCCGGCGAGATTGCCAAGAAGGTCCTGCCGGCCGGGCAACGCGACGATGCCTTCAGCTCCGGCCAGAAGAACACGTACTTGGTTTGCGATGAGCCGCGCGCCACCGATCCAAGGCCGCGCAGCGGAGTCATCGTCGTGCGCGGCTGGTGCCTGGCGCAAGGCGGCGTGGACACCGTGCGATTGGAAGGCCCGGGACTCGCCGCGATCGAAGTGAAGCCCTCCATTCCGCGCCCCGATGTGAAGAAGTCGCATCCCAATCTGGACACCACGGGCCGCGCCGGCTTCGCGATGGAATTCGATTCCACTACGCTTCCTTCGGGAAAGTACCCGCTCACGCTCCGATTGCTCTCGCACGGCGAAGTGGTGCGCGAGACCAGAACGTCGGTCGAGATCGATCACGAAAAAGGATTCGCCTCGGCTTACGACCGCTGGATTCACGAATTCGAGAAGTCCGACGATGACCTGATCCAACTGAAGCTCAAGGGCCTCACCGTGCAGCCGCTAATCAGTATCGTGATGCCGGTCTACAACACTGTGCCTGCGGAACTGAGGGCCGCGATCGAATCGGTTCTCAACCAGTCTTATGCGCGTTGGGAGTTGTGCATCGCCGATGATTGCTCCGATCGCGCCGAAGTAGCTGAAATTCTCGCGGAATTTGCGGCGCGGGACAATCGCATCAAAGTAACGCGTACGCAACAGCGGGGCGGCATTTCACGGACGGCAAACGCTGCCTGGCAAATGGCCTCCGGTGAGTATGCATGCTTTCTCGATCATGACGATACGCTCGCTCCCCACGCGCTGGCCTATGTTTGCGAAGCGCTCAGTCAAAATACCGGCGCGGATCTTCTCTATAGCGATGAAGACAAGATCGGCGCGCAAGGCGAACGCTTCGATCCATTTTTTAAGCCCGATTGGTCGCCCGATCTGCTGTTATCGGAAAACTACATCTGCCATTTACTGGTGATCGCACAAAGTCTGGCGCAAAAGATCGGCCGGCTCGATCCAGCGTTTGACGGCAGCCAGGACTACGATTTGATTTTGCGTGCGAGCGCACAAGCCAGGCGCATCGTACATATACCGAAAATTCTCTACCATTGGCGCGCGGGAGCGGCTTCCACCGCTTCGAGTATCGATAACAAACGGTATGCTCTCGACGCCCAAAAGCGCGCGCTTGAGCGGCGCGGCCACATAGAGCCGGGCGCGGTTCCGGGACGCTGGCGCGTGCGCTATCCGATTTCTGTCGGGTCGCGGGTGAGCATCATCATTGCCTCTGGCGGGCGAGTAGACGCCTTGCGTACCAATCTCGAAAGCATTTTCGCGAAAACGGCATACGGCGATTACGAAGTCGTGATCACGGATAATTCAAAGGGAACGGCTATCGAGCGTTTGGTTCGGGAGTTTCAGACTTCCCATCCCAATCTGCGCTATCTCGATTCGCGTGAGCAGCCGTTCAATTTTTCTGCTATCAATAACGCCGCGGCCCGCGAGTGCGCTTCGCCGGTGCTGCTTTTTCTGAACGATGATACTTCGGTGATCGCGCCCGGCTGGCTCGAAGCCATGGTGGAATTAGCCCTGCGGCCCGAAGTAGGCGCGGTCGGGGCCAAGCTGCTATATCCGAACGGCGCCATCCAGCATGCTGGCGTCGTGATGGGCCTCTACGACAATTGCGGCCACGCATTCAAAGGCCTGGACGGCTCGAAACCGCACTACTTCGATTTCACAGATATTATTCGCAACGTGAGTGCAGTCACCGGCGCGTGTCTCATGACGCGGGCAAGCGTTTTTTGGCGGGCAAACGGATTCGATGAAGACGAGTTCGCTGTTGCCTTCAACGACGTCGATTTTTGTCTGCGCCTCGCGAGCCTCGGGTATTTGAACCTGTACACGCCGCATGCGGTGCTATATCACCACGAGTCGCTTTCGAAGACGTCAAAGGATTTGATTCCGCATCCGAAAGAAGTTGCCGCCATGCGCTTGAAATGGGGAAAAACGATCGCGCATGATCCGTTCTATAACCCGAATCTGACACGCAATCAGGAAGATTACTCGCTGCGCACGCGCAATTAGAAGAAGCACCTATGGGACGGCTTCGAACCCGGAACGAATGGATCTTCGCCGGCGTGCTGTTCAAAGCCGATGCCGCGCTGGCAACGGCTTGGTGGGCGCTCTTGATTCTGCGCGGTCTGCTGCCGGCGCTGTTCGCGCTCGCGATGGGCGCCTTGATTGGCGCGGTGGAACGCCACGAGCCGCTCATTACTCCGCTTGCAATCGTCGGCCTGATATTCGTACTGCTGCAAGTTTTGACGCCGATTCATCAGGCTACCGGAGCGAACCTCGGGAGCCGGACATCGGCGTGGCTCTATGACCGGCTTACCGCCGCCTGCGTGGCTCCGCCCGGCATGGGACATCTCGAAAATCCCGCGCTCACCAGCGATCTTACGATGGCGCGCGATTTCGATCTCGGCATCACCGGACCTCCGATGTCAATCTCTATGGACTTCATCGCCGGAGGACTGGTGGAGATGGTGGGCGGGCTTGCTTCGGCCGTGGTGCTCGCTGCGTACTCCTGGTGGGCTCCACTCTTGCTTGTGCTTGCATGGCTCGCCACCCATTGGCTCCTGCGGGAGAGCGCGGTGTGGAAAGACCGGAACACGGAAGAAGTGCGCGAGGCGCAGCGGCACGCCGATTACACGTACCGGCTTGCTGTGGAGGCTCCGGCGGCCAAAGAGCTGCGCCTGTTCGGGCTGTCGGATTGGGTCATCGAACGCTTCCGGCAGCGGCGGCGCCAGCTCTTTGACCTGCGCTGGGAGGCGACGCGGCTGCGCGAGCGGCCCGTCATCTGGAGCCTGCTGCTGGTGCTGGCGGCGAATGTGGCAGTGTTCTGGTCGCTGGGCGCCGCTGGCGCCGATGGCGCGCTTCCGCTGGGAAGACTGGTGACGTTTGCGAGCGCAGCCGTGAGCACAAGTATGATCGCGTTTGGCGGGCTATCGTGGGCGCTCGATGGCGCAGCCGCCCCCGCCGCCGCCGTGTTGCGGCTTCAGCCAGCGATGAAGCTGGCCGGCGCACTCGTGTCCGGAACTAAGACGACTTCGGGAATGCCGGCTCGCGAGATCCGTTTCCGCAACGTGACATTCGCTTATCCGACGGGCGGCCAATCGGTGCTCGCCGGCTTCGATCTCACCATTCCTGCGGGTTCATCGCTCGCCATCGTTGGCCAGAACGGCGCCGGCAAAACCACCTTAGCGAAGCTTCTTTGCCGTCTTTACGATCCGCAGGAGGGTGCGATCGAGGTGGACGGGATCGATCTGCGCACCTTGGACATCGACGACTGGCGTTCGCGCGTGACAGCGGTGTTTCAGGACTTCATTCGCTTCGAACTTCCGCTCCGCGACAACGTCGCTCCGGCAGGCGCGCCTGACAGACACATTCAAGCTTCGCTCGCCGACGCTGGAGCGCGGGATCTGGCGACGCTCGATACGATACTCGCGCGCGGTTACCCGGACAGTACGGATCTCTCCGGCGGCCAGTGGCAGCGCGTCGCCCTGGCGCGAGCCTTGTGTGCAGTGCGCTCGGGCGCCGGACTTGTGTTGCTCGACGAGCCGACCGCGCAACTCGATGTACGCGGCGAAGCGGAGATTTTCGATCGAATTCTGGCGGCCACGCGGCGCGCGACCACAATCCTGATCTCACATCGCTTTTCGACAGTCCGCCACGCCGATCGCATCTGCGTGCTCGAGCACGGCAAAGTCATAGAACTGGGCACGCACGAGGAACTCATGGCCGCGGACGGCCGCTACCGGACGATGTTCAATTTGCAGGCCTCGCGCTTTGGCGAGGACGCCGAACAGGAAGCGGGGCTCGATGCCCTCGAGTAAGCATCCTTCCGTCGACAAAAGCCTTCCGCCGGCTTTGCCTTCGATGTGGCGCGCGCTCAAGCGCGGCTATGAAGCGGAGCCGCATTTGCTCGTGGCCGCATTTGGATTCTGCCTGCTGGCCGCTACACCGGACGCGCTGCTGGCGCTCTGGTTCAAATTCCTGGGAGACGGCATCGCCGGGCACCGCCGTGGGCTCGTCATCGGCGCGGCCCTGGGCCTGGGCCTGTCGGCAGCGGCGACCTGGTTCCTGCGAGTTACCAGCGATCGCACACAGCGCCGCTTTCGCGACAAGGTGACCATCGCTCTCGAATCGCACGTAGCGCGGCTGCAAGCGTCCGTAGCTACCATCGAACATCACGAGCGCCCCGAATACCTGGATCGCCTGGCAGTGTTGCGCGATCAGGTCTTCGTTCTTGACCATATGTATTGGTCGCTGTTCACTCTTGGCGGCTGGATGCTGCGGCTGGGCGTAACCATTGCACTGCTGGTGGCCATTCATCCGGCGCTGGCCCTGCTCGCGGTATTTGCGTTGCCGGAGGTACTGACGTCAACCTGGCGGCCCGGTGTGGAGCGCGCGGCGGAAGAACGCGGGGCTTCGGCCAATCGGCTCGCGCGGCATTTGTTCAATCTCGCTACCACCGCTCCACCCGGCAAGGAAGTGCGCGTGACACGCATAGGAGACCGGCTGATTCGTGAGCGAAGGGAAGCGTGGGAGCGCTGGTATCGTCCGGTCGCTCGAAGCCGTTCGACCAGCGCCGCCTGGCACGCGCTCGGCTGGTTGATATTCAGCGCTGCATACGTAGCGGCGATCGTCTTCGTCGCGTCCGTTTTGCGGGCAAGCGCCGGGGATGTTCTGCTCGTGCTGGCCGCCGGCGCGCGGCTTTCGTTCTACGTCGCCGCTACGGTGGGCGAAATCGGATTTCTGCGTGGGATCTGGCTGGATGGTTCGAGGCGGCTGGCGTGGCTCGAGGACTACGCCGCCTCAACGCTGGAGCACGGAGATGCGCCGCCGCCCGCGCAATGGAACGAAGGCATTCGCTTCGAACACGTTTCCTTCGCCTATCCAGGGACGGAAAGGCTGGTTCTCGAAGACGTGAACCTGCGGCTCGATCCCGGAACCGTAGTGGCGATCGTGGGCGAGAACGGAGCCGGTAAAACAACGCTGGTGAAGCTGCTCTGCTCTCTTTACCAGCCGACTAACGGGCGGATACTGATCGATGGCGTCGATCTGACGCGCCTGCCGCCGGAGGTCTGGCGCTCGCGCCTCTCCGGTGCGTTTCAGGATTTCTTCAAATTCGAATTCCGCGCGCGCCACAGCATCGGAATCGGCGATGTGCGCCGGCTCGATGAACTCGCCCCAGTAGCCGCGGCAGTAGAGCGGGCCGGAGCCAATGATGTCGTAGAGCGCCTCGCTTCGGGTCTCGAGACGCAGTTAGGTCCGTCCTGGCCGGAGGGCGTCGATATCAGCTTTGGACAGTGGCAGAAGCTTGCGTTGGCGCGTGGATTTATGCGCGACGATCCGCTGCTGCTGGTGCTCGACGAACCCACCGCCGCGTTGGATGCGGAAACCGAGCACGCCTTATTCGAGCGTTACACCACCGCTGCCCGCGAGCCTGGAGCCGAAGGCCGTATCACGATCCTGGTATCGCACCGTTTCAGCACCGTGCGCATGGCTGATTTCATCGTGGTGCTGGATGGGGCGCACATGGTCGAGTCAGGCACGCACGAAGAACTGATGACGCACGGCGGCCGTTACGCGGAGTTGTATCGCATTCAGGCGCAGGCGTACAAGTAGCTTCTATGCCTTGCCGTCCAGGCTATACCGGCCGGCGCCGCAAATGAACAAGACCACCATCACGGTCAAGTACAGGAGGGCTACCTCGCCGTTGCCCTGCCCGGTCAGGCGGAATTTGTGAACGAGGCTAAACGCGACTCCCACGTCGATCGCGATCACAATCGCAGCCCAGCGGGTAGCGAGCCCGAGTACCACCAGAAACGCGCATACGCTCTCGGCAAAAATCGCCAGCATCAGCGTCGTCCGTACACCGATGTGTAGCGGGTCCGCAAAATGCTGGCTCATCTGCGCGAAATTGCTGATTTTCGAAAGTCCATGGCACCAAAACAGACCAAACCCGAAGCATACCCGCAATACCAGCAACCCGAAGTTATAGCCGGGCGGGAAAAAACCAAGCCGCACAAAGCTGTTCATGGGAGCTACTTTCGCTTATCCGGCAAGCTTGCGTCAACTGACACCGTCTGCGTGATCATAGACAGGCGGAACGGTAATACGATCAACAATGCCGTAGCCGCGGCATAAATCAAATACAAAAACGTCTGAACTGCCGGCGTCAACCAGGCAGCTTTCATAATGCTGAGCCGCCCCATGACTCCGGCTATGCCGATATTCTCCAGGGAAGAAAAATGAAATGCCCGCACCGCACCCGTATTGGCTGCGTGCGCGGTTAAGCCTGCATAGTACGGAATGCTGACGAAAGTAACTGTATAGAAGTCCAGTGTGCCTGCCAGCAGAATCAATATGGAAATCGCCCATGGACGAAACCGTTTGGGCAGGAGAGTTTGAATGCCCAATACCAGCAGCACGAGTTCCGCCGCCACCACGCAGTACATGTACCATCCCATTGATGTTGAGGCTCCTTTCGCCATGAACAACAAGAGAACGTTGTAAAGCTGGCCCAGCCAGAAGAAGCCGTAAATGGCCGCCAGCGTCCCGATCGATTTCCGTTTCTCTGTGTCCCTGAGCGCCAGCAGCACTCCCACAATACTTGCCTCAATCACGAAAAAAATCAGATGGTACATCCAGGAACGAACCTGTAAAGAGCTCCATCCTCCAAACCAAATATGCGAGAGGAGGATCGAATCCATGGCGTTGCGCCAATTCACCTGCATCGCTGCTTCGAGAAACTGTCCGGGCGTGTGATGAGCCAGCTTGGCGGATTCCAGCAGACCCGACCATGCGCCGGTAGTGATGCGATTGCGCACATACCACCAGCCCGCAATCGCGAAAGCAATTCCGAAGACCAGGACCGCTTGACGAAGCCGCGCCCGGCGATCGGTTCCGCGCCATGCCCGTACCGCGTAAATAACCAGCAATGCCGGCACGGAAGTCAGAAAGTAGGCTTTCGTCAACAGGCCCAGTCCCAGCGCGATTCCCGTGCAAATGGATGTGCGGCTGCTTTCCGGTGTAAGAACTAACAAAGTAAGCCAGGAAAAGAGAACAATACCCAGGCACTCGTTGCCGGCCCGGCAAACATCGATCATCAGCTCAGGCAGCATCGCCAGCAGAATCGCGACCAACAGCGCGGGAAGCACGCTCCGGAAAACCCGCTCACCGATCAGAAACACCAGCGGAATCGCCAGGCACGCAATTGCCAGGCTCACGCAGCGGATTACAAACACGCGATCGGCAATCGGCCGGTGCGCAACCAACCAGTAGGGAATCGAAGCGATCCAGTAATAAAGCGGCGGCTGCAATGCTTCATAGATTGGCGCGCCGTTCCGCTCTGGTTCTTTAGACCAGCCTGGCGACAGATTCCGCAGCGCCGCAGCCCGCGCCGCTCGTTCTTCAGCGGGCAGCCGCCAAAAGTCGTCCTGCGTGATAAACGGTTTGCCGGTATTCCACGGCGCCGGAGCCAGATTCATCGAAGCCCATAGTTCGCGCGAAACGGACTCCGTCCTATCCACCAGTGGACGATTCGTGCTTACAATCTGCTGGATATAGCCAAAGTGCGCCCATTCGTCATAGCCCTCCCATAGCGGCATGAACGAGCAGTAGAAGATTCCGCGGGCGAGAAAGCAAAGCAACGCAGTAGCGAGGACTGCGCCAGGAAGAGATTGCCGCAGTCTCACTAACCGCTACTGGCGATACACGATAGGAGTAAGCGAAATGCGAATGTCGCTCGAGATGGGCTGCGCCATCGCCAGCACGCTGGGTATTTGGGGCAGAGAAATGTTATTCGATTCGAGCCTGTTGGGATTGCCCACAAACGAATTGGACCCGTCCTTCACGACATAGTTCGTAATACGTCCGTTCCAATCCAAACTCATGGACAAAACCACTGCCGTACGCAATTCCACCGGAACCAAATTCGCGCTGACGCCGCCGGCGCCCAGCACCGGCACATCATACGTCACGCCTGTTGTAGAACTCAGAATCGTGAACGCCAACGCGCTGAAAAGGACTAGGCTCGACGCTAAACCGCCGGTGGCCGGAATGGTCAACGGCCGCATCATCTCATTCAAGCGAAATTTCCAACGTTTTACAAAGCGGAGCAGACGCGAGCCATCTTCTTCAAGCAGCAGTCTGCGCTCGCGGGAAGCACTAACCAGCAGACGGGTACGCAGATCTTTGGGCGGCGCGACGGGCGGCAGCATCTGCAAAGCCGAGCGGATGGCGCGCAAGTCCGACGATTGGATCTCGCAGCTTTCGCACTCGAGCTGGTGCGCGTCCAATTGGGATAACTCCCCATCGCGCACAATCTCATCTACACAGCCGTAACTGTGTTTACCATCCTGGCAGTTCATGCACGTTCCATTCTTTGACTCACCTAGGCCATAGCTTCCGCAAGACCGCTCTCCGGTCTGTGCGTCAGCTCGCGGCGCAGAGCCTCGCGGCCGCGCAAAATTCTCGATTTCACCGTGCCGAGCGACACCTGCAATATCTCGGCAATTTCCTCATAGCTCAGGTTCTGAATGTCTCGCAGTACTACCGCTGTCTGAAAGGTGGGATTGATCCTCGTCAGCGCATGTTCGATGAGCGTTCGATGCTCGCTTTCGAGCGTCTGCTCATACGGCGACAGTCCGCGGTCGGGCGTGTACTCCAGCGAATTGCCGCGTTCGGCTTGGCCGTCCGTCATCGAGACCTCGTGGCGGCAATGCCGCGCAAACCAGCGCCGA
>JAICIH010000002.1 GCA_025924475.1 Bryobacteraceae bacterium
ATACATCGGCACGATCGGAGACGATCAACGCGGCGATATCCAACGGCAAAGCCTGGAAGGAACGGGCGTGGATACCAGCAGTTTAATCGTGCGTAAAGGATGCGCCAACCAAACCGCGTATATCGTGATCGACGAAAGCACTGGTGAGCGAACCATCTTTTGGCAGCGGCCTCCCTGCTTGCGCCTGGAACCGGGTGAAATCCGGCAGGAGGACATTGTTTCTTCCCGTATGCTGCATATCGATGGCTACGATCTGGATGCGGCCACGTATGCATCCGGAATCGCGCGCGAACATGGCGTGGCGGTTTCCATCGATGTAGACACAATCTATCCCAACTTTGAGCCGGTGCTGCGCAATATCGACTATTTAGTAGCGGGTTCGGGCTGGGCCGCGAAATGGACCAATCAGGCCGATCCATTTCTGGCATTGGCTTCGCTGGAACGCGAGTATGGCATGCGGGTCGCCGCCATGACGCTCGGCGATCGCGGCGCGCTGGCGCTTCACCAGGGACGTTGGTTCTACTCGGCCGCCTTCGAGGTGGCTTGCGCCGATACCACCGGAGCGGGAGATGTGTTTCACGGCGCGTTTTGTTATGCCATTCTCGAAGGGATGCCGATGGACCGCGCCCTTGAATTCTCCAACGCGGCAGCGGCGCTGAACTGCACCGCCATTGGCGCCCGCGGCCACGTGCCGGCGCGCGCCGAGGTCGATTCACTGCTCAATGCGGCAAAGGCCGGCAAAGTGCGCCGCCACGAAGCGCCGGATATCCGTGCGCGGGCTGCCGCAAGGCACCATCCGGCGGCCGCCGCTACCACTCGATGATTCCGCTACGCGCCCTCCTGCAACGCCACTCCACGCCCGTGATGACACTGATCATCATCGGGCTGAATGTTTTCTGCTTTTTCGTAGAACTGACACAGCCGGCCTATCTCAACAGCGCTTTTATTCAGCATTACGCCTTGATTCCCGACCAGTTGCGCCTCACCGCGCTGGTCACTTCCATGTTTTTGCACGGCGGCTGGCTGCACCTGATCGGCAACATGTGGTTTCTGTGGGTATTCGGCTCACACATCGAAAATGCCTTGGGCTCCGGACGATTTCTATTTATGTATTTGCTGTGCGGCGTGCTCTCAGCCACCGTGCAGCTTATGACGAATCTAGGCAGCCCAATTCCCACTATCGGCGCTAGCGGCGCCATCGCCGGCGTGATGGGAGCTTTCGTAGTCCTTTACCCACGTGTTCGAGTGCTGACGCTGGTCTTTATTGTCTTTTTCATCACCACCGTCGATATTCCGGCCGCGTTCATGTTGATCTATTGGTTTTTGATTCAACTCGGAAGTGGCTTGCTCTCGGCGGGCCGGTTCAGCGATGCGGGCGGAGTGGCCTGGTTCGCTCACGTGGGCGGTTTTCTGGCCGGCGTTTTTTTGATACGTCTGTTTCCGGTGGCGCGCCGCCGCTATTACACATATTCCTGATTCGCGCATGCAGGACTCGTTCGAGAATCTTCCGCCGCTCGATTTGTTGGCCATTGCCGCTCACCCCGACGATGTCGAGCAGACTTGCGGCGGCACAATTATCCGCATGGCGGAGAGCGGTTATCGCTGCGGTGTGCTCGACCTCACGGCCGGCGACATGGGAACGCGCGGCACTCCGGAGCTGCGTATTGAGGAGTCACGGGCCGCCGCCGAACACCTGCTTCTTTCCTGGCGCCACAATCTGCGCTGGCCCGATGCGCGTATCGAGAACACCATTGCGGCGCGGATGACGCTCGCGGCAGTGATCCGGCGTCTGCGCCCGCGCACTGTGATTCTCCCCTATTGGACCGGCCGCCATCCCGATCACTACCGGGCCGCCGAGATCGCCTATGAGTCGTGCTTTCTCGCTGGCTTGACCCGTCTTGAAGAGGACGTTCCGCCGCATCGGCCGTTTAAGATCGTTTACTCTTCGCTATATGCCCACGTCGCGCCGTCGTTCGTCGTCGATATCTCGCGGCAATTCGATCGCCGCATGGCGGCGCTGTTCAGCTACCGCTCCCAATACGGCGACGGCGGCAGCGCTTCCGATTTATTTCCTTCCCATACTGAAATCGCCGAACGCCTGGCCGCGGTCGCCCGTTTCTACGGCAATCTGATCGGCGTAAAATATGGTGAGCCTTTCGCCGTAAAAGAGTCTATCGAGATACATGACATCGTTAACATGCCCGTACGCAGCATCTAGGCAGGTCCGCTAGTCTCGCGGCGATTCGATGCATGTCGCCACCAACATCCTCGTAGTCGGCGCGCTGATTTTCATTGCGCACGCCTTTACCGGTATCTTCAGTCGCACGCGCGTGCCTGATGTTCTGCTGCTCACGATCATTGGCATCGTTCTCGGGCCTGTACTCCACCTGGTCACGCCGGCGAATTTCGGTAACGTCGGCCCGGTGTTCACTACGGTTACGCTGATCATTATTCTTTTTGAAGCGGGCCTTAGTCTGGATCTCGATGTGATCCGCGGCTCTATCCGTTCCACTCTTTCGCTCACGCTGATCAACTTTTTCCTGACGATGACGGCCGTCGCGTTTGCGGCGCATTTTCTGCTCGGCTTAGGCTTCCGCCTGACATTGATGCTCGGCGCGATTGTGGGCTCCACTTCGCCGGCGGTAATTGTTCCGCTCACCCGGCGAATCCACATGGAGCAGTCTTCGAAAACCATCCTGTTCCTCGAATCCGCCCTCAGCGACGTATTGAGCATTGTCGTCGCCATCGGCTTCATGGAAAGCTATAAGCTCGGCACTCTGCACGTTACCCAGATGATCGGGCAAATCTTTGCCACGTTGATCCTGGCCGGGCTGGCTGGAGCAGGCAGCGCGTTTTTGTGGTCCGCGCTGCTGCGCCGTATTCGCGCCCTCGAAAATTCGATATTCACCACGCCCGCATTTGTCTTTGTGCTGTTCGGGATTGTAGAGCTCTTCGGTTTCAGCGGTTACGTTGCAGCGGTGGTTTTCGGCGCCGTGCTGGGCAATATCGAAGTCTTTCATGGCCTGGCATGGATGCGCCGTTACTTGCCGAACGAGGGAATCACGCTCAACGACCAGGAGCGCAATTTTCTCGGTGAGGTCGTATTTCTCCTCAAAACGTTTTTCTTCGTCTATGTCGGCGTTTCCATCCGATTCACAGATCTGCCGCTCGTTTATATAGGCACGGCGATTACGGCGGTCATCTTTTTTGTCCGGATTCCCGCGGCGTGGCTCGGACTCGCACGCAGCGTTCCGGTGCGAGATGCTTCCCTTGTCGCGATCATGAGCCCCAAAGGACTCGCTGCGGTAGTGCTCGCATCTATGCCTCTGGAGCAGCAAATCCGTGAAGGGGCTATGCTGCAATCGGTCACCTACTCGGTGGTGTTTTTGAGCATCGTGCTCACTTCCGTGCTCAGCTTTTTGATCGAGCGCACAGTGCTCGCGAAAGTGTACGCGGTCTTCTTTCGCCGTTTTGGAGAAAGCCAGCGGGCTGGAGAAGACGCCTGGCCGGTCAGCCCAGTTTCTTGAGCTCGTCCTTGAAAAGGCCATTCGCCGGAAATTGCGCCGCTAACTCCGACAACAGCGATTTGGCTTCCGCTTTGTTTCCATCGCGCAGAGCGGCAATAGCCAGCAGGATCTTCGCATAGGGTTTCAGGTAATGGCCCTTCTCGGCGACTAAGCGCAGCTTGGCGAGGCCTGCCGCTTTGTCGGTTTGCGCACCGGCAATTCGCAGAAAGAACCGTAAAGGCGCCGCCTTCTGACTGAGCAGGTAGTTCTCGACGCCCATCGCCAAGTAGGCGTCTACGCTGGTGGGATACTTCGCTACCAGCGCATCCGCATCTATGCGCGCTTGCTTAATCTCATTTAAAGCCTGCCATTGATGTTTCTCGATCAGCGCATCATAGTTTGCATGCAGTGCGATGCGAATGACACTCGCCAGCCGGGCTTTTTCGTCCTCACGGCCGTTCGCCAACATGGCATCCGATAATTGCCGGCTTTTTTGCAAGTCCATCTCGAACGCCCGTTTGATTTCTGCGTCCGGCTGAATCTGCTTACCCCGAAGAATTTCTTTGTCGTCGGTGAGAAACTCCGAGCGCAAAATATTCATCCGGTCAAACTCGAAAAAGAGGTACGCGGCGGCGTCGGAAACGGGTCCCATGGGGTCGTCCGGATGGGCCCGTTCCCAAGCGGCAAAGGCGCGATGCGCCGCGTCGAAATTCAGGTTGTACATGGCGCTGTACCCCTGCTCGAGCAGATCGGCACGCGCGGCGCCCGCAAAAATCAGGCCGGCACTGCATAATAAGGACATTATTCGCATTTGTCTGATCGTTCCCTGCTATAACGAAGCGCAACGGCTCAATTTGGACGCTTTCCGCCAGTTCCTGATGCGCTGCGCCCACATGCACATCCTCTTTATAGACGACGGTAGCTACGATAATACCGTTACTCTTCTTGGTACCCTCACTAGTGAGTTTCCCGGTACCACAAGCCTGTTACGCCTACCCGTCAACCGCGGCAAAGCCGAGGCCGTACGAGCCGGCATCGTTCACGCGCTGGAGAATTTCCGGCCTGAGATCGTGGGATTCTGGGACGCCGATTTAGCTACACCGCTCGATCTGCTCCCGAACCTGCTGGCGGTACTGGATGCCAATCCGAACATCGAAATGGTTTTCGGGGCCCGCGTCCAACTACTCGGCCGGCGTGTGGAGCGCCGCGCTCTGCGGCACTATCTCGGACGCGTTTTCGCGACCGCCGTATCCACAATGCTGCGCCTTGCGGTGTATGACACGCAGTGCGGCGCCAAACTGTTTCGTGTCACCCCGGAAACGCCCAAAATTTTCGGCGAGCCGTTTTTATCGCGCTGGGTGTTCGATGTGGAGATTCTGGCGCGTTATCTGGCAGCCTTTGGGCACGATGTCCAGCGGTTGGAACGGGCGGTTTACGAATATCCGCTGGAAGTCTGGACCGATATAGCGGGCTCCAAAGTCCACGCCAGCGATTTCTTCACCGCGTTTTGGGATGTGTATCGCATCCATCGTAAGTACCTTTAGAGGGGCCGAAAAACGCCGTGCCAGTTTGCACCTGTCGAAATTTGGTAATCTCTATCGTATACCTTTAACTCTAATGGGCCTGTGAGATCGTTGCGGAAGAGTATACGTGGCGAGGCAATTTAGAACTCCTTCACTAAATCGCGGGGTGCATGGCCGGCCGTTCTGGCGACAATTCCTCCGCAGAGCACAAAAGGAGGACGGGAAATGAGCGAGGAAACCTCGCCCCCAATCCGGATCCTTCTGGCCGAAGATAACCCGGCCGATGTTTATTTGATCAGGCGGGCTCTGGACGAGAACAACGTCCCTTGTCTGCTACAGGTGGCGATTGACGGGAGCGAAGCGCTGTCGCTCCTCCGGTCAGAGGGCGAGTTCAAGGATGCGGTGAGGCCGAATCTGATTTTGCTGGACCTCAATTTGCCGCGGCACGATGGCATGGAGATCCTCCAACACGTTCGCCAGGACAGGCAGCTAGCGGACGTACCTGTGATTGTTTTTACTTCGTCAGATTCACCAGCCGATCGTCGTTCGGCAACTCACCTCGGTGTCACCCGTTTTATTAGAAAGCCGTCAGTGCTAGATGACTTCATGGCAGTCGGCGCCGTGATACGGGAAATTCTTGCTGCCGTCGCTAGCGATTCCAGAGAAGATTCCAGAGAATTAGAGCGGGACCGCGCCCGCTAGGACCAAGGGAATTCGGCCGTTTCCATCCGAGGTGGAACGATTACATTGTTGGGGAAACTGCCCAACTAGCGCATTAATTATTCGTGCACACTTGTTCGTCGAGAGGAGCTTACGTATGACCGCTGATTTCGCCCCAGAAACACTCGACCCCAGCTTGTTGCTGAGCACTCTTATCGCCTTTAAGGAAGGTGATTTCTCTGCCAGGATGCCGGTCGACCAGACGGGACTGGCCGGGAAGGTGAATGACACCCTCAATGAAATCTTCCGCATGAACGCCCGAATGGCGAGTGAGTTCGCGCGGATCAGCACTGCTGTGGGAAAAGAGGGCAGAATCGGCCAGCGGGCATCGCTTGGGCCGGTCTCCGGAGCATGGGCAGATTGCGTCGATTCGGTAAACAGCCTGATCGGCGATCTCGTCCAGCCATCGACCGAAGTCGCGCGAGTGATCGGCGCCGTTGCGAAGGGCGATCTTTCGCAGACTATGGCGCTTGAGGTGGATGGACGAGCCCTCAAAGGCGAGTTCCTGCACACCGCCCGGGTGGTCAATACGATGGTCGACCAACTTTCCTCATTCGCCTCCGAAGTGACCCGCGTAGCGCGGGAAGTAGGTACGGAGGGCATCCTTGGCGGCCAAGCCGATGTGCGAGGCGTCGGTGGTGTTTGGAAGGATCTAACGGATTCCGTCAATTCCATGGCCGGAAACCTGACGGCGCAGGTTCGCAACATTGCCGGTGTCACGACCGCTGTTGCCAATGGGGACCTTTCGCGGAAAATCACGGTTCAGGTCCGCGGCGAAATCCTGGAACTGAAAGACACGATCAACACCATGGTCGATCAGCTCTCATCGTTTGCCTCCGAAGTCACCCGCGTGGCCCGAGAAGTGGGTACGGAAGGCAAATTGGGCGGTCAGGCTGACGTGAAAGGCGTGGCGGGCGTTTGGAAGGATCTGACCGAGAGCGTCAATTCGATGGCCGGAAACCTGACGAACCAGGTCCGCAATATCGCCGGTGTTACCACCGCCGTGGCCAAAGGCGATCTTTCGACGAAGATCACCGTGGATGCTCGGGGCGAAATTCTGGAGTTGAAGAACACGATCAACATCATGGTCGATCAGTTGAACTCGTTTGCCAGCGAAGTGACGCGTGTGGCGCGCGAGGTTGGTACGGAAGGGAAACTGGGCGGACAGGCGGATGTGAAGGGCGTGGCGGGCGTTTGGAAGGATTTGACCGAGAGCGTCAATTCGATGGCCGGAAACCTGACGAACCAGGTTCGCAACATCGCCGGTGTCACCACAGCCGTGGCCAAAGGCGACTTGTCCACAAAGATCACCGTAGATGCCCGCGGCGAAATCCTGGAGCTGAAGAACACGATCAACATCATGGTCGATCAGTTGAACTCGTTTGCCAGTGAAGTCACGCGTGTGGCGCGCGAGGTTGGTACGGAAGGAAAACTGGGCGGACAGGCTGATGTAAAGGGCGTCGGCGGTGTGTGGAAGGACCTCACCGAGAGCGTCAATTCGATGGCCGGAAACCTGACGGCCCAGGTTCGTAACATCGCCGAAGTGACCACTGCTGTTGCAAACGGCGATCTGTCACGCAAGATTACAGTTGATGTACGCGGCGAAATTCTCGAATTGAAAAATACCATCAACACGATGGTCGACCAGTTGAATGCCTTCGCCGGCGAGGTGACGCGTGTGGCGCGCGAGGTAGGTACGGAAGGCGCGCTAGGCGGTCAGGCCGATGTGCGAGGAGTGGGTGGCGTCTGGAAAGATCTGACCGACTCGGTCAATTCGATGGCCGGTAATCTCACGGCTCAGGTCCGAAACATCGCCGAGGTGACGACCGCCGTCGCCAATGGCGATCTGTCGCGAAAGATCACGGTCGACGTGCGCGGTGAGATTTTCGAGCTGAAGAACACGATCAACATCATGGTCGATCAGCTCAACGCTTTCGCCGGCGAAGTAACGCGCGTCGCGCGCGAGGTGGGCACCGAGGGTAAATTGGGCGGCCAGGCAGTAGTAAAAGGCGTCGGCGGAGTGTGGAAAGACCTGACCGATTCTGTCAACTCGATGGCTTCCAACCTCACGAACCAGGTTCGCAACATCGCGGAGGTCACGACGGCGGTTGCCAGAGGCGACCTATCGCGCAAAATCACCGTCCAGGTGCGCGGCGAAATCCTTGAACTGAAGGACACGATTAACACCATGGTCGACCAGCTCAGCTCTTTCGCGTCGGAAGTTACGCGTGTGGCACGCGAGGTGGGCACGGAAGGTAAGCTGGGCGGACAGGCCGATGTGAAAGGCGTGGCTGGTACCTGGCGCGACCTGACCGAAAGCGTCAATTCGATGGGCGGCAATCTGACGGCACAAGTCCGCAACATCGCCGATGTTACGACGGCTGTCGCGAAGGGAGACTTATCCCGCAAGATCACGGTCGAGGTTCGCGGCGAGATCCTTGAGCTCAAGAATACGATTAACACCATGGTCGATCAGCTCAACGCCTTCGCGTCCGAGGTAACTCGCGTTGCCAAGGAGGTGGGCACGGAGGGCAAGCTGGGCGGACAGGCCGAAGTGAAAGGCGTGGCCGGCACATGGAAAGATCTAACGGAAAGCGTTAACTGGATGGCGGGTAATCTGACCAATCAGGTCCGCAACATTGCCGAAGTGACCACTGCGGTGGCCAAGGGCGATCTTTCCCGGAAGATCACTGTGGATGCGCGCGGCGAGATTCTGGAATTGAAAGACACCATTAACACTATGGTGGATCAGCTCTCGTCCTTCGCAAGCGAGGTCACGCGTGTTGCTCGCGAGGTAGGCACGGAAGGCAGACTCGGCGGCCAAGCCGATGTGTATGGGGTGGCGGGTACCTGGAAGGATTTGACGGAAAGCGTCAATTCCATGGCCGGCAATTTGACGGCGCAGGTGAGAAACATTGCTCAGGTCACAACCGCAGTCGCAAACGGCGATCTCAGCCGTAAGATCACGGTGGATGTGCGTGGGGAGATCCTCGAATTAAAAAACACCATCAACACGATGGTGGACCAATTAAACTCATTCGCCAGCGAAGTCACTCGCGTCGCCCGGGAAGTCGGAACGGATGGGAAGCTGGGCGGCCAGGCAGAAGTGAAAGGAGTAGCCGGCACGTGGAAGGACCTTACGGACAACGTCAACTTCATGGCGGCCAACCTCACGACCCAGGTTCGCGGCATAGCGAAGGTTGTGACGGCCGTGGCCATGGGCGACTTGAAACGAAAGTTGGTCCTCGAGACGAAGGGTGAGATCGCGGAGCTGGCCGACACCATCAACGGAATGATTGATACGCTCGCTACTTTTGCCGATCAGGTAACCACCGTGGCGCGCGAAGTTGGCGTAGAAGGTAAGCTCGGAGGACAAGCCCGCGTACCTGGTGCTGCCGGTATTTGGCGCGACCTCACCGACAATGTCAATCAGCTGGCGGCGAATCTCACCACTCAGGTGCGCGCCATTGCGGACGTGGCAAATGCGGTCACTAGCGGCGACCTGACGCGGTCGATCTCGGTGGAGGCGCAGGGCGAAGTCGCGGCGCTCAAGGACAACATCAACGAAATGATTGGAACTCTGGCGGCAACCACGCGCCAGAATAAAGATCAAGATTGGCTTAAGACAAATATCGCGAGATTCACAGGCATGCTGCAAGGCCAGCGTGACTTGCTGGCGGTCTCGAAGCTTCTATTGTCTGAGTTGACCCCGTTGGTGGACGCCCAGCACGGCACCTTCTACCTCGCTGAATCGGCGGAGGATCAACCAGCTTTGAAGCTACTGGCTGGTTATGCGTACGACGAAACGCAAGGTGCACGCAGCCAGTTCAAGATAGGCCAAGGTTTGGTCGGCCAGTGCGCGCAGGAAAAACGGCGTATCCTCATTAACCAAGTTCCCCAGGAGTACATTCGTATCGCGTCAAGTCTAGGCGAAGCGTGCCCGTGCAGCATCGTTGTTTTGCCGGTGCTGTTCGAAGGTGAAGCGAAAGCCGTCATTGAGTTAGCGTCATTCGAACAGTTCAGTGACATTCACTTGGCATTTCTCGATCAGATGACGCAAAGCCTCGGCATTGTGCTCAACACAATCGCGGCGACTATGCGAACGGAAGAATTGCTGAAGCAGAGCCAGGCGCTTGCCGAACAACTGCAAAAGACAAACGCGGAATTGGAAGAAAAGGCGCAGCTCCTCGCAGAGCAGAAAACGGAGGTGGAGACCAAGAATCAGGAAGTCGAGCAGGCGAAAGCCGCGCTTGAAGAGAAAGCAGAACAACTGGCGCTCACCTCGAAGTACAAGAGTGAATTTCTGGCGAATATGAGCCACGAGCTTCGCACCCCACTCAATAACTTGCTGATCCTTGCGCAAATGCTGGCCGAGAATGCCGAGAAGAAGCTGCTGCCAAAACAAGTGAAATACGCCGAGACGATACACAGTTCGGGTACGGATCTTTTAGCTCTCATCAATGACATTCTTGATCTCTCGAAGATCGAATCGGGCAAGATGGATGTCGAAATCGGAAGCGTCCCGTTCAGCGATCTTCGCGACTACTGCCTGCGCACCTTCCGCCACGTAGCCGATGGGAAAAATCTTGAATTCACAATCGATTTGGACCAGAGCGTCACCCAGGAGAGCATCCACACCGATGCCAAGCGCCTGCAGCAGGTGCTTAAGAATCTCCTATCGAACGCGTTGAAATTCACCGCGCGCGGATTCGTCCGCCTTCGCATGGAACGCGCCAGGGCCGGTTGGAGCGCGAGCCATCCGGTGCTTAATCGCGCCAAGGACGTTATCGCATTCTCGGTAGCCGATACCGGCATCGGGATTCCGCACGAAAAGCAGAGGATCATCTTTGAAGCTTTCCAACAGGCGGATGGAACCACCAACCGCAAGTACGGCGGCACGGGTCTGGGATTATCGATCAGTCGAGAACTGGCGCGCCTGTTAGGCGGCGAAATCCGCCTGCAAAGCGCGCCCGAAATGGGCAGTACATTTACCTTGTATTTACCCCAGGTCTACGCCGCGTTTCCGCAGGTCGGAAAGGCCGATGTGCTCCGCGCCGACGGATCTATTTCTGAAATCTCAAAGACTTTGATGATGAGCGCGCCGGGTACGCCGCTCTCTGGTTTCCCGGATTCAGGACCGGCGGAAACCGCGCTCGACGTGATCCTTCCGACTCCTGTCTCGACAACTGCTGCGCTCGTTGAAGATCTGGCGATAGATGACGACCGCAACGTTATTCAGCCTGACGATCCGGTGCTGCTCATCGTGGAAGATGACATCACCTTTGCTCGGATTCTCCTCGATCTGGCGCATGAGAAGAATCTCAAGGCGTTGATTGCGTTGCGTGGAAGCGCCGCTCTGGCATTGGCTCGAGAATACAAGCCCGGTGCAGTAACGTTGGACATCAATATGCCCGACATGGCGGGCTGGACGATTCTCGACCGATTGAAGTACGACCCGGCCACCCGGCACATTCCCGTGCACATCATTTCCGGAGATGAGGATCGCCGTCGAGGGCTGGCGCTCGGCGCCATGACATATCTTGAGAAATCGACGGATCGTAAATTTCTAGAACGGGCATTCGCAGCCATCGAGAAATCAGCGCGGCGGCGGATCAAGAGACTGCTTTTGGTTGCCTCCGACGACATGCGGCGCGCTAACATGCGCCAGTTGATCGAGGCTCGCGATCTGGAAATTATCGAGGCTTCGAGCGGCGGAGAAGCGATGGGAATTCTGAAGCAGATGCATCTCGATTCCGTGATTATCGACTTGCGGCTTCCGGGCATTCCGCCAATTCAGTTGGTCGAGGAGATGCGCGCGGCAGCGGACCCCGAGCCTTTGCCAATTGTTCTTTACGGAAAACGTAAGCTCACATCGAAAGAGGAAGTCGACGTGCGGCGTCTACAGCGGGACATGACTCTCAGGCACGCTCAATCGCGAGAGGCATTGCTGCATCTGACTGCGCTGCTGCTTCACCGGGCGGATCTGGACCTCTCCGATGAACAACGCGAAACCTTGGCCAGAGTGCGCAGAAGTGACGATGCCCTGGTGAGCAAGAAAGTGCTCGTTATCGATGACGATTTACGTAACATCTTTGCGCTAACTAGCGTGCTCGAGCAACACGGGCTGCACGTGTTTCACGCTGAGAATGGACGGGCCGGCATCGAGATTTTGCGCAATACACCGGATGTGGACGCCGTACTGATGGACATCATGATGCCGGAAATGGATGGTTACGACACCACGCGCGCCATCCGCCTAATTCCCGAGTTCCGTTCATTGCCGATCATTGCGCTAACCGCCAAGGCCATGAAAGGCGACCGCGAAAAGTGTCTCCAGGCAGGAGCATCGGACTATGTAACCAAACCTGTGGATTTGGAACATTTGTTTTCTGTGTTGCGTGTATGGATTTCTCGCAACCATGAACGGTCGCGATCCCTGGCGATAGGATAACGGAAAGGCCATGCGCATTAATTAAATGAAACGGGAGCAATCGATCGCCGGGCCAGCCATTGCCGCACGCGCCCAAAGCGAAGTTCCGGTCTCGACAGCAAAGAAGGTGAAGATACTGCTTGTCGATGACGCGCCGGACAATCTCGTGTCCCTGGGAGCGGCGCTCGATACTCTTAGCGAAGAGCTCGTTTATGCTCGATCCGGCAAGGAGGCTCTGCGGCACCTTCTGGAAGATGACTTCGCGGCCATTCTGCTGGATGTGAAAATGCCCGACATGGACGGTTTTGAAACCGCCGAGCTGATCCGAAGCAGGCCAAAGTCGCGACATACACCGATCCTCTTCCTGACAGGTTTTAAAAACGAGGAGCACCTTTTTCGCGGCTATGATCTCGGCGCGGTCGATTACCTCTTCAAGCCGATCGTACCCGAGGTGCTCAGAAGCAAAGTGGCCGTTTTTGTGGAACTCAGCCGGCGCGCGGATCAACTGCAAGAACAGGCAAAACTGCTCGCCGGCCAAACAGCCACACTGCAAAAGGCCGAACAGCGCTTCCGGCACTTGCTCGAGGCCGCTCCGGATGCCATGGTGATTTGCCGCGAGGATGGCGAAATAGTCCTTGTCAACACGCGAACCGAATCAATGCTTGGTCATTCTCGCGAGGAGCTCCTCGGTCAGCATATTAGGCTGCTTGTACCCGAGTGGACCTATGATTTACCGTGGCCGCTCGACGAGGACACCGTTGCCGATCCGGCGCCGCCAGTGATCCCTCGGGAGCTGAATGCAATCCACCGCGACGGCCGTAGCATTCCGATTGAAATCAGCGCCAGCCCGCTCGAAGTAGATGAAGGCCTGCTGATTACGAGTGCTATTCGGGACATAAGTGAGCGAAAAAAAACGGAGCAGGCGCGCGCCAAGGCAGAGGAAAAAGTGCGCCTGCTGAACTCTTACCTGGAGGAGTTAAACGGGCACTTGGAGCAACGCGTCTTAGAGCGCACTGAAGAATTACGGAGGTCCAATGAGGAACTGGCGGAATTTGCCTATGTCGCCTCTCACGATTTACAGGAGCCGTTGCGAACAGTCTCCGTTTACACCGAGTTGCTCGCCCGGCACTACGGAAGCGTGCTAAAGGAGAATGGCGATGCACCGATGTTCATGGGGTTTATAACGGAAAGCGCGCAAAGGATGGAATACCTGATCAGAGATCTTCTGCAATTCTCACAAATCGATTGTCCAGCGGTGGAGCAACTCACCTTTATCAGTTCCGAAAGCAGCTTTAACGAAGCAGTTGCAAATTTGAAGACGAGCATCGACGAGCACTCGGCGACGATCACCCACGATCCTCTGCCGCAGGTGAAATGCGATCCGATTCAGCTCACCCGCCTCTTTCAGAATTTAATCAGTAATGCGATCAAATATCGGAAGCCGGACCAACCTCCGCTAATCCATGTATCTGCCTGTTTAAGCGGCCACGACCGGCTTTTTTCCATTGCGGACAATGGCATCGGTATTGAACCTCAGTATGCCGAAAAAGTATTCGGCATTTTCAAACGGCTACACGGCCGGGAGAATCCTGGCACAGGGATCGGTCTGGCCATCTGTAGAAAAATCCTAGCTCGCCATGGCGGACGAATCTGGGTGGAGTCGCAATTGGGCGCTGGCGCCACCTTTCATTTCACCTTGCCAGAACACAGATGAATATAGGCGAGGAAGAAATCTACCGCTTTATCCTCAACCAGATCGATTCGGTACCACAGATGGAGGCCTTGCTGCTGGTTTGGGAGAGCCGACCCAAGAAGTGGGCAGAAAACGAGATTGCGGAGCGGCTGTATATCGGCATCGATGCGGTCAGGAACATCATGCAAGAATTGGTGCGCCGCCGCCTGCTCGCCGCGGATACGCAACAATCGGCGAAACAGTACTTCTACGAATCGAAGCCTGAAGATTTAGACGGCCTGATCGAAGCGGTGGCCGCCACATACCGGCGCGATCTGGTTCGCGTATCCACGTTCATTCATACGAAAGCGTCCTCCGCCGTGCGGGACTTTGCGAGAGCTTTCAAATTCACAAAGGAGCGGGATTGAAATGGAAAAGACGATTTATGCTCTTCGTGCGCTGACGACGTTGCTATGCGCCATGCTGCTCTTATCTCGATACGCCCGCGTGAAGCAGCGCTTGCTGCTCTGGAGCGGTCTGTGCTTTTGCGGATTGGCCCTGTCCAATGTGCTTGTATTTATAGACCTGGTCCTCGTGCCCACAGTAGATCTCTTCCTGTGGCGGCTCGCGACGGGAATAGTTGGAATGGCATTCCTGCTGTACGGCCTTATTTTGGAGAGGTACTAAATCGATGATTCCGGGATTTCTGCTAGGCGTCCTCGCCACGATGTTTGTCGCTGCCGGCCTCTTTTTCCTAAGGTTCTGGATCGAGACTCGCGATTCTTTTTTCCTCGCCTTCGCAGCCTCCTTCACTATCGAAGGTTTGAGTCGAGTTGCTGTTTTGTTTCAACCGCGGCCCAATGAAAGTAGTCCGTGGATCTATGCGATTAGGCTCTTGGCGTCCCTGCTCATTCTCGCGGCGATCCTCAAGAAGAACTATGGAAAAGATGGATGACCTGCCATATTGTGATCCCAATCCCACTCTCAACAAACGGCCCAAAATGCCGCGCCAACTTTAGGACCCGGATGGCCGCTAGCCCACGAACGTAAGGTTTTGCATCCTTCGCAGGTACTTAAATGCGCCAGTAATCGCCGCGCCAGTTTTGAATCGCTTCTTTGATCTGTCTGGCGGTCCAACGCCCCGCGGCAGCCTGTTGCGCCAGCGCCGCCGCTTCTTCATCCGCTGCAAAGCGCAGCGCAATCCATTGGGCTTCGGTCAGCTCCGGAACTTTACCGCAGAGCCGCTCGAGGCGCAGCCTCTCTTCGAGCCGGATCACGCGGTCCTGCACCTTCAAGGCATAGGGCCGCATCCGGAGAGCCATCATAATCAGCAATACCGCGATTACCACGAACATGGCCGGCTCGCTCCCTATATGCCGCACGAAATGCACTATCGTCCAGATCAGGAATAAAACCAACCCCGGAAACAGCGTGAAGTGAAACAACGGATCGAAACGTCTGTGGTTGGCGTATGTCTGCGAAACTCTTTCACTCATGATTTTTGCCCTTCACCCCATCTCAGCGGCCGACTCGTTGTTGCAGACGAGCCGGGTACCGTTCGCCTTGCACCGTGACCTTGGAGACCGCACTGTGAATGTCCCGAAGATCCTCGGAGCTTAGTTCGACGCCGGCGGCCCTGATATTCTCCTCCAGCCGAGGCAGCTTCGTAGTTCCGGGAATCGGAGCGATCCACGGCTTTTGAGCAAGTAGCCAGGCGAGCGCGATCTGCGCGCTCGTCACTTGCTTCCTGGTTGCGATTTCACCGAGCAAATCGACCAAGGCTTGATTCGCCTTTCGCGCTTCCGGCGTAAAGCGAGGAACGATATTGCGGAAATCGCTGCTATCGAAGGTCGTGTTCTCGTTGATTGCGCCTGTGAGAAATCCTTTGCCGAGCGGACTGAACGGAACGAAGCCGATCCCCAGCTCCTCCAGTAGCGGAAGAATCTCCTGCTCCGGCTCTCGCCACCACAGCGAATACTCGCTTTGTAGAGCGGTGACGGGCTGAACAGCGTGAGCTCGGCGGATCGTCTGCGCGCCGGCTTCGGACATGCCGAAGTGCCTGACTTTACCCTCCTGGATCAATTGCTTCACCGTGCCCGCCACATCCTCGATCGGCACAGCCGGATCGACGCGATGCTGATAGAACAAATCGATCACGCCAGTCCTGAGCCGCTGGAGCGCCGCTTCCGCGACAGCCTTAATGTTCTCCGGGCGGCTGTTCAGGCCTACATTCGGTCTACCGCCCTCAAAGCCGAATTTGGTTGCGATCGCAACCTGCTGGCGAAACGGCGCAACCGCCTCGCCGAGCAGCTCCTCGTTCGTAAAGGGACCATAGGCTTCTGCGGTGTCAAAGAATGTGACGCCGCGCTCGAACGCTGTCCGTATCAGCGTGATCGCCTGCTGCTTTTCTGTTGCCGGACCGTAGCCGAAGCTCAGTCCCATGCAGCCGAGTCCTATAGCGGAAACTTCCAGGTTGCTTTTTCCAAGTTTGCGTTTCTGCATTGTTTTCGTATCCTACCGGAACATCCGCTCATCGTATCGAAACGGCTTGGGCGGCGAAACCGCAACTTTCGCGAAATCCGGATGTGCCGGATTGAGCAAAACATTCCATTCGCCTTCCACAGCCGCCGACGGAACTACCAGCGCTACCGATTTTTTAGAGCGCGCCCAATCCGTCCCGAGCTGCTGCAGATTCCGATTATCGATTCTGCGCCAATCGGAAGGCAACTCCTCGATGGCGAGCTTGTCGCGGCGCAATGCATCCGGAATTTTGGCCAGTACCGAGACCAGGTCGTCCGGTGCGGCGCTTGGGTCGAGATGGACAAAGAATTCGATGGCGGCCAGTGCCAGCGAAGTGGACGTGTATACCATTGGCACGCCGGCGAAGTTCCATCGTCCTTCGAAGAGCCTTGCGCCTTCGCCTGAAAGTGCCGAACCGGCGAACCTGGCCTTCGAGAGCCGCCAGACGTGCATCAGCTATAAACGCCGTAAGCAATGCGGCCCAGTACCTGCTCGACCGAGCGGACGCCCGCGTCGGTATCCAGCCGATCGAACGGGCGCTCGCCTTCCAGAGCGCGGTTCGGCGTTTGCAGCCAGCGCCCAGCCTTGTCCATGCCGCCGAGCGTGTCCTTGGCCAGCGCGAGCACACGCGCGAGCCTCACCATCCGGTCCGATTCCTCGGCGGTGAGCCGCGCGTTAATCGTCACGCGGCGGCTGAGAGTCCGTTCGGAGATGCCGAGGAGCCTGGCGACCGCGACGCGATGCACGGCCAGGCTATGGGCAATGGCGCTAAGAATCGCCACCGGCAGCCCCGCGCGTGTAAGTTCCATCAGGTCGGAGGATGTCTCGATTTTTCTTTTGAGCGCTTTTTTGCCGCCCAGCACTTCAGCGATCGCCGCAACCGTCATTCCGCCACCTGACATTTATTATGACGCCATATGGCAGGCCTCACAATGCGCCGGGAGCGTTAGGCTCTCCAGTGACCGAGAGCTTCAGCCGCAGGCGCAAGCTGATGTCAGAGGTAAGATGGTCCGCGGAGCTGCCCCCGCGGCTAGCGGCTGATTGCTGCAACGTCATGATCGCTTTTAAATTTCTGATTCTTCTGTTGCCCGCCAGTCTGTTAGCCGCGCAAACGGCCACCGATCTTGCGAGTACTACCGCCACCAAGACGATCCGATTGTGGGAAGGAGCCGCGCCCGGAGCGCTCGGCAACGCCGACGCCGATATCCCGACGCTCACCTGGTATCGGCCAGCGAGCAATACCAGCGATACGGCCGTGATTGTCGCCCCGGGCGGCAGCTACCATGCCTTGGCGAGCAACCACGAGGGCCGGCAGGTTGCGAATTTCCTGAATGCGGCGGGGGTTACCGCGTTTGTGTTGAAGTATCGTCTGGGCCCGCGTTATCATCACCCTGTCGAACTCGGAGACGCACAGCGCGCCATCAGCCTGGTCCGTTCCCGCGCTAAAGAATTCGGTGTCGCGGAGAATCGCATCGGCATCATGGGCTTTTCCGCCGGAGGCCATCTTGCTTCCTCTGTCTCCACGCACTATGACGCGGCCAGCAGGCCGGACTTCGCCATCCTCGTTTATCCGGTGATTTCGCTCACTGCGCCCTATACGCACCAAGGCTCGCTGCACAACCTGCTCGGCAATACGCCCGATCCGAAACTGGCACATGAACTTTCGAGCGAGTTGCAAGTGACGGCCAACACGCCGCCCACATTTCTGTTCTCGACCAGCGCCGATACGACAGTACCGCCGGAAAACAGCGTCGCCTACTATCTTGCTCTGCACAAAGCGGGCGTGCCCGCCGAGCTCCATATTTTCCAGAATGGGCCGCACGGAGTCGGCCTGGCTCTCGGCGACCCGGCGCTTTCCGTTTGGCCCACGTTGCTGCTCGATTGGCTCAGGCTGCGCGGCTTACTCACCAAGCCTTGAGTTTCACTGCTCGGCGACGAGCGTCCATTTCTGGTTATCGGCTCCAGAGCAGGCCATCTGTTCCATGAGCGCGCCGTCCGCGCCGGAACTTCCGCGCACGTTGAGGCACTTGCCGCTGTTTACAGAAGCAAACGAATAGTAGCCATCGGAACTCGGACTCACCTGCCAGATTTCGTTCGCACCGCCCCAATATGGGTACTGGATGACAGCAGCGCCATCGTCTTTCGACTGCTCCATCACATCCAGTTGCAAGCCGCTGTTCCGGGCCGTGATTTCATAACCGCCGGAGACCTGGGTAAAGCGGAATTTCTGGTTATCGCCGCCCCAACAAGCCCACTGCTGCATGGGAGCGAGCGCCGCCGTCGAGATACCGGTCACGTCGAGACATTTGCCGCTGGCTTTCGAGATAATCTGCGCCCAGCCGGCCGGCAGCGCCGGCGTGCTCGGCGGATTCGCGGATGTCACCTGCTCGGCGACGAGCATCCATTTCTGGCTGTCGCTTCCTGAACAAGCCATCTGTTCCGTAAGCGCGCCATCCGCGCCGGAACTCCCGCGCACGTTTAAGCATTTGCCGCTGTTTAGCGAAGCAAACGAATAGTAGCCGTCGGACGTCGCAGTCACTTGCCAGATTTCGTTTGGTCCTCCCCAATACGGATATTGGATGACGGCCGCGCCGTCGTCTTTCGACTGCTCCAGCACGTCCAGTTGCAAGCCGCTGTTCATGGCCGTGATTTCATAACCTCCGGAGACCTGGGTAAAACGGAATTTCTGGTTATCGCCGCCCCAACAGGCCCACTGCTGCAGCGGAGCGAGCGCGGCTGTCGAGATACCGGCTACATCGAGACATTTGCCGCTGCCCTTCGAGATAATCTGCGCCCAGGAAGCCGGAATCGCCGGCGCCGGCGTACTTGGCGGATTAGAACCGCCTGGCGTGCTGGGCGGATCGGGATCCGCTGCCGGCGGCATCGGACCGCTGGGAGGGGGAGCCACCGAAGCCGTGCTCTGCCCGGTCGTCAGATTAGCGCCGAGATCCTTCGAATCGGTACCCGCATTCTTAAAGGGGCTGTTCGCTGCCAGCCGGTAATCGCCGCCCGCAACGTTTACGAATCCGACTTGGTCAGTTGAGCTCGGAAAAAAATTACCAAGCGGATATTGGCTCGACGGAGCGCCCACCAGGACGTTGTTGGAAAAAATTCCGCCCACATCGTAAGCGTTCAGCGCTGAAGTGCCGATACCGGCTCCGTTGCCCGCTACGCCCCAGCCCGCCTGTACGATATTGTTCGTGAAATTGACGTTGTATTCCTGGCCGACATCGAAAACCGCAATAAAGCCGGTCTGAAATACCGTATTGTGATCGACGGTGATGTTGTTGGCTCCGCCCGTCGCTTGAAACCAGCGCCCGTCGGAGCCCCAGGTATTCGCGTTGATATCGTCCCAGACGTTATTTTGAATCAAAAAATTGGTAGCGCTGCCGCTGCCGTCGTCGTCATGGCCGGTGATATCAATACCAGCGGATGAATGCCGGAAGATATTGTTCGTGACTTTGACGTTGTTCACCACCGCCCAGGGGAGTTGGTTGAACTCCGTCCTGACGTTGAATAAAAGAAAATAGCCGCGCTGATCGGCGCCTTTCCAATTGTTTTCGAACGTATTGCTATCGATCGTGACGTCCTGCGCGTTCTTGAACTCAATATGATTCTTCACCCATACCGGAATGCCGGCATAACTTGCGCTGCCCGGCATCCAACTCAGCGGCTTATTAAAAGAATTTCCCTTAATCAGGATGTTTGACGGAACCACGCCCCATATCGATGGAATCGCGCCCCCAAACGCGATAATTTCGGTACCGGCTTCCAAATAATTATTAGTGATTGTGTAAGGTCCAGGACCGTTCCAGCCCGCCAGGGCCTGCGTGTCCTGCCAGGTACTCCAAAAGCCGGAAATGTAGCAATTCTCAACTGTGGTGCTGCCGCCGTTCAGCGCGATGCCACGCTTCCCGCCAGCGCCTGCATCGGCATGGATATAGTCGCGATCGAAATCGATATCGTGAGGCAGTTGATCGACAGACGGTTCGGCGCCTATTCCCGCCTGAATCACGTCCTGGACGTATATGCCCGGCGCGGCGAACAATTCGATACCGACAAAGCGGTAATAGTTCGCCCCGGTTGTGAATTGCAAGGCCGAAGCGGAGTTCGGTGTGACGATTTTAGGCATGGCGCCCGCCTGATCTTTCGAAACCCGGTTCCCGGGACCCGGAAGTGAACTCATGGCGGAGCTCTGAACTGTGATCCAGCCTGGGCCCGCATTTGGCGGGAGCCGAAAATTCCCCGTATAGGTAGCTCCGGCCGCCAGATTGATGGTATCTCCTGAGTGTGCTGCGTTTAAGGCCGCTTGCAAATCCCCGCCGGCGGGAACATTCACAACCGCTGAACTGGCAACCTGAGCCGCCGCCAGTAGCATAAAAAACAGTGATAGCTTGGACATTCCTTGCTAATATACACTGCTTGCATTTATTTGTCTTATGGATTTATATTTTTTTATGTAAAGAATAATTTTCAGAAGATAAACTTCCCGCCTAATTGAATGACGCGCGTCGTAATCCCCTGCACTCCGCCGCCAATCGCGCCGAAGGTCGCGGAATTAATGGTCGTGTCTACAGTCTGCGGATCGGGATTGAAATGATTGAACAGGTTAAACATTTCAGCCCGAAATTCGAACGAGCGGGTCTCGGCAAAATGAAACGCCTTAGTAGCTGAAAAATCGACGTTTACCAATCCAGGTAATCGGAATGCATCAGTTCTGGGCGAAGTACCGAACCGTCCGAATTGCGCGGCTGGAATGGGCGCGAACGCTGCGGTATTGAACCATTTTTGCCAGGTGCGCTGATCCGCGTCCAGGTCGCCCTTCTGTCCGGGAACCGAGTCCGGACGTGAGGTAATGCCGGTTCCGGTGGTGTCGAAGTTTGCCGCTGAATTGACTTGGGTGGGAAACCCGCTCTGCGCAGTAAGAATGAACGAGGCTTGCCAGCCGTCCAGGAGAAATTTGCCGGGGCCATGGAGACCGCGGAAGAACGGCACGTCGTACAGAACGGTGGTTACAAATCGCTGCGTTACATCGAAGCCGGAAACCGCCCGATCCCCGCGCATGTAGTAGATATCCTGTGGCGAACCGATATAAAATCCGCCGCCGACTTGGCCGCCGATATCCGACGGTCCCGAAATGGACTTCGACCAGGTATAGGCGGTAAGAAATGTAAGGCCGCTCGCCATGCGCCGCTCCAGCTTGGTCTGGAGAGCATGATAGATGGAATTGCCGACGGATTTATCGCCGGTGACGGCGCGCGGGAACAGCGGATCGGGCCGGCGGGCATTCAGAGAAGGCAGCCCGGGAGTGCTAGGGTCCACCACTTGAATCGGCCGGTTCAAATCGCCGTATGTGACGATCAAGTGGGTTCCCTTTGACCCGACGTATCCCACGTCGAGGACCATGCCCGCCGGCAGCTTCCGTTGGATATTGAAGTTCCATTGCTGGATGTAGCTGTCTTTCAGATTCTGATCGTTACTGACGGCGAAAGGCAAAGATCCGGCGGGAGCGGCGGCGGCGCTCGCGAACGGGTCATTGAAAAAGATATTGGGGATGCCGCTGGTGGGGCCTGTAACGGTTGCGCCGGAAGTGGCTTGCGCACCTTCCGCCATCGCAAAAATCGCATTGGAAATTTCGGTAGTCCAATAGATTCCATAGCCGCCGCGAATCACCCATTCGCCTCCTACAGGCGGCCGATAGGCGAAGCCGAAGCGCGGCCCGAAGTCCTTTCGATTCGGCTGCAAGAGGCCGCGGCCATAAGGAGAGTTTTCGGGCGTGACAACATCGGCGAGTAAAAAGCCGTTTTGATAGACATCGGCGAAACGATCGTCCGATTGGGTGTAAGGAGCGAAATAGTCGTAGCGCAGCCCGAGATTGAGGGTGAGGCGCGAAGTGGTTTTCCAATCGTCCTGCACAAAATACGCTTGCGCGACGTCGTGCAGGTCGGTATTGGTGTGAGTCGGGTTGATGCTGGCCGTTCTCACGTAGCCAAGCATGAAGTCTGCAAGCGCTGAGCCGGTATAGGCGCCCGAGAAGCCGAAGCTGCCGCGCGGAGCGCGCGCCTGTTGAAACGTCACCGAACGGTTGAGGATATCCGCGCCGAATTTGAGAAAGTGCGTTCCGCGCTGCCAGGAGACTGTGTCGGTAAATTGTCCTAACCCGTTCGAGCGCGTGCGCGGTCCGATCTGCCGCTGCAAATCGTACACACTAAACGCGCCATCGTTGCCGCTGATGGTAATCGACGGCGGGCCGTATTCGACAGGCAGCCGCGATACCAGCGGCAGATTCATTTTGCCCGCTACGTCGTATGCCGGATCGTTGGTGCTCCCAAACACCTCGGCCTCCCCGAAATGGTGCCAGCCGCCGCGAAATTCGTTGATCAGCGCCGGATTGAAAATGTGAATCTCGGAGGCTTCCACGCCCTGCGTCCGGCCGAGATTATTGCGTTCGTCGTGGCCCCAGATGGGGATTCCCGCCTCATACGTGTCGTTGAAAAGATAACGTCCCGATAACGAATCTTTCGAAGATAATGTGTGGTCGATGCGCGTCGTGTAATTGCGCTGGTAGGACACGGCGCTAAAGGGTGTTGGCAAAAAGTTGAGAGCGCCATTCACGGCATTCGGCTGCGGAACGAACTGGAGAAAGGTGACCGATTGGGGGCTCAGGCGGTTTGTAGGAATCTGATTTCCCGGGAATTGGGCGCCGCTGAACGGATCGATTACCGCAATCGGCGCTCCCGTGCGAGCGTTGGTCAAGCCGCTAAAGTTTCCTGTGCGAATGGCGGCCGGCGGAATGATCCGGTAAGCGGGCGTGGAGCCCACCGCCGCATAGCCCGACTCCCAATTGAAAAAGAAGAATGTTTTGTCTTTCCCGTGATACAGCTTCGGAAGAACCACCGGGCCGCCGATATTGGCGCCGAATTGGTTCCGGTTGAGCCGCGGCGGCGTCGAGCTTTTATCCGCAATGGCGTCGTAGCTCTGCGAAAAATCGTTATTGCGATTGAACTCCCATAATGTCCCGTGCAATTCATTAGTTCCGGACTTGGTGATCATGTTCACCTGGCCGCCGGGCGCTTCGCCCGATTGGGCGGAATAGCTGCTGGTTTCTACTTTGAACTCGGCCAGCGCATCGATAGAGGGCGAGAAGCTATAGGTCACGGCATCGTAATCCATGGATTCGATACCGTCGATGAAGAAGCGGTTCGCGGTATCGCGCTGCCCATTGGCCGAGGCCGCCGTGGCTCCATAGGAGGGATCGGATTGGCCAACCGACCCGCGCCCACGGCGCACCGTAATGGAACCCGGCGTGCCCGGCTGAACACCGGGAATGAGTTGCGCGAGTTGAATAAAATTGCGCCCGTTGAGCGGCAGATCCACAATCTTGCTCGAATCGATTACCGTTCCGACTGCGGCATTTTCTGTCTGCAACAGCGCGCCGGTGGCGCTGACCTCCACCCGCTCGTTCACATTTCCCGGCTGCATCTGAAAATCGACGCGGGCCGTCTGCAGAACCTGAAGGGTCACCCGCTCGACCCGGCCTTCCCGGAAGCCGCCCAGCGTGGCTGTCACCAGATAATCGCCCGCCGGCAAGAACGGAATGGAGTAGTTGCCGGAATCGTCCGCGACACTTTCGCGCACCACATTGGTCGCAAGATTAGAAGCTCGAATGGCGACCTTAGGCAAGACGGCGCCGGTGGCGTCCGTCACCGTCCCTACTAATGTTGCGCCGGTCTGTTGGCAAAATGTCGTTCCTGTGAAAACACACGCCAGCAGCGCTAGTGCGGTGCAATATTTCTTAAGCGAGTTCATAACACCCCCCAGAGTAGTGACGAGATTGGCTTAGTGTATACCATGGGCCAGCGCGTGGAAACAAAAAAGCTCTATCTTGTCGGGCAGCCAGGGAACTATTATGATCGGGAGTTAGTGAACGGACATTATGCCGGGCACTGAGCAACAGCAGCCGACCTTTCAGTTCGGAGTTTTCGAGCTAAATCGACGAACGGGAGAATTGCGAAAGAACGGCGTTAAGCTCAAGCTGCAGGAGCAGCCGCTGCAGATTCTCGTTCTTCTGCTCGAACATGCTGGGGAGGTCGTGGCGCGGGAAGACATTCAAAAGCGCCTCTGGCCGGAACACACCTATGTGGATTTCGATAACGCCATCAGCAGCGCAGTTCGCAAACTCCGAGACGCCTTAGGCGATAGGGCCGAGAACCCACGCTTTGTGGAGACACTAGCCCGCCGAGGGTACCGCTTCATTGCGCCGGTCTCGACTGGGAATCACTCGTTCCGCGGAAGTGACGCCATTCTGTTGACCGAAGCTCCGCTCACAGCGGCTACACGCCGCCGACCGGCGGTCTGGGCCCTTTGGAGCGGCGGAATCTTGCTTCTGCTTGTCGCGGCGGGACTTTGGCTTCTCCGCGCACGTTTCAATTATTCAGCCACCCCGCTCTCGGTGTCGCCGCTGACCGGCAGCCGGGGATTAGAAGTCAATCCTTGTTTCTCGCCCGATGGCAACCAAATCGCCTTTACATGGAACGGCCCCCGGCAGGACAACTTCGATATCTACGTCAAGCTAATCGGCGGTGGGGAACCGTTGCGCCTTACAAGCGATGCCGCTCTGGATTTCAGCCCCGTTTGGTCACCCGACGGACGCTCGATTGCCTTCGTGCGCCGCTTATCGATGGAGAAATTAGCCGTAATGCTGATTCCCGCCCTGGGCGGCGTGGAAAGAAAGATCACGGAAATCCCAGGCTATAACTTAACCGTCGCAAATCCGCTTGCTCCTAACAAGCTGCCTCGCTTGCTGGCGTGGTCTGCTGACGGAGAATGGCTGGTGATCTCGGAAGCCAGTGTTTCGGGCGGGGGCGCTAGCCTTGTGGCGCACTCCATGAGCACTGGAGAGCGGAGAAAGCTCACCCAAACGCACTCTAATTACGGCGATCTGAATCCCGTTTTCTCACCGGACGGACGTACGCTCGCTTTTAGCAGCTATAACACCGTCGATGTCAGTGATATTTACCTGCTGCCCGTCTCCGCTGACCTGCGTCCGGCGGTAGCGCCGAAACGGATCACCTTCGATAACCGGACGGACCAGCCGGCCTGGAGTTCCGATGGACGCGCGCTCATCGTCGCTTCGAATCGCGGAGGAACTTCTGGTCTGTGGCGCGTGCCGATTGATGCAAGCGGCCCGCCCGAGCCCGTCGCCTTCGCTGGCGATGGTGTCGCGATGCCTGCAGTGGCACCGCACGCGTACCGGCTCGCGTACGTGCGATCGGTCTCGGACACCAACATCTGGCAAGTAAATGTGCCGGCGCCGGGTAAGCCCGCTACCCCGCCGCTACAAGTGATTGCCTCGGCCTTGATCGATGAAATGCCGCAGATTTCGCCCGATGGCCAAAAAGTGCTTTTTGCTTCCTCCCGTTCGGGGGCTCGCGAGATCTGGATGGCGGCGGCCGACGGTTCGCATCCGGCCCAGATGACCAGTTTCGGCCGGCATAGTGGTACTCCGCGTTGGTCGCCCGATGCAATGAAAATCGCGTTCGACTCCAACCGATCCGGATTGTTCCAGATTTACGTGATCAACGCGGAAGGCGGAACGCCCCATATGGTGACGTCCGGTCCGTCCGAAAACTATATTCCGAGTTGGTCGCACGATGGCCGCTGGATCTATTTTGTTCTTCGCGTACTGGCCGGCAGGAGATCTGGAAAATTTCACCCAATGGTGAGAATTTGCGGCAGGTGACAAGAAATGGTGGATGCAGCGCCTTTGAGTCCTGGGATGGGCAGTGGCTCTACTACAAAAAGCCCGATCCCGTCGTGGGATCTATCTGGCGGATGCCGGTAGCAGGAGGAGCGGAGAAGGTAGTCGTGTCCGTGGCGGGAGGTGGGCGGAACTTCGCGGTCACGGGCAACGGGATTTATTTTCTGCGTCGCGGCGCAACGGCTCCCGTGGTCGCGGTGTACCGCTTCCATACCGGGAAGACGGAATCCGTCGCAACATTAGGCGCCCACCTCAGCATGGGGCTGGCGGTGTCGCCGGATGAGAAGCGAATCCTGTACTCGCAAATCGATTACGAAGGCAACGATATTATGCTCGTCGATCATTACCGGTGATACGGCCGACCTCACTGCGGCACAGCTTCACATAATCCTGTATGTCCGACTTGGCGTATGGCTCCGGAATTTGGAACGGCTCATTCTTCACCCCCGGCCCAGGACCAAGATGGTTTGCATTCGGCACGTGCTTACTCCAGGGTCAAAAATCACCTTCCGACGGCTGAAGATACAAATGCATGTAAAACAGGGAATGATACGCAATATGCCAGAAGCGGTTTCGATAGGCGGTACTGAGCCAAAGGTCGTCAGGCAAAGCTCAATGGCATCACTCAACATGTGCAATGCTGCGCGATACTGCCTCAAAATTGATTTCCTGACACTTGAATCATCCATTCGTGGATTATCCCAGCTCTTGCCAGTTGGCAAGCGCTTTAGGAGCGCTAGTGGCTTATCGCAAAGAAAACTTATGCAGCCTGGTGGCGCAGGCCATCGTTTTTTGTGGCCTGCGGCAGTGTCGGCCATGGTAACGAATTTGCTCCGACAGGCCACTAGAGATCATTCCCGCTAAGATGAACTGCTATGCGTCTCTCACGGCCGATCGCTCTAATCAACTGCCTGATCTGGATGGCCGCGCTCACCCATGCGCAGATCCACGTTCTGATCATCGATGGCGTTAACAACCACGATTGGGCCGCCGGAACGGCCGGCATCCGCTCTATCCTCGACGAAGCGGGCGGATTCAGCGTCGATGTCTCCACTGTCACTCCGGAAAAATTCGGCCAATGGAACCCGGATTTTGCGAAGTACCAGGTGGTTGTCAATAACTTCAACGGCGGCCACACAGATAAGGGAATTGAGTGGCCCAAGCGCGTCGAGAAGGCGCTCGAGGCTTATGTCAACGGCGGAGGAGGCCTCGTCGTTTATCACGCTGCCAACAACGCATTTCTGCACTGGGCCGCCTATAACGACATGATCGGCCTGGGCTGGCGCGATCCCGATTTCGGTCCCGGCCTCGCTATCTCGGAGGACGGCGCGATTGTGACCATCCCCAAAGGCGCCGGGCTCAAACCGGGACATCCCGCGCGTGGCGATTTCGTGGTTCATGTGCTCAATCGCCACCATCCCATCACCCGCGGCTTACCGGACCACTGGCTTCAGCCCATGGAGCAGTTAACGCACGGCCAGCACGGCCCCGCGCAAGGCCTCACCATCCTCACCTATGCGCATTCGCCGGTGTCCGGAAAAAACGAGCCCATGGACTGGGTAAGAAATTACGGCAACGGTCGCGTTTACGTAACGATGCTCGGCCACACGTGGAAGAACGAGCCTAATCCCAACCTCGCCTGCCCGGAATTTCGCAGGCTCCTGGCGCAAGGTATTCGCTGGGCGGCCACAGGTAAGTGACTACAATGCTCGCTTTCTCGCCTCCCGGCTAAAACAGCAGCTTTAGACCAAATTGCAAAATCCGCGGCGCGCCAGCCGAAGTGATGCGCCCAAAATTCGCGCTGCTTTGTGTCACGTTCGGACTATTCAAATTCACCTGATTGAATATGTTGAAGAATTCCGTGCGAAATTCCACGTGTGCTCGTTCCATCACGGAAATGTCCTTGAACGCAGAAACATTCCAGTTGACCGCACCAGGCGCGTAGAGCGGATTGCGGCCCAGGTTTCCATAGAGTTGACCGGCTGGCAAAGAGGCGAAAGCATCGGTGTTGAAGTACTGCGCAATAGTGGCCGCCCGGCTGCGATTCCCGTCGAAAAACGGATTACCGACCAAATTAGGCCGGTCTGTCGAAACGCCGTCTACATTGCTGTCGGTCCCCGAGACGATGGTGAATGGTTGGCCGTTTTGCGCCGTCATCAAACCGTCCAGTTTCCATCCGCCCAGTATATTGCGCACCAATAGTCCGCGGTCATTGAACGACGGCGCTTGCCAAACCCATGAAAGCGAGAAGGCGTGAGGCGTGTTGAAATTCGACACGGCGCGGTCCAGCGCCAGATTGTTCGAGTTAACGAATGCCACCGAGGAAAGACTGGTGGGATCATCCGACAAAATATCGATCGACTTTGAGAAAGTGTAATTCGCGATTACAGAAAAGTTATGCGCGAAACGGCGGTTAAACGTCGCTTGTAGCGAGTTGTAGTTCGCATTTGCGCCGCTCTGTAATTCGTAAACTCCGGCAAATTGTCCCGGCATGTAAGGCCGCCGCGAGTTGATGTTGCCGGTAGTGGCGCCTTTCGCATACACAGGAGCATTCGCGTCACGCTGAAGGAATAACTTGCGAGAAGCATTGCCGACATAGGCAACTTGCAGACTCATCGACGGCGCTACCTGCTGCTGGATAGCAAAGTTGTATTGCTGCACGTAGGGCGAAGAAAAATTTGCTCCCAAATAATTGGCGGTAATCGGATACACAAAGATGGGATTCGTCGTGCTCAACGTATATGGGTAAGGGCTGGCTGCATTGACGCTTGCCCAGGGATCGACAAGGCTGGTAGTGCCATTCAGCGTGATGTCCACGATAAACGGTTGATTCTGAAGGTTCGAGGTCAGGTTTGCCATGGCCGTCGCGTAATAGATGCCGTACGCCGCTCGAACCGCTGTCTTGCCGTTGCCAAAGACGTCATAGGCAAAGCCTACTCTCGGTCCAAGATTATTCCATTTCGTCGGGGCCACGCCGTCCGGAATTCCCGGATCGCCGGCAAACAGCAGACCGCGCGGCGCCGTCGGAAACCGTTGCGATTGGGTGCCGAATCCAAAGGTGGACAGCGCGCCATTGGCGCTGGTAAATGGCGGATTCACTTCCCATCGCAATCCCAGGTTCAACGTCAGCCGGCGTGTGGCCTGCCAGTTGTCCTGCACAAAGAATCCGCTATTGAGTGAACGGAAATGGCGGTTTAAGCCGTTGTTCTGCCGCAACGAGTTTGCATCACCCAATAACAAATCGGCAAAAGCATTCTTGGTGAAGGAGCCCGTGAATCGCACCTGTCCCGCGCCGAGCCATGTTCCGACCTCGCGGAATTGGTTCCACTGGAGCAGGCCGCCCATTTTGATGCTGTGTCTTCCACGAATCCATGTAAACGTATCCGACAGCATCTCCGATCGCTGCGGCATATTGTTATCGCCGAAAGTACCGGCTTGAAAATAACCGGTGATAAAAAATTGTGGCGGACGCGCCGGTTGCGCCCCCAGAACCAGGCGGCTACCCAGATCGGACCAGCTTGTTCGATTCAGCGAGTTAATCACGTAGCGATTCAAGACATAGCTCGTACGCACTTCGTTCAAAAGGGTTGGCGATAACGACCACGTATCGCTGATCACAACATTGTTCTGCGAGTAACTTGTAATGGTAGTGGCGTAATTCGGGAGTTGTGAGGCGCTGGCAAAGGGCTGCGTGGCTTCGCTTCGGTCCAGAAAGACAGTTCCGGAAAGGCGGTTAAGCGCGCTGAGCTGATGATCAACTCGTGCCATGCCCTGATCATCGCTTACCGGCGACGCAGCCGACGTGCTGAACGTGCCATCTGGGTTGTTGGGCATTGGAACAAAGGTACTAACGAAATTGCGCGCCACCGGGTCGATGCGCGAATCGGGAATTATGCCGCCGGCAAATGGCTTCCCATTTTGCGGATCGTTCGGCCGGCGAGATGCGGGAAGCGTCGAGAAATCGCCGCCCCGTTGAGCGGCGCTGGGCACAACAATGCTATTGAGAAAGCTGCTGGTGCTCTGCCGGAATCCTTGGTAGGAAACAAAGAAGAATGTCTTGTCGCGGCGAATGGGACCTCCCAATGTTCCACCAAATTGGTTCCAATGCAGCGGTGTTACGGCGGATTGGAAAAAGTTGCGGGCGTTCACGGCATCGTTCCGCAGAAAATCGAATAGCGTCCCGTGAACCGAGTTGGAGCCCGATCGCGTCACGACGTTCATCACCGAGCCGGGAAGCCGCCCGAATTCAGCGTCGAAATTGCTGGTGAGGAGATGAAATTCCTCCACCGCATCGGGATTCGGCGCTTGATTGCCGCCGTTGCGAAACAGCGCATTGTTCGCCGCGCCATCGAGAAAAAAATTGTTGTCACGAACGCGATTGCCGTTCACGTTCATATTGTTTGCGTCGTTATTTCCCGTTAACGACGTATTGACATTCACCACACCGGGCGTGAGCACCGTCAGGTCATACACGTTGCGTCCATTCAACGGAAGGTCACGCACGCGCTGGCTGTCTACCGTGCTGCCCAATTGCACGCCCCGCGTATCCACCAGCGGCGCATCTGAAGTAACCTGCACCACCTCTGTCGCTTGTCCGATTTGCAAGGTGAAGTCCACACGAGCGTTCTGGTTCACGTCAAGCTTCACTCCCAGGCGCTGCTCCTTCTTGAAGCCGCTACTTTCCACTTCCAATGTGTACTCTCCAGTTGGAATCGCAGGAAACAAATATTCGCCGCTATTCCCGGTGGTGGCGGCTCGCGTGGCATGCGTGGCGACGTTGACGATTCGCACGCTCGCTCCGGGAATGGCTGCGCCGCTGCTGTCCGTGACCGAGCCCGAAACCGTTCCAGTGGTGCTTTGAGCCATCAGAATGCTGCCGGCTAGAAAGAAATGAACGAGAAAAACCTTGGAACTTTGGCTTGCTTTCATTGTGACAACTCCTTCTGCCTCGTTAACGTTCGGCCCACACCGGAGCGAGCCACGCTACCGGTTTTGATGGATCTGCATCGGGCGCGTCTCCTCCGCCCGCGGTCCAGACCCTGACAAAGAAGTATTTGCTCTTATTGTCGTGAATTGTTGGCGTCCACTGTACTTCGTAGCTCGCATGCGGACTATAGGTCTCCGCGATAGCTCCGCCATCTTTCACAATGTCGATCTTAGTAATTTTGTCTTTCGCGCTGTTCGTATCGGGATCGCTTACCTGGATATCGAATCGTGGATCGCCGGCGTTCTTGAGGGTCGAACCCATCACCGCGCCGTTGACTGAATAGCGGCACTGCAGGTTCTTATCGAGCGATGCATAGGTGCGCCGGTTTTTCATGGCTTCGAGAATGGCTGCCTTTGTTTTACTTCTTGCCAGCACAAATGTCCGTGAAGTATTCCGCGCGATGCCGGTAAGTCCGTGATTGTCGTTGCCGCAGGCGGGCGATACCTTCCAGCCGTGCTCCAACGCCTGTAGAAAGCCCTCGTAATGAATCTTATTGTTGGAATTGATTACTTCGAGCATCGTGATGATATCTGTGACCCGCGGATCGCGATAAGCCCAGTTATTGTATTGCGCGGCGCCCGGATGGTTAAAGCTAGCCACCACCGGCCCATCGCCATTCGCCTGTGCTTGTTCGAGCCATTTGTAGAGCGTAGGAAGATCGTTTCCGGCCGCGAGTGCGTTTCTCATTTCCACGCTATTGATGACGTTAATGTGCCCTTGTCCTCCAGGCCCATCGTTCTCGGAATACTCGAAACCTGCCAATACGACAAAGTTTTGATCGGTTGCTTCTGCCGCCTGCTTCTTGGTCGCGATCCAATCGGGATTATCTGGCGAGATGGGTTGGAAAACGGCTTCCTGCGAATGATCGCTGGAAACGTAAAAGTCATAGCCGTTTTCCTTGGCCTTGCTGAAATGCCTGGCGGGCACACCTTGAACTTCCTCCCAGTCCGGCTTGAGCGCCACCTGCGGGCCCGGGTATTGGCTTCCGTAAATCACCAGAATGGCGGGACAGGGGCTTTTTCCTTTCGGGTCGCCGCCAGACCAGGTAGGGACGGCCGCGTCGGGCGACTTCCGCGAAAAAGTCATTATTCCCTTGCAGCCCTTTGCGAACTGCTCGCCGTGCGACCACGTGTAAGCGGTGTGCGCGTGCGTGCTGCCGGCGTATATCTTATATTCGGACGCAGGCGAATTCGTCCATGCAAGGACCAGCGGAGACATCGCCAGGCAGAAAACGATAACTGCGGAATGATATGGATTGCTTTTCGAGTTCACCAGAAGCACCTGGCGCATTGTATCTCCGCCAGATGTCGCCACGATGAATGTTGCGCCGGAACTCTAGTTTACGTGCTGAACCGGGCCACTACGAGCGTCATATCGTCATGCTGCGGGGCACGGCCCGTGAATGCATCGGCGGCTTCGAAGAGCGCTTTGACGATTCCGGCCGGTTCCATGGAAGAGCAGGCTTTGAGCGTACACAGCATGTTTTCTTCTCCCCATTCTTCCTCTTGTTCATTCATGGCTTCACTAATGCCATCGCTGAACAGGAGAAGCAGATCCCCTGCTTCGATATCGATCGATGCGCCTTCATAGCGGGCTGCGGGCAACAGCCCCACGGGCAGTCCGCCTGCTTCCAGCCGCACCACAGTAGAATGCTTACGCAGTAAAACAGGCGGATTATGCCCGGCATTGACATAAGTCAGCAGGCGCTGGAGCGGGCTGTACTGCGCATAGAAGAACGTGGCATAGCGATTCACGGACGACGTGCCATAGACCAGTGAATTGACGTTCGCCACAAGCTGATCTATGTTTGCGGCCCCTGCGAGAATCTGGCCGCGAAGCGACGCTTGCAGGCTGGCCATGAGCAACGATGCCGGCACGCCTTTGCCGGAAACGTCGCCGATGGCGAGTCCTAATACATCGCCTGCGAGCGCAAAGAAGTCGTAATAATCGCCGCCGACCTCGCGCGCCGGCCGGCATACTCCCACTAAGTCGACGCCGGCAATCGAAGGCCGCTCTTGCGGGAATAAGCGCTGCTGCACTTCTCGCGCAATCGCCAGTTCCCGATTCAAAACCTCGCGCTCGGCGATTTCGCTCGCCATCGCGGAAGAGAGACGGCTGTTTTCGATCGCAAAGCCGGTCTGTGAGGCGACCGATTGCAGCAATTGCAGATCGCTGGGCGAATAGGGCGCTTCGGAAATTTTGGGACCGAACGAAAGAAAGCCGAGCATCTCGCTGCGCCGGGCAATCGGCACGAGCAATTGCGTCTCGAGCTCGCGGAGCACGTTGGATTCGGAATCCTTTATCTGCTGCGTCCAGGAACCCGGCTCATCGAGATAGACCGGAAGCGGTTTTCGCGCCATCCGAAGTTGCTCGACCGTATCGGCGCCCCCCATGAATGCATAAGCCGGAGGCTCGGAAAAACCGAGAACCGCAGCCGGGCGATAGTGATTCTTATCGTTGAGAAAGATCGCCAGCCTAGTTATATGCAAGGCGTCCGCCAGCCGGTGGGTCACGGTTTCGAGCAGCGGCTTCAGTTCTACGATGGACGTGACCTGCTCGGCCAGTTGTTGCAGCACCTGCTCCACGTTGTAAGCTTCGCGGAAGAAACGCCGGTCGATCCAGCGCGCCGCGCTCTCCGATCCCACACCAACCAGCAGCACCAGCCAGATTCCGCCGGCGGTGAGCACCATCCGTAGGCCTAAAGGCAAACCGCCGGAGAGCAAGGCAACCATCAGTACAACGCCCGTGGAGACAACAATCCGCATGGCCAGAACGCCGCGGCGGGCCAAAGCATATTGCAGGCTCTGGCGAATGAGGACGCCGACTTCCAACGCGCGCTCGACTACCGTGACATACGCCAACGTAACCGGAAACAGAGCCAGCGGCAGAGCCGCCAACAACGCGATCCAGCGCGGGAAATCCGACCATTGGAGACCGACGATTTGTATTCCAATCAGATCCGCGAGAATAACAGGCACAAAGCCGATGGCCAAGCCGAAGAACAGAATGCGCAAGCGGCGGCGCGCATCGGGACCGCTTGTCTTCGATATCCGGGCGACCCAGAGGCCTACGCAGACCGCGACAGTGAACCAGAGCAGATCCTGCATGAGCCAGCTCATTGCCGGCTCGATTGCCTGGAGGATGCGCGGCCGCGGCATGCCTTCATTTCGCATGACCCGGATGACCATGTAGAGTGCGCCAAGCGCACCTACCGGAGTGAGCACCATCCATTTCAGCCAGGGCCAGCGGCGATCTACACCAGCGCGCTCCGGGAAATAGACAGCGAACAGAATCATCCATACCGGCCAGCTATAGAACCAGAACGTACGATAGATCAGCGCCAGACTTCGAATCACAGGCGGCCAGGACATTACGGCATCCACCGTGTCAGTTCCGATGACAAACAGGGCGTAGCTGATCAGAAGCAGAAGGAGCAGCCATGCCCGCCGGTCCCAGGTTCGTTGATAGGCAGTGTAAAAGCCAAGCCCGAGACAGAGCAGTGGCGTAACGAACATGAGTACGAATGTGAAGATCCAATCGACGGCGTCGGCATGCACGCCATGAGAATGGAGCAGGAGACGATGAATAAACTGCGCCGCGAGACCTGCTTGGAAGGCAAGCGCAATCGCGAACCAGAGTCCTAGCCACCAGGTGTGTCGAGAAGTGCGTTTCCTTAGCCGCATTTTTGTGGGGTGGGATGGTATCCCGCGGCCGATTGCTCAATCGGCCTATTTCAACAGGTAAACAAGTTCTATAGCACGCCATGTGAAATGCCCGAGCCAGTCAATGGAATCATGTGTTACATTTTTCATGCGTGCGTAATACACTCACAATTCGACTTCCTCGAGTTCTCGCGGAATGGCTTAGGGAACGGTCCCGCAAATCCGGCATCTCAAGAGCATGTATTGTGCGTGCGGAACTTGAAAAGGCTCGGAATTCGACGACGCGTCAGTTCTTAAAACTCGCTGGTACAATCCATGGCGCTCCAGATCTTTCTACCCGTAAAGGTTTTCATAATTCGACAGTATCCGCTCCATAAGCGCCCACCATAACAGCCCAGGAAGAAGACATCGGTACGCGAACTCCATCTCCGCACTTCCGAATTCGTGCGCGAAGCCGCCGAAGGCTCCGTGATGCGTGTCGAGCGGCGCGGTGAGCCGGTGGCCGAATTGCGCCCGATTTCGCACAAGTCGTCCGAAAGCCAAATACCGGACCTGAGCCGCCTTTGGAGGCGGTTTCCACGGGTCACAGATGATAGCGGCCGCTTTTTAGAACAAAATCGCTGATGTTATCTGATTTCGGCGTAAATCTCTCACTCGAGCGAATATCCAGTCCGCGCGCGCACCTTCAGCCTCTTCGGAGTATTCTTTACCTGAATGTTGATCTCATGCCAGAAATCGGGCCTCGGATCTAACGGCGGCTGAAACGCCAGCAAGTAACCGTTCTGCAGATCGAGTGCGATGGCGCCGAATATTTTTTCGATGTCGCTACTGTGCTTTGCTTTGTAAAGATGGCCGCCGGTGGTCTCCGACAGAATATGCAATAAGCCTGCCGCTGCATCGTCATGCAGAGCGTCCCCTTCGGCTACCGCGAAAACAGGAACGCCAGCCTTGCGCGCCCGTGCGGCCGCGGACTGACGGTTCAGAATGCTGGCATTGTCGCCTCCGTCCGTCAATACGACGATTGCCTTCTTGCCGGGAAGGCGCTCCATCGTCAGCGCGAGCTGGCTGACTGCGTCAAATAGCGCGGTGCGGCCGCCGGCACGAAGCCTCGCTAGAGATCTATGGGAAGAACTTCGGTCCGAAGTCATTTCCGATAGCTCGATAAGTCGATTGGTAAATGAATACACGCCAACAGAATCGCCTGGCCGCAGCGCATCGATGAACAAGCGCGCGGCGTTACGCAACTGCGGCATTGCTTCTCTCATGCTGCCCGTAGTGTCTAGCAACAGGGCGCAAGAAAGAGATTTGTCGGTTGTCTCGAATACACGAATGGGCTGCGACACGCCGTCGTCGCGAATTTCAAACTGCTCGCGCCCCAGCCCGCTCACCGCGCGTCCACCGCTGTCAAAAACCGTGGCGTAGACTTCCACCAGTTTCACATCGCTTCGGAAGACGGCGGTTTGCGCGGCCAGGGTTTGCGCCGCCAGAAAGAACGCCGCTGCTGGAAGTAAGCTGTTCATTGCAGTTTGAGGAGCGCCTCCAGCTTTTCGCTTTTCAGCCGCCGGAACGAATCAAGCGCGCCCTGCCAATCCCACATATCGCGCATCGCCACACCGGAAACGAGCGTGCTAGTAGCCGGAGACGCCAAAACCGCGAGTGACTCCACCGGCCATGCGGATTGATCCGCCAGCCACGCAAGATACAATTTGATCTCCGCCAACCGCTCGGCCAGCCGATCGGGAGAAGCATGGCGTTGATACTCCTCGTAAGGCTCGTAACGGCGCAGCCGCGTTTGCGCACAGCCGTTCAAGTCCGGCGCCACTGGTCCAAGCACATCGAGTTCTCGAACATGAACCGACGATTGTTTCATGGCCAGTAAAACGTGTGAAGAAGTCCACAGCTCCTGCGGCGCATGCCGAGCCAGGGCATCTCCCAGAAAATGAAGATCGCTCACGCTGAGCGATTCCCAAACAGCGGCCCAATCGCGGCGTTCAATCCCTTCCAGCATCGATTTACGCCGCGTAAGCGAAAGCAAGCCGCGCGATTCCTTTTCGAGCTCGATCTGCATAGCCGGCGATAACGCCGATTCGACGATCCATTCGCGCGCCAGACGAACGCTGGAGCCGAACGATTCGAGATCGGCCTCCGTCGTCCCGCGCCAGTCGGTGGCGTCCACGCTGGCAAGCACCGCAGCCGCAAATGCTTCTCCACCCGCGCCACCAAGATGATTTCCGGCAGCACGGGCGCGGCCGGCAGCTAGACTAAATTCCGCCAGGCCGCCGACAAAGTAGCTGCCTTCCTCTTCACTGGAGACCGCCAGGTTGGCGGCCGTGAACCAGAACGGCTTTCCGCTTCTTATCGTCAGCCCGACAAATTCATGTTTGCGCAGCAGCAGTGGATCTTCCGAGACGAGCAGGTCGGAAGGTTCCAGATAGCGCGCGTAGATTACGCCGGCCATTGCCAGCTCGGTCCAGGGATTCAGTGCGCCCATGAATTCTGTAGAGAGCTTTTCGATTTCGTTCGCGTTGCGTTTTCGTTTGGCGAGCGCCGCCCGGAGTTTCAGGAGAATCGAATGAGCGTCCGCGGTCCGGTATTTCTCGAGATTCTTCTTCTGGTCGGACGTGATTTTCCACGCCTTCGGCGGCGCCAGCACGCCGAATGTCGCGAGCGCTCGGTCCGCCTCATCGAGCCCGGACGGGCGGCTGCGCGCTTCGACTATAGAATTCCGAATGGCCAACAAAACGTCGAATGACGGCGCTTTTTGGAGAGCCAGAACCTGCCGGTAGGCGCTTTCGCTGTGACCGGGACCCAAAAGCAGGGTGAGAATCCCCGCATCTCGCGATTTGAGATTTGGCGCGGCGCGTTCTGCTAAGTCGTCGACGGCCTTCAGAGAAGCGATTGCCCATTCCGCTTCGTTCCTGGCGTTTGCGAAGCGTTCCGCGCCTTTTCGATACAGGCGGTCCACATCATTCGGCGGTGCCAGCCGGCTTTCCCGAAGAATCGCCAGCAGCGCAAGAAACGCATGCCACTCGCCGAGCAAGGTATTGGCGGTCACCATGTCGAAAGACTCGATTTTGGTCGCAATTGAAAACGCATTCCGATAGTCCGCCGCTTCGAGATCGCCGAGTTCGCTGAAGTAGGGGTACAAACCTCCAAAAGACGAGTAACCTTGCGCCAGCAGCAGCGCCGTGTTGCTGTCCATAGGCTCATCACGCTCGGCGTCGAGGCGGCTCACGGCAATAAAATTCGCCAGCTCCGATTGCTCGCGATGTTCGGTTTTGTACTCGGTATTCGCCAGCCGGATCAGAATCGCATCTTCGTCATCGGGTGCGGCGGTGCGCCTGAGCTTGCGTTTCATCTTGGCAACCGAAGTTTCCGTCGCATTGTGGCCTTTGGCAACCATCCAAACTTCTGGCGCGCCGGGGAAATCGACGCTGCCGTCCTCGTTCAGCGGTACTCCGCGCAAAAACTCCAGGAAGCTGCTCGACGCAAGCCGGCGCTCGGCGCCCCGCCGCATCTCCGACGATTCGCGGAACAGATCGTAAAATCGTTTTGCGCGGGCGGGCGAGCGCGTAAAGAACGTCTGATGCGCGGGATCGATTTGCGAGAGCGTATAAAAGAACGCCGCCAACCGGCCGTCGTCCCTGCTCAGCAGCGCCTCAAAAAACGGTACTGCCTTGGCGGGACTCGCGCCCACAAGCTGCTGCCAGACTCCCTCCGCTGCCGGGCCTCCCGGAACTTCCGCGCGCGACCCGCGTAGGACCAGCGCGGCGGAGTACATCTGCAGCGGCACGCTGAATCGGTCCGCCAGTGTGTGCAATGGAAGAGCCGTCACCAGCGCTTCGGCGGCTGCCCGATCCATGGAGTTCAAAGCCAAATACAGTTGCGGCAGCCGGATATCGCTCGCCAATGCTTCCGCGAAACCACCCGCATAATGCTCATGCTCGTAGAATCCGTTCTGCCACAAGTCGACGGGCGGAAAAATCGGAACCGAATCTAATGGGATTTTCAATATGTAGGGCTTACCGGCCGCAAGAGCTTGCTGAATGCTCTCCTGATCGATCGCCAAAGCCGCCAAAACATCTTGCTTTTTGGCTTGCGCCTTGCCTTCGGCAGATTCAACCGTAATGGCGCCCTTGCTCTTTTTTAGTTTCAGACCGAGGATGCCGAACGCTTTTTCCGTGCGCTGTTTATCCGCTTTGGTCTTGAGAGAAAGCCGGACTTCTACCCTGCTGGGCTTACGCTCCCCCAGCGCCGTAAGAGCCGCGAGATGCGCGAAATATTCGTGAATGACCGCGCCTGTCCTTTGCCATGCCGGTTTAATCGCCTGCGCGGCCAGATCAGACACGCTGGAGTTCAGCGCCCGGCTGTAATCCACGAGAATGCGTTCCGGGTTGCTTTGCGGATTGCCCAGCATCAGAAAATGCAAAGCGTCCGAACCGCCCAGGAGATCGATCCGGCTATCGGCGGAACGTCTTTTGCGTTCGAGCAGATCAAGCCCGCTCCGGTCGCCGGCGGCCGCCATTTTTCGCGCAAAGGATTCCGCAGCATCGAATGATTCGGTACGCAGCGCAACCAGTAATCCCCTGCGGCATGTTTCGATCACTTCGACACGCGGCGATCCGCTATCCAGAAGCGCATTCAGCAGCGCCAGATAAGCACTGGCGCCGCCCGATCCGTAATAGTCTTCAAGGCGCGCGCGCCGTTTCAGAAACTCGATGTGACTGCCCGCCATCTTTGCCCGTTCCCGCAGCAGCCGTCGTGCGCCATACCAATCGCCCAAAGATTCGAGCGCGCTTTCTTTGGCCAGAAGCAAGCGCAGCGAGCCCGGTTCGGCGTCCAGCCCGGCATTGGCGATTCGCAGCGCGTCGGCCGGACGCCGGTGATCAAGATAATGTTGCGCCAGACCGGCATAGGCCGGTTCGAATTTCGCATCCGCTGTCAGTGCGCTTTTCCAAAGACTTTCCGCGGCGGGATTGTGCAATTGCTCCCAGAAGGCGGCATATTGCGCGCGTGTGCTCGCTTCGGGCGGAAGCTTGTTGGTGGCTGACTCGAGATATGGCAGCGCGCGCTCCGGTTCTCCAGCGGCGAAATAACCCGTAATTAACTCCGTGCTGCGCTCGATAGGCGCTGGCCCCAGCGCGAGAGCGTGTTGTAGAGCTTCTGCTTGCGCTGGCCAACGGTGTAAGGCGGCATTGCAATCGGCTCGCAGAAGCCATAAGCCTTGCGAGTTTTTATCAACGGCAAGCGCCTCGTCGAGCGGGGCAAGAGCATCGGCAAAATCGTTACGGCGCATGCGCAGCCGGGCTTGAGTTTCCAGTGTTGCTCTGTTCTTCACTCCGAGAACGCCCGCCTGCAGCAGCGCTTGTTCGGCATCCGCATACGAGCCTGCCTTATAGGACTCCACACCGAATTCGGCCCATGCTGCGCCATCGTTTGGCGTTACGCCAGTCAGTTGCCGCCACAGTACGGCCGATTCCTTCGCCCGATTCTGGTGGCTTGAAATTACTGCAAGCCGGCGAATCGCGTCCACATCCTCGGGGTTCTGTTCGAGGGTCTTCCGGGCCACCTCTGCGTCATTCGAATCGGCTCTTTGCATTTCCGTGCGGGCGGCGAGATAGGCGCTGAGCGACGGCGTAAACTCGCGGGCCCGCATCATCGTCTGCATGGCCGCTACGCGTTCTCCCGCTCCGTTTTTCAGTACTGCTGTATACGGCCAGGCGCCTGCCTTCAGATTGTTGTCCCAACTTGCTTCGAAGAACGAAAACGAACGATTGCTCGCCGGAGTGTGCAGCGCGCTCAAACCGCTGACCGCGACCGTGCCGGAGGTCGCCGCACTCACGTTCTGCGCCCATGCCGGAGCGGAGCCATCTATTGACCAGAAGCTTACGCGCGTTCGCTGCGCGGTATATACCTCGGTCAACCAAGCGGTGAGCCAGGCGTCCTCTGGGCCTGCGGTTGAAAGGCGTCCAATAATGATGGTCTGTGCCCAATTGGAGGGCAAGCCATTGGCTGCGCCGCATAGTGCGGAAAGCAGCGCGCGCGGATCGCCACCGCTTGAAATATCCAGCGTGTGTGCGCCCGGAAACGTCGCGAGCAGCGATCGTCGCACCTGCGTTATTTCCCCCGGCAGCAGAGTATCGCTCAGAATGATCGCGGTAATCTCTCGCGCTGGCATTACCGGAACAAGCGTTACCGGAACGTCGCCGTGGAGAGTCTGCGCCGTCACAACGGCGCTATCGCGCAACAGCGCCAGGTTCTCAGCGGGAGATAGCATCCCGCCGAGGGCTAACAATGCCAAAACAAAGAAAGGTAGGCGCGACATACGCCCGAACCTCCGAGTGGTGCATAGTATATCGCGGATAATGCAAAAGATGCCCGTTTCCCTGCTTCGCTGTTGCATGTTATCCGCTCTGACTCTTTCCTCCTGCTTGCTTGCGCAGACCGATCCCACCTGGACCGAGCCGTTCCCACCGCACCACATCATCGGCAACATTTACTACGTGGGAAGCAAAGGTCTGGCCTCTTATCTGATCACGACGCCGGAAGGAAATATTCTCATCAATAGCAATCTCGAGAGTTCCGTGCCTCAGATTCGTGCCAGCATCGAGAAACTCGGATTTCGCTTCAGCGACACCAAAATCCTGCTGATCAGCCATGCCCATTGGGACCACTGCGCGGGGAGCGCCGCCGTGAAGGAGTTGACCGGAGCGAAATATATGGTCATGGCCGCAGATGTTCCTGAAATCGAAGCCGGCGGTAAAGGGAATTTCCAATATGGGAATTCGCCCAGGTCGCTTTACAAGCCGGCCAAAGTCGATCGCATCCTGCACGACCTGGATCAAGTCAAATTAGGCGGCACGGTTCTAGCCGCACATTTGACTCCCGGTCACACCAAAGGCTGCACGACCTGGACCATGAGTGTGCGCGAGGGCGGTAAAACATACGAAATCGTTATAGTCGGCAGCCCCAATGTCAATCCCGGTTACAAGCTCGTACACAACGCGCTGTATCCGAACATCGCGCAAGACTACGAACGGACGTTTCGCACGTTAAAGGCCCTGCCCTGCGACATATTCCTGGGCGCTCATGGGAACTACTACGGTATGGAAGCCAAGTTCGCCCGCTTGAAAGCGGGCGGCCCGAATCCGTTTATCGATGCCGAAGGTTACAAGAGCTACGTCGCCGAACGAGAGCAGGCATTCCGTAACGAACTACAAAAGTAATCCGGCAAGTAATAAACGAGACTAACGGCCCGGAACCGCCACTTTTTCGTTAAGATGAAGGTATGGCGATTCCCGCCAGCACGCGTCCCTCTCTGTTCGGCTCGGACTAACCTCGCCCACTCGCGGCCCTCGCTCGTCCGTTTCCCTGTTGTGTTTTTGAGGTGTTTTCCATGCTGACGCAGATTGGTCCCAATCCGCTATTACCCCATCTTGTTACTGCGCTGCCCGGCCCCAAGGCGGCTGCGATCATCGCACGCGATAGCGCTGTGATTTCTCCGTCCTATACACGCCAATATCCGCTGGTCGTCGAACGCGGCGAAGGCGCCCTTGTGGAAGACGTGGACGGCAATCAGTTCCTCGATTTCGCGGCGGGAATTGCCGTGGTGGCGACCGGCCATTCCCATCCACGCGTCGTCAACGCGATCCAAAAGCAGGCGGCAAAATTCCTGCACATGTCAGGAACCGATTTTTATTACGAAAGCATGGTCTCGCTTGCCGAAAAGCTGGCGCGCCTCACGCCCGGCAATATCGCCCGCCGCGTGTATTTTGGCAATTCGGGCACGGAAGCCATTGAGGCCGCCATCAAGCTTGCGCGCTATCACACAGGCCGCGACAAGTTCATCGCATTTCTAGGCAGTTTTCACGGCCGCACGATGGGCGCGCTCTCGCTCACGGCAAGTAAAGTGACGCAGCGCCGCGGCTTTCATCCTCCCCTGCCGGTCCACCACATTCCCTACGCCAACTGCTATCGCTGTCCTTACGGCAAGCAGCCCGAAACCTGCAACGTCGAATGCGTAACGGTTCTTGAAGATCAACTATTCAAAACGGTTCTACCGCCGGAAGAGGTCGCCGGCATTGTAGTCGAACCCATTCAGGGCGAGGGCGGTTATATTGTGCCTCCTCCCAAGTTTCATCAGGAACTGCGCCGCATCGCCGACCGTCATGGAATTCTTCTTATTCACGACGAAGTGCAAAGCGGAATGGGCCGTACGGGAAAAATGTTCGCCTCCGAGCATTTCGACGTGCCGCCGGACATCGTCACATTGGCTAAGGGCATTGCCAGCGGTCTGCCGCTGGCGGCAACGGTCTCGCGCGCAGATGTGATGACCTGGCCGCCGGGCGCGCACGCCTCGACCTTCGGCGGCAACCCAGTCTCCATCGCCGCCGCACTCACCACTATCGAGCTTCTCGAAGAAGAGCTGGTCGAAAATGCGGCGCAGATTGGCGCCTACATGCTCGAACGTATGAAGACCTGGCCGGAGAAGTTCCGCATCGTAGGCGACGTGCGCGGCCGCGGCCTCATGATCGGACTGGAATTGGTTCTGGATCAAGAAGCAAAAACGCCCGCACCGGAACTGCGCGACCGTCTGGAAATGATGGCTTTCGAGCGCGGCCTCCTGATACTAGGAGCCGGCCGCAGCAGCATCCGCCTCTGCCCGCCCCTGGTGATCACCCGCGAGCAGGCAGATTTCGCCATGGATACGCTGGACGAGTGTCTGAAGCGTTGCGAGGGGTAGCGTAGCGGCTACTGGATTTCATCACCGAATGGTGTCATGCCTTTGGTGATGACGGTTTTCGGAAATTCGCCGGTACCACAGAGCTTGAACGATCCGAAATCTTTATACCAATTTCCGTCAGGCGCCGTAGGCTCGCTTGCCACCCACTGGTGCAGGCGCACCAAATCATTGAATTTTATAGCCCGTTCGTCGATGCGCTGCAGAATGTGGCTGCGCAACTCGGCCGGCAAATTCCGGAACTGGATCTTAGGCAATAGCGTCCGCCCCGAAAATGGAGCGGATCAGATCGTCGCCCGCTTGGAGCTTCCGCCCCGGATCCTGCTCTTTCAGGTAACGCCGGTAGTTCCGCTGCAGAGTTTCTTGGGCTTCACGCTCCGCACGCACGCCGCGCTCGGCTAGGAACACCAGCGCCGCGCTGAACGTAAGGTGTTTTGCTTCAGCAACCCGGCGGGCTTCCGCAGCGAGCGCCTTTGGAATAGTGACACTCTGCCGCACTGTTTTGGGGGTGCCTTTCGCAATAGAAGGCATCTACCATCATGATAGCGCTAGGTGCACCACCCTGGTTCAGCACCGTAATTTTGTCCGTAGCAATTAAAGCAGTGTGGAACGCCGGACTCAGTCATGCGGCTACCTGAACGACGGCGGCTGTCGCGCTAGGCTCCGGGATCGGATCGCCGTCCGCGCGCATGCCTTCCAGATGCAGCTCAATTGCTTCGCGCATATTGGCGAGCGTTTCTTCGACAGTAGCGCCGGTACTTACGCAGCCGGGGAGATCGGGCGCCCAAGCTCCATAGTTGTTTTCGGATTTCTCAACGATGACCGTGTAGTTATATTGCATCGGTTTACTTCTCCTTCTATAACTGCGCCTGCTGGCGGATGCTCTTTTCCAGCGCCGGGTGCAGATCATCATTAGGATGGCCAGGCACCGTTACGCGGCCTTTCTTTACGGCGTGTTTGAACTGCCGGTGGCTGCCCTTTTGAGCGACTATCCGCCACCCGTCCGCTTCAATCAGACGAAGAATGTCGCGGACCTTCACTAGCACCAGTTTCACATGCCACAAAGCTTACCAGCGAATCATCAAAGGCGCCTCGCCCAGTATCGCTACACTAAACAAGTGTCCGGGGTCGATCAAGAGCGAACAAACCGCAGCCGTATATTAGACGCCGGCTGCGGCATCAACAAATTTCCCGGCTCGATCGGCGTAGACGCCCATCCCGCAAGCCGCGCCGACGTAATCGCGGACCTGGATCAGCCTCCCCTGCCCTTTGCCGACGGCTCGTTTACCGAAATTCGCGCTACCCACGTAATCGAACACGTCGCCAGCGTCCTGCGAACCATGGAAGACTTCCATCGTCTGCTCGCCCCAGGCGGCAGGTTGATCGTTGTGACGCCGCATTACACCGATTTCAGCTCCTTTGGTGATCCCACCCATCGCTGGCACCTGAACAGCTTCTCACTGCGCCACTTCGGCGAGGACCACGGCGGCTTTGGGTACTACTCCGAGTACCGGTTCCGTGAGATTTCTACGCGCGTACGCCTACTTGCTCTGTGGAGATATCTCGGATTTGAGTTTCTGGTCAACCACTCACGCTGGTTCCGGCGACAGTGGGAGTTCTACCTCTGCTATGTGGTCCGGGGCAAGGTTATCGAATGGCAGCTAGAGGCGCTCAAAACTGGAGCCTCCGGCCAGGCCAGCTCCTCTGGAAACTCAGCGACAGGGCGCGGCAGTTCCGCCAGGGCAGCATTCTAACGGCGGAAGCGGCGCTCGGCAAACGCGGCGAGGACCTGGCGCATCGCTATCTGCGTCAGGTGGGCTTTACCGTAGTCGCCCGAAATTACCGGCCCGGCGCCGATTCGGAGGTCGATATCGTCGCCCGGCGCGGCGATCTATTGGTCTTTGTGGAAGTCAAGACGCGCACCTCCGCCGAAGTCTCCCATCCGGACCGTGCCATCGATCTCCAAAAGCAGGAGCACATCGCGCGCGCCGCGCGCAGTTACGTTACCCGCGCAGGCATCGAATGGAACCGGGTGCGCTTCGATACCATCGCGGTCGTGCTCGGCGATCCGCCCTCGATCGTGCATCATGAGGACGCGTTCTTTCACGGCCGCGCGAACTGAGCCGATTGTTGTAGTCTTCCTGTATGCGTCGTTTTGGGATTGTTTTTTTGCTGAGCGCGGCTTTGCTCCCGGCCCGCTCGCACGAATGGAAAGAGCTGTTCAACGGTAAAAACCTCGACAACTGGAAGCATGTGGGGCCAGGTAAGATGACCGTGGAAGACGGCTTGATCCAGACGCACGGTGGTATGGGGCTGCTCTACTGGCCCGGCAGCAAATTAGGCGACTGCGTGATCCGCGTAGTTTACAGGATGCGCGACAAAAACGACAATTCCGGAGTGTTCATACGCATTCCGGTGATCCCCACCGAAGTCTGGATGCCGGTGAACTACGGCTACGAAGTGCAGATTGATAACGATCCGGAAGCCGGAGGCGAGGACGAATACCACGCAACCGGCACACTCTACTCGCTCACCAAACCGAAAGCGCGGCCCGGACTTCCCGGGCCCGAGTGGAACACGATGGAAATTACACTCGATGGCCCAAGAACCATCGTCAAAGTGAACAACGTGGAAGTTACCGACTACACCGAGGGCGAGCCTGTTCCTCCTAAGAAACTATCTTTTGAGCCCGAACGCGGCATCCGGCCAAATTACGGCTACATCGGGCTGCAGAACCATAGCGACAAAGATGTGGTCTTCTTTAAACAAGTAGCGATCAAGCCGCTGCGTTAGACCGCCAGCGCGCGTTAACGATTCAGGCTCTAAGTTCTTTCAGAGTCTTGCCAACCGGACCGGGCCCAAAATCGATCCGTGCTTCTTTAATCGAAAGCCCAACCACTTCGATTCGATTCAGATCGGCCGTGCCGATCCCCGCCGCTTCCGCCAGCTTCAGCGAATTATCGCCGCGCACAAACGGCGCCGAACCGCGATCGCCTTGCGTGCTGTAACTCATCAGCGCCATGCCCACCGCATCCGTACAGACCGGATTCGTACCTACCAGGATGACGCCCGGTGTCATGCGCTCGACGCCGCCCTTCAGCCACGGGCCTTCCCCGCCGCGTACGGTTTCGACGCCATCCACAATCGCCAGATCGATAGGCCGAATGCCCACCTGGTCCACCAGAATGCGCGGCACACGGTAACCGGGATCGCGCGGTGAATCGGGATGCAACTCCGCATCCACACCCGACGGCGCCTTGGTCCTGCCGGCATGCAGCACGTCGCCGCGTTCCTTGGTCGGATGCTCGTTGCCGTTTGGACCACAATCGCCACCATATAAGGAACAAGGCGTATTGCCGAAATTATTCTTCATCGACATAGTCACGCCCGCGATCCAATGGTTCTTGAGCTTCGAAAGCGACGCATACACATCGCATTCCGTATAGGCCTGATTGATGTGGTACGCCGGGTAAACGTAGCCGCCCCACGGCACCTTTAAACGAATGTATTTTTTGTAATTGCCGAGATTTTGAACGTTCTCCCACTCCACCTTCGTGCCGAGATTGTTAATGGCGTTCACGTCGAGTCCGTAGCGCGCCCAGAGCCCAAGGTCCTGGCTCGCCGGGAAAAAGCTTTCGATGATGCGCACGCGTTTTGCGCCGGCTGCCGCCAACAGATGCACCGTGTTCGCCACGGTCCCGGCGTCTGTGCGGTACGGAAGATCAGGCGTCAGAGGAAATCTGGCCGGATTACCCGTCAAGTTCAACTTCAGTGCGACGGTCTTACCTTTTACCAGCTTCTCGACGCCTCCGATTTTGTCGAACGCGGAGGAAAGCTGCGTGCTGAAATCGCCATAATTCCGGCAGCGGACAATCGCCACCCGGCTTGCGGGCGCTTTCACGGCGGCACGTAGCGGAAAGCCCAGTGCGGCCACGGCGCCGGTTCCGGCCGTCAACAGATCGCGCCGCGACAAGTCAGTGAAAGGGCGGACAGGTCTCATAGCTGCAGCATACACCCGTTAGCCACTAGTGGCTTGTCGCAAAGAAAACTTATGCAGCCTGGTGGCGCAGGCCATCGTTTTTTGTGGCCTGCGGCAGTGTCGGCCATGGTAACGAATTTGCTGCGACAGGCCACTAGTGTGTTTGCTTCAGAGCCGGTATGACTGCCCAAACGCCGCAAGTGCAGAATAGAACAATGACCACGCAATCGACACGCCGGGATCTTCTGCGGCTAATGGCTCTCGCGCCTGCTTTGGAACTCAGAGCCGCCGAAAGACACATGTTCCTATCGCTGAACAGTGTGCTGATTTCAGGCCGCGTGAAATGGCCCGACTTCGCACGGCTCGCGGCCAAGGTTGGCTTCCCCGGTACAGACGTGGCGCTCACTCCGGCAATGGAAGCTGGCGCTTCCGCTACGCGAGACTTGCTGGCGCAATTAAAAGTAAAACCCGCCGTGCTGGATTTCCCAGTCGAGTTTCGCAAAGACGACGCCGCATTTGAAGCGACTCTTCCGAAGCTGAAAGCCGCCGCACCTTTCGCGGCCGCAATCGGCTGCCCGCGCATGGTGACCTACATCATGTCTTCGAGCCCCATCCCGAAGGACGAGCTGCGCAAAACCTACAAGGCGCGCTTCAGCGAATGCGCGCGTATCCTGGCCGGCTCGAACGTGCGGCTCGGCCTCGAATTCCTTGGTCCGCTGCACCTTCGCAAGGCGTTTCCGCACGAGTTCATCTGGCGTATGAACGAGATGCTCGAATTTGCCAAAGAATGCGGGCCCAATGTCGGTCTGCTGCTCGACGTCTGGCATTGGCATCACGCTGGCGCGACCACACAAGACATCATCGACGCCGGCCGCGACGCGATCGTTCACGTACATTTCAACGACGCGCCCAACTTGCCGCCCGAGCAGATCCGGGACAACCAGCGTCTGCTGCCCGGCGAGGGCGTCATCAATCTCGTGGGCTTTCTGCAAGCCTTGCAGAAGATCGGCTACACCGACGCGCTGAGCGTGGAAGTCTTTGGCCGCCTGAAAGATGTGCCTCCCGAAGAGGCAGCGAAGCGCGGCCTGGAGGCCTCGCTCGCGGTCTTCAAAAAAGCCGGTGTGCCTGAGGGTTGATGAATCCCGAAGGCGAGTATTTCTCGCGGCGCGAGCGTTGGTCCGCTAAAGAACATCTGGCCCGGCAGAGATTCCGGCGGATCGGCAATGCCCGCCTGGCAGTCGGTCTGACAGCGGCGGCTATGGTTTTGCTGATAGTCAGCGGCGATCTGTTCAGTTCCTGGTGGCTGCTCGTTCCACTCTGCGTATTTATCGTCCTCGTCGTCTGGCATCAGCGGGTAATCCGCGAGCGAACCCTCGCCGAACGTGCCATTCGCTTCTATACTCACGGCCTGGCGCGCCTCAAAGACGAGTGGGCCGGCGCGGGAAACGAATTGGGGGAACGGTTCCGCCAACCGCAGCACGTCTATAGCGAAGATCTCGATCTTTTCGGAAAAGGCTCGTTGTTTGAGATGCTCTCCACCGCCCGCACGGCTGCGGGCGAGAGCGCCTTAGCCTCCTGGCTTTTAGCGCCCGCTCCACGCGAAACTGCGCTGTTGCGGCAGGAAGCAGTGAAGGAACTGCGCGACAGGCTCGATTTGCGCGAAGCCATCCGGCTGCTGGGCGAAGACGTGCGCGCCAGCGTTGACGCCGATTCGCTGGCGAAATGGGCCGCTGCCTCGCCGGTAAAATTTCCCGCGTTCCTCGAATGGATCGCGCCCGCGCTCGTACTCGCGGGCATCGTCACACTCGTGGCGTTTCTAGCTGGTTGGATTCCACTCTGGCCTTTTCTGGCGGTACTCGCCATCGATTTCGCCATCCGCTTTGGCACCCGCCTGCAAGTCGCCGCAGTCACCGGAGCGATCGATACGCCGGCCCAGGATCTGAACATCCTCGTGCTGCTCCTCGAGCGGCTCGAACGCGAAGAATTCCAGTCTCCCCTGCTTTGTCAACTGCTCGGTTTCCTGCCGGTCTCACAATACGTTCATCACCTGAAACGTTGGGTCGAACTGCTCGATTCCGGCGATCACCTGCTTCTCCGCGTAATAGACCCGGTTGTACTATGGCGGCTCCAGGTGGCCATGCGCATCGAAGCGTGGCGTCAAAAGACTGGAAAAGGCATCGGCGCATGGATTCGCGGCACCGGTGAATTTGAAGCGCTCTCCTCCTTCGCTGCCCTCGCCTTCGAACGCGGCGAGTGGAGTTTTCCCGAACTCACCTTAGACGCGCACGCGCTATTTGAGGCCGAAGAAATGCGCCATCCGTTGTTGCCGCACCGCAAATGCGTCCCAAACGATGTAGCATTGAACGCGGGAGCGCGTCTGTTTCTTGTGAGCGGCTCGAACATGTCCGGCAAGAGCACTCTGCTGCGCTCCATTGGGCTGAACTGCGCGCTTGCCTGGGCCGGCGCCCCGGTAGCAGCCGCCCGCCTTCGCATCGCTCCCGTGCGCCTCGGCGCTTCCATTCGGACCGCCGATTCTCTGCAGGACAATCGCTCGCGCTTTCTCGCTGAAATTCTTCGCATCCGGCAGATCGTCGCTCTCGTGCAGCAAGGTGCTCCCGTATTGTTTCTCCTGGATGAACTGCTAAGCGGTACGAATTCGCACGATCGCCTCATCGGCGCATCCGGAATTGTGCGCGGCCTGCTCGCCGGTGACACCATCGGCCTTCTCACCACGCACGATCTCGCCCTCACGCAAATCGAAGGCGGCGTAAACGTTCACTTTGAAGATTCGATCGACGACGGCGAACTCGAGTTCGACTACAAGCTGCAGCCCGGAGTCGTGTCGCATGGCAACGCGCTGGCGCTTATGCGGGCCGTCGGTCTTCAAGTATGAACCTCGTCATCGGCAGTGGCCCGAACGGCTTGGCGGCGGCCATCGTGCTCGCGCAAGCCGGACTGCCCGTCGAAGTGCGAGAAGCGGCTCCGGTACCCGGTGGCGCGACGCGTTCCGCCGAGATCACTCTTCCCGGTTTCATCCACGATCTGGGCTCTGCCGTACACCCGATGGCTCTAGCCTCACCTTTCTTCTCGAAATTGCCGCTCGCACAGCACGGTTTGCATTGGATATGGCCGGAGGCCGCGCTCGCCCATCCCTTGGATGATGGAACCGCCGTTCTGCTCGAACGCGACATCGCCGCTACAGCCGAACAGCTCGGAAGGGACCGTGCCGCGTATCGAAAACTGTTCGAGCCGCTGGTTCGAAATTGGGCGGAGCTGGCCGATGGCGCGCTGCGGCCCATCGGCTGGCCCAAACATCCGTTTCTGATGGCTCGCTTCGGGATTCGGGCCATGCAACCTGCTGTCGGCTTGGCGCGTGCTCTGTTTCGTGGTATGCGAGCCCAAGCCCTGCTCGGTGGAGTATGCGCGCATTCGAACCTGCCGCTCGAAGCCCCCTTAAGCGCCAGTTTCGGAGTCATTATGTGCGCGGCCGCGCACGCAGTGGGATGGCCGATTGCCCAGGGCGGCTCGCAGCAGATCGCAAATGCGCTCGTCCGAATTCTGGAATCGCATGGCGGGCATGTCACTGTTTCCAGCCGTGTGCAAACCCTGCCCGACCATCCCGACCTGACATTGTGCGACGTAACACCCCGCCAGTTTCTCCAGTTGGCCGGCAATCGCCTCCCCGGCGACTACCGCCGCAAATTAGAAAACTACAAATACGGACCGGGCGTTTTCAAAGTGGATTGGGCGCTGCGTGAGCCCATTCCCTGGAAAGCACCAGAATGCCGCCGCGCAGCCACCGTGCATTTGGGAGCGTCGCTCGAGGAAATGGCGCTCTCCGAACGCCAGGTATCGCGCGGCCGGATTGCAGCGCGGCCCTACGTGCTGCTCGTACAGCCAACCTTGTTCGACCCCACGCGCGCTCCCGAAGGCAAGCACACCGCCTGGGCCTACTGCCATGTTCCGAACGGATCGGAAGTCTCGGTATTGGAGCGAATGGAATCGCAGATCGAACGCTTCGCGCCCGGCTTTCGCGAGTGCGTTCTCGCACGCGCCATCCACACGCCCGCGCAAATGGAAGCCTGGAACGAAAATCTGGTGGGCGGCGACATTGTCGGCGGCGCGGTCACGCCCATGCAGTTTTTCTTTCGTCCCACGCGCAAGCAATATGCGACGCCTCTTCCGCATGTGTACCTTTGCTCGTCATCCACGCCCCCTGGCGGCGCGGTACACGGCATGTGCGGCTATTGGGCCGCGCAGAGCGCTTTGAGAAAACCGTAATAGAAGTCCGCCGCGCGGTCGAACGAAGCAATCCTTATGCGTTCGTCCTTACCATGCGCGCGCACATCGTCCCGATCGATCTCGAGCCCCGAAATGCCATAGCTGGGAAGCCCCGCGCCCATCGTGTAGACACTATCGGAAGCACCCGTTTCCATAACCGGAATCACCGGCGCTCCAGGCCACATTTCGTCGCTTACCCGCTCCAGAGCTTTGAACACATCCGGCCGCAGCGTCGCCGCACCCATCGGCTTCTTTCCGGGAACCGGGTCGGCGCGCCGCATCGCAATTTGCGGATCGGCAAACAGCCGCGCTAGCTCATTTTTTATTTCTTCCGGCGTGTGCCCCGGAAGAATGCGGCAATTCACGATGGCATGCGCGCTTTGCGGAAGCGCGTTATTGGCATGACCCGCCTCGAGCCGAGTCGCCACGCAGGTCGTGCGCATCGTCGCGTTAAACCGCGCGTCTTCCGACAGCTGCGCAATGGCTGCCGGATCGGGCGTGGGCCGCAAAATCGCCAGTATGTCCTCGCGGCGCTGCCCCTTTTCGAGCTTTGCGACTTGTTGGAAGTACGCACGCGTGACGTTATTCAGCTCGAACGGAAAAGGCGTGCGCTCGAGCTTCACCAACGCATTAGCAATGTGATAAATCGCATTGTCCGGAACGGGCCGCGAGCTATGGCCGCCCGGATTGCGCGCCGTCAGCTCGAAATCGGCGTAAGTTTTTTCGCTCGCTTCCACATCCACATGCACAGCCTTGCCCTGCTCTGTCGTAACTCCGCCCGAATCCGGATTGAGCACAAATTCCGCGTCCACCAGATCGCGTCGGTTTTTGAGCAGCCAATCCACGCCGTTATCGATGCCGCTCTCTTCCCCTGCTGTGAGCGCCAGAATAATATCGCGATTCGGCCGGAATCCTTCCTGCTTGAACCGGATCAGCGTGGCCACCAGGATCGCGTCATTCGACTTCATGTCCTGCGTTCCGCGCCCGTAGAAGTAGCCGTCTTTTTCGACGAACTGAAACGGATCGGTCGTCCAATCCTCGCGCCGCGCTTCCACCACGTCGAGATGGCAAATGATCAAAACCGGCTTCAGCGAAGCGCCCTCGGCTGCATGCAGGCGGACCACTAGATTCCGTTTTTGCGCATTGGCGCCGGCAATCGTCAGGTCCTCGGTCGGGAAACCCGCATCCAGGAAGCGCTGCTTCATCGCTTCCGCCGCCACGGTCGTTCCGCCCGCCGAATCGGTCGTATTGATCTCGATAAGCTGGCGGAAAATACTGCGCGCGAGCGTCGAATCGGCCCCCAACGCGCTAGCCGCCACGACCAACAACAGCCCGAGATTTCTCAAGGGTTCGCGGCTTCCTTCGAGCACACCAGCACCAGATCCGCCTCGCCTTTCTCCGTAACAATGTGGCTCCGCGTAGTCAGCGTCTGCCCATCTTCGGAAAGTTCCCAGCGATCTTCAATCTGCTCGGCTTCGCCCTTCGAGGTTTTCATTTCGGTATTGATCACCAGCGCCGCCCCGTCCCAGTATGCCCGGCTGCTCGCGTTGCGCCCGTTAATGACGTTATTCGCCGTCGAGCCATCCGTGAAGTAACTGATATCGGTAATCGTCGTCTTCGTGCCGGTCGTCTGAACCGTGTGCAAATTCAGCGTAGGGTCGCGGTGCTCCACGTTGCGCACGATAATGTCCGGCGTCTTAAAACCGTGGAATTCGCTCTTTCCTTTAACCATCCGCCAGCGCCCGGAAAAGTTCGGCTTTTTGGTCTCGCCAAGCGCCCAGGCGGCCGATAGCGAAAAAAACAACAGATATCGACGAGTCACTGCCACCATGATAAGAGAGTTCTAAGGTGTCGCGGCCACTCCTGATAAGTGGTACTGTCCCGTTCCGACAGCCTGGCACTCCTTTTCCAGGAAGCGCTCACTATTATTGTGAGAATTCGCGCCGGACGGCAGCGGCTGGGTGATCCGCCGGTTTTTCGACTGTATGTGCGCAATACGCTCAGGGCAGCCGAAAATGCGGCGCTTATGTACGGGTATCCTGCAGCCGATCTCGAAACCGTCCTACAAGCCCTGGTCGCCTTTCTGGACGAGTCGCTTCTGAATGCCAACAGCCCGCACCATGCGGGTCTCCATCAAGAGCTTTTCGGCAGCCGCGGCGCCGGCCAGAGCTTCGTTCGCAATCTCGAACGATTGTTCGAGCGGCCGGGCTCGGCCACTGTGGCCGACGTGCTCGAAGTCCATCAGCTCTGCCTGCTGTTGGGATTTCAAGCCCACCTCTCCGGACTCGAGATCCGCTACCTGCTGCGCGAGATCGGCGAGAGAATCCAAGCTATTCGAAGCGGTCGCTCCCACGCCGCGTATTTCGGGGAAAACAGACGCGAAGGTTCGCCCGAATCCCAGACCGTGACGCTTCTGATAGGCGGCGCCGGGACGGGAAAAAGCAGCTTGATCACCGAATCCGGTATGGAACTGGAGCAGGCCGCCGAAAACGCCTGGCGCAGCGGTGACGCCTTATTAGTGGATGGTGGCCCGATCGCAAACCGGCGTCTCTTCCGGCGCAGTGATGCCTGCATGGCCGTGCTGAGTCTCGATTGCGACGCTTTCCTGGATCCCGAACGCGTCGAAACCCTGGCGCAAACGGCGCGCGAATCGAGAGCTATGCTCGCCGGCCTCGCGCGCGGCGCACGCGCCGCGCTGCCCGTCTATGTCGTCTTCACCAAAACCGACAAGCTCAAATATTTCGCATCGTTTGTGCGGAATTTCACCGAACTGGAAGCAAACGAGACTGTAGGATCTC
>JAICIH010000003.1 GCA_025924475.1 Bryobacteraceae bacterium
AGAAGCCGAAGTTCTTCCCGATCAGAAAGCCGCTGCCATTCGCAAGCTGCAGAGCGGCGGCAGGGTGGTAGGAATGGCAGGCGATGGCGTCAATGACGCGCCGGCGCTCGCGCAAGCGCAGATCGGTATCGCGATGGGAACCGGGACCGATGTCGCGATGGAAAGCGCCGGAATCACACTCGTTCAGGGCGATTTGCGCGGTGTGGCGCGCGCCCTGCGTCTGAGCCGAGCAACCATGCGCAATATCCGCCAGAATCTGTTTTTCGCGTTCGTTTATAACGTGCTGGGCGTTCCGATTGCGGCCGGCATTCTTTATCCGTTTTTCGGGCTGCTGCTGAGCCCCATGATCGCCAGCGCGGCCATGACGTTCAGCTCCGTCTCGGTGATCGCGAATGCGCTCCGTCTGAGGAAAGTAGCGCTATAGTCACTTCTTCTTGTCCGCCAGGCGCGTGAAGCGCAGCGGCTTTTCGGTTCCTTTTTCGTAAAGCAGCAAGTAAGGATCTTTCCATTCGAAGCGCTCGACCTTTTGCAGCGCGTCCAGATACTTGGTCTCCTGGTTCATCACCGCCTCGGGACACGCCATCCGGGTAGCGCCCAACGGTCCCAGTTGCATGCTGTCGCCGGAGATTTTTGCCGGACCGAAAAAACGGTTGCAGGAGCCTCTGCCAGCCACCTTACCTTCTTCCGGGAACGCGAGTGTGGCTTGCGTATTGTCAATCACGCCCGCTCCGGCAAGATCTTCCAGCCGCCATTCGCTGCCAGTTAGATGAAATGCGGGCGCGTTCGCGTACTTGACTTCATGAATGGATGAGACTTGAAGAATTGTGCGCTCGCCCCTTTCCACGCCTTGCCGATGGGAAATTTTGCCGTTGGCCTGGACGTGTTTGTCCGCCAATTGGTTTAATTTCTTCGGGTCTTGAGAAGCCACTTCGATCGAGTGAAGCTGCTTGCCTTCGATATCCATGGGGGCGTCCAACTCGATGGCCCAGCCGGTCGATTCGCCTCCAATCGCCATTGCGCGAGCGAGTTTTCCGGTTACCGTTATCTCTTCCTGCTGTGGGGCTGCTGCCAGGCAGATCGAAAATGCGGCGAAAGCCAGAACGGCCGTGATTTGCAAAGAGTGCATATAGGTTTCTCCAATCTTCGCGAAAATCCTGGAGGTCGGAATGCCAGGACAACTCTGGCTGATCTAGTGAACTGAGCTGGCCGCTTTGCTTACGCGTGCGGTTCCTTGTTACTGCTTGCCGAAGCCGCTGACCGTCGCGTCCGTGTTATGCGCGAAGCGGATTCCATAGATGCCGTCGGTCGACTTCAGTTTGCCGGAACCGACCACGGCATCCTTGTCATAGCTCGCGACCTCGGTGCCATTAATGGAGCAGCTCACTTTGCCGCCCTTCACGGACATCGCAATCTCCTGGGTTACCGGCTCGCCGGGACCGGCCGCCTTATGGACCGCCGCATTTGCCTCGCCGCGCCGGCCGTTCATCTGAAACGGCTCGGGGCCGAAGCCGCGCACGATAAAGTTGCCGTTTCCATAAGCGGCGCAGTAGAGATAACTCTGCTGCGGCGTGCCCATATCGTCGCCGGCGATGAAGATTCCGTACGGATGAGGGTGGTTGTTCAGGTTCATGTACTTCGGCTCATTGAACGTCGCCTTCACGGTGTAATCGCCGCTGGCCTTATTGGCCGGATTCCAATACGCCACCGCCGGTCCGGTGGTAACGTGCAGCACGTCGCCTTCTTTGGAGAGCTTGGCGTTGTTCAAGGTTTGTCCCTTGGCTTCTTCACTGGCATCGATTTGGCCTTTCCAGCCGGGGACGGAGATTCCGCCGCCGGAAACGGTCCGAGACGTTTCAGAAGCCTGGGCATGGACTGCCGACGGCATGAGGGTAACAAGGGCAGCCGCAAGGGCGAGAGTGTGAGGGAGACGCATGGTGTGGCCTTTCATGACAGATTATATGGGATACTTTCCGCTCAGCGGAGCCGCTCAGCGTTTTGAACACCGAAAATGCGTTCTCGCGAAGACCGATTTTCCTCTAAAATCGTTCAATATGGCAAGTACAACAGCGCAAGCGAAGCCTTCGTGGCGGATTCAGGGCTACAGCGCCTCGGCATGCAATTGTGCGTGGGGCTGTCCGTGCCAATTCAATGCACGGCCGTCCCAAGGGTACTGTCAGGCCGCCGGAGTCTGGAGGGTCGAGACCGGCTACTTCGGCGCCACACGCCTGGACGGAGTGACATTCGCCGGAATCGTTTCTTTTCCGGGAGCGGTGCACGAAGGCAATGGAACCATGCAGCCGGTCTTCGATGAGAAGACCACAGCGGAACAGCGAGAAGCGATTGCCGCGTTGATGAGCGCGCCAGGCGCCACTTTTCTCGAGATCATCTCGACGATGTGCCCGCATCAGCGCAAGCCGATCGTGGCGCCGATAGAATTCGAGGCCGATAGCGAGCGTCGCGTCGCGCGCATCCGGATTCCCGGCGTCCTCGATGTGGATATCCAACCAATCAAGAATCCGATCACCGGCGAGGAGCATCGCGCCCGCATCGATCTGCCTAACGGCTTCGAATACAAGCAGGCCGAGGTGGCCAATGCCGGGCGGCTGTCGGCAACATGCGAGGCGCCGCTGGCGTTCAGTCTCAGGGACACTCATTCTCATCTGAATCGCATCGACTGGAGCAATGCTGCGTGACCGCCTGCTGCTGACGGGATAGAAAAAAGCCCCGCCATCCCAACGCACGGCCAGCCTCCGGCGTCTAAGCTCCCATATGCTCGAAGACCTGCGCTTCGCTCTCCGGATGCTGCGTAAGCAGCCCGGCTTTACCTGGATCGCCGCGCTTACGCTCGCTCTCGGTATCGGCGCGACCGCGGCGGTTTTCAGCTTGATGCAAGGCGTGCTCCTCACGCCGCCGCCTTACCGCGACCCTGGCCGGCTCGTGCTGATATCGCGTGCGCGTCTGGATGCCCAGAAGTTAGCGGATGAAGGATGGTCCGACGCTCAGTGGACGCAATGGCAGGCGCAGTCCAAAGCGCTGGAAGCCGTCGCAGCCTATTCCTGGCGTTTCAACTTTCTGATTTCCTCCGATGGCAGCGAATCGCTGGAAGGTATGGCGGTGACGCCCGGGTACTTCCGCGTCATGGGTCTTGAGCCGATTTTAGGCCGCACGTTCTCCGAAGCGGAAGCGGGCGCCACACCGGCGCCGGTGATCGTTCTGGGCTATGAACTGTGGCAGCGGAAATTCAACGGCGATCGAAACATTATCGGCAGGAAAATTCGTATCAGCCGGCGGGACACGCCTCCCACCGTGATCGGCGTGATGCCTCCGGGTGTCCGCTTTCTTCCATCGCCTGAGAACGTCCAGGAGCCGAACTACAACGTGAACGCACTCGCTGACTTTTGGATGCCGGCCGTGCGCACACCCGCGCGCTGGAAGAGGCCCGATTGGAATATCGTGGCTCGCTTGAAGAGCGGGACGACGCTTCAGCAGGCGCAGGCGGAACTGGCGCTCATCGCCGGCAGGCAGGCGCAAGCCGACCATGACTTCGAAGGAACTACGCCGAAGCTCGAATCGTTGACCTCCGAGCTGAACCACGATGGCGATCGTATTCTTTGGCCGCTGCTGGGCGCCGCCGCGCTAGTGCTTCTGATCGCCTGCGGGAATGCCGCCGCGCTGCTGCTGGTGGCGGGCTGCAGCGCCAGCAGGAATATGCGGTGCGCAGCGCGCTCGGGGTGGGGCGGCTCGCGCTATTCCGCCAGGTGGCTGTCGAAAGCCTGCTGCTCGCGCTCGGAGGCGGTGCGCTCGGTGTGGGGCTCGCGTTCGGAATCGTGAAAGTGTTCAAGCTGATTGGCGCGCATGCGATCCCGCGCCTCGATGCCGTTACGGCGGGTTGGCCCGTGCTGGCCGGCAGTCTCTGCGCCGCTGTTCTCGCCGCTGTTTTGGCGGGGCTCGTTCCAGCGCTACGCGCCTCGCGGCTCGATCCGATTCATGTGCTCAAGAGCGCCGGTCCGAACAGCAGCGCCGGGCGCGGAGAGCGGCGGCTCTTGCGAGGGGTCGCCATGGTGCAAACCGCGCTCACTCTCGCGCTCCTGGTGGGCGCCGGCCTGCTGATCCGAACCATGAGCAATCTGGCCAAGGTGCAAGCCGGTTACAAGGCGGCGCGTGTGCTGACCATGAGCGTCACCTCCGTCGAGGGAGACTGGACCAGTTTTCATATGCACGCGCTCGAGCGGATTGCCGCGCTTCCCGGAGTGGAGCATGTCGCTTTTGCCTGGGGTTTGCCGTTGACCGGCAATAACTGGCCCGCCACCGTCGATATCGAAGGCCAGCCCGCCCCGCGCAAAGAAAGCGACCGGCTCTCGCTACCGTTGCGCTCTATCACGCCGGATTATTTCGACGTGCTCGGGGTAAAGATTTCCGAGGGACGAGGCTTTCGTTCCACTGACAAGCGGCAAGCGCCTGGTGTAGCGATGGTGAATCGCGCTTTCGCCGAACGGTATTTTCCGCATACCAGTCCTATCGGTAAGAAAATTTGGTTCGGACGGCGTGATCGCCCGGGTTCGCAAATCATCGGTGTCGTTGCTAATAGCCGGAACACCGATCTGAGCCGAAGCCCGCAACCCGAGATTTATCTCTCGCTATGGCAGGCGCCCGCATTTTCGAAACATCTCGCCATTCGGACTAGTGCTGATCCACGTTTGCTGATCGATTCAGTCCGGCGCGCCCTACATGCCGTGGAACCCGCCGTGGCGATTGAAAATGTAAAGACTCTGGAGCAGATTCGCGCCGATTCGCTCGCCTCACGCACCTTCGCCATGCAGCTTCTGATCGGGTTTTCGGTTGTGGGCAGCGTGCTGACCCTAGTTGGAATTTATGGCGTGTTATCCCTTTCGGTCACCTCTCGCAGGCGGGAAATTGCGATTCGCGCGGCGGTCGGCGCAGCGCGGCGGGATCTGCGCAAGCTGGTTTTTGCCGAAGGGTTCCGGCTCATCGCCGGCGGAGTCGTCGCCGGTATCGCCTCGGCGCTCCTTTTCTCGCGCGTCCTCCGATCCTTTCTCTTTGAAGTGCAACCCAACGACCCGATTACGTTGATCGCCGTAGGAGCGCTTTTTGCCGGCGTCGCCCTGCTTGCCTGTTGGGCGCCTACGCAGCGCGCGACCAAGGTAGATCCGGTCGAAACGCTGCGCTACTCGTAAGCGCTTTATCCCCTATCCTGATCTTTAAGGTAGGTGGAACCGCAATGTCGCTTAGTTTTCCCGAATGCGGACGGCAAAGTAGGGCGGCTCTCCTGAGCCGCGCCGGACGTCCCCGTCCGACTTGCTCTGTGTGCAACACAAGCGAGGAGGCCGACGAGGACGTCGGCCGCGGACCAGGAGGTCCGCCCCACCAATACTAAGTGACCGTCATGCAAATACCTCCTTGGCCGAGCGCGGGCGAACGGGAAGCCGATCTCCTCCGCATGGTACTCGAAAGCCCGCAATGGGGTGGCTTTCATCCCTTCGTTGCCGAATTCGAGCAGAGCTTCGCGGCCTACCAGCATGCCCGTTTCGGCATCTCCGCCATGAACGGCAGCGTCACGCTCGAGCTCGCGCTCGAGATCCTGGGCATTGGCCCCGGCGACGAAGTCATCGTCCCGGCCATTTCGTTCATCACGACAGCCACCGCCGTCTCGCGCGCCGGCGCAACACCCGTTTTCGTCGATATCGAAGCCGATTCGTATAACATCGATCCTCGCCGCGTGCGTGAAGCCATCACGCCGCAAACCAAGGCCGTTATCCCGGTTCACTTCGGCGGCGTCTTATGCGACCTGCAAGCGTTACTTGAACTTTGCCGTGAGCATGATCTCGTCCTGCTGGAAGATGCGGCCCACGCGCATGGCTCCGAGTACGAAGGTAAACGGGCCGGCAGTTTCGGTCTGGCTGCGTCCTTCAGTTTCCAAAACGGCAAAGTCCTCACTGCCGGCGAAGGCGGAATGCTCGTGACTTCAGACGAAAGTTTCGCCGCTCGTGCTCGCTCGATCGCCAATTGCGGGCGCCTGCCTGGCCGAAGCTATTCGGAGCATCACGAATTAGGAACCAATTTTCGTCTCTCCGGGATGCACGCCGCAGTGCTGCTGGCGCAATTCGAAAAGCTGCCGGAAGAGATTCAGATACGGGAAGAGAATTTACGTATTTTCAAAGAATTAACGGCGGATCTGAAAGAAATAGTTTGGCAGTGCCGGCTGCCCGGTCAAACCCAGAATTCCAACTACCTGGTAACCGGACGCCTCATCGGCAGCGCACGCGACGAATTCTGCCGTGGCTTGCATGCCGCGGGGATTCCGGTTACACCCTTCTACCCACACACGCTCTACCGGAATCCCGTCTATGCCCGCGAAAAATGCCGCGTGATGCCGTGCCCTGTCGCCGAAACTAGAATTCAAGATTCTTTCTGGATTGGTCATCGCGCATTCCTTGCGCCGGAAGAAACAATTCGTGAAATCGCACGTCAAGTTCGCGTGGCGGTTACTTGTTCGCGGGTTTCGATTCCTTCATAGGCGGTGTAATGCGCTGCCCGGTCACTTTGAACTGCGTGTCGTGCTCGTGCAGAAATCCGAACTTCTGCAGTTCCAGCTCTTGCGTGCCCGGATCGTGCTTCAACCGCTCAATGAATTTCTTTCTCTCTTCAACGTCGCGCGCCAGATTGGCATTCTCTTCTTCGAGAGTGCGAATTTGCTTGCGTTTTTCGGCCAGCGCGCTCAAGCCCTGCGGCCCGCGTAGCATGATCGTTGCGTAGGCGGCCAATCCTGCCAGAGTGGCCAGCGCAGCGATCGGTCGAAGAAACGATTGGAACATCCTTACATCCCTTTATAAACTTGTTTACGCGAAAGGTCCAGCGGAAATGAATTTTTATGCTTGAAAAAATGGTTGTTTTATGCTCGTGCGCGGATCTGGATGCTGCGCGCCGCATTGCGAACGCCCTAGTTGAAGCGCGTCTGGCAGCTTGCGCGAGCATTCTGCCGGCGGTCGAAAGCGTCTATCGCTGGCGCGAAAAAATCGAGCGAGCGAACGAAACGCTAGTGCTCATCAAGACCACGTCGGCGTGCTTCGCCGCGCTGCAAGAAAAAATTCTCGCGCTTCACAGCTATGACACGCCCGAGATCATCGCCCTGCCGATTGTTGCCGGTCTAGAGAAATATCTCCATTGGCTGGACGAGCAAGTTTCGTTGCCGGATCGATGACAAACTTCTCCGCGGCATCCGTCGCGGTGTCGTACATCACAAAGCTCGCCGCGGTGTCTTCCCACTTCCCGCTCGAAAATTTCGCGCCCATTACCGGCCCCGGATTGATCCGCAGGCAGCCCGCTGCGCGCGAAATCTCGAATTCGTGGTTATGTCCGAAGCAGACGACATCGTAATCTCCGGATTTAGACATCGGTTTAGCTATGTAGTCGAAGTGGTTCATGCCAAAGCGTTTTTCATCGAAAACGTTTTGGAATAATTCGCCATGCACGTGGACGTGAGGGAGCCGTGAGGCTTTGGAAGTGATGCGGTATAAGTCGGCGTCGTTGTTTCCAAAAACGATGTGAATCTCTTTTGGAAACTTCGCCAGTTCGTCAATTACGAACGGCGAGCACAGATCTCCACAGCAGAGCAACGCATCCGCGCCTTGTACGCAGGAAATCGCCGCTGCCAGATTCCAGAGATTGTCGTGGATGTCGGAAAGAATTGCGATGTGCATAGCTCACTCGTAGAAGTTGCGGTTCCAGGCATGGCGCTTCAGAATCGAAAGCGTCTTCTCGTCGAGCATTCCTGCCACCGACGCGCGGCAACTGCTCTCCACCGTCGCCACGCGCCGCATGCCCGGTATTACAGACGTGACCGCCCGATGCGAGAGGCAGAAACGCAGCGCAATTTCGGGCAGCGTGCCGGGAACGCCTGCCAGGTCGCGCTCGAGCGCCGCCACGTGTTCCACCACTTGCCGTTTCCGGTCGCCGCGAAAATAGGCTTCGCGAAACTCGCCCGGCTCGAAGCGCGTATCTTCGCGGATTGTGCCCGTCAGGCCGCCTTCATCGAGCGGCACCCGCGCTAGTACTCCCACACGCATCTTTTGGCAGAGCGGAAACAGGTTTTGTTCCGGCGTCTGATCGAACACGTTATAAATCACTTGGACCGCATTGAACAATCCGGTCTTAACCGCTTCGAGCGCCGAATCCGGCTCGTGCTCCGAGATCGAAACGCCAAAAAATCGCACCTTGCCGCTTTGACGCAGATCTTCCACCGCCCGCCGCCATTCTTCAAGAGGCGTCCAGGCATCCGTCCACACATGGAATTGCTGCAAGTAAATCTGCTCTACGCCCAGATTCCGCAAACTCTCTTCGGTCGAGCGAAGAATGTAGTCGCGCGGAAACACTTGCGAGACATTGGTCTCTTGCGTTGCTGGCCAGACGCGATTCTGTGGTGGAATCTTGGTTGCCACGTACACATTTCGGAACCCGCTCCGGATCGCCTGACCCACCAGCTTCTCGCTATGCCCGTCTCCATAAGCGAGCGCCGTATCGACGAAATTGACGCCTAGCTCAAACGCTCTCTTCAGGGCTCGTAAGGACTCACTATCCTGCCCGCCCAGCCACTGCTTTCCTCCAATGCCCCAGGCTCCAAAACCGATCTCGCTGATCTCGGCTTCGGTAGCCCCCAGTTTGCGATAGTTCATGCCGCCATCAATCTTAACCAAAGAGTTTTGGTGGAAAAATGGGGACTGACTGAAGCGCGGTTTATGGTTCCGGAAAGACAATGTCCAATACAGGCGCGGCTGTCTGTCCCCATTTTTCCGCCCCGTAAAAACAGAAAGGCCGCCGTTATCGCTCGATAACGACGGCCTGGAATTTTGGCTGGTTGTTTCCTAAGGACGGTTCACGTTCTCAGCCTGCAACCCTTTGGGTCCGCGTTTGACTTCGAACTCAACCTCCGCACCTTCCTCGAGGGTTCGGTAGCCATTCATCTGGATCGCAGAAAAATGGACGAACACATCGTCGCCGTTCGAGCGCTGGATAAATCCATAGCCCTTTGCGGCGTTAAACCATTTCACAACACCTTTTTCTCTCACTACTAATCTCCTGTAACTGATGCGGAATGAAAGATGCTCGTTCAGCCCACAAATAGTTCGGGAGGAGTCCTCCCTTAGCCATTCGGAGGCTCTCGGAAACACAACCAGGCAGCATCGAAATTCTTGCCTGCAGTGTAACAGATGGTTCTCGGGTCGGCAAGGAAAATTACCGGCTTGGCAGCCTATACTCCGCCCCGCACCAGGTCCTAGAAGTACTTGATTCTATTCCGAAACCGCCTATGCCGCGCCGGCGTTGCCGTTATCGTCCTCAACCAGCTTGGCATTGGCCGCGCTCAGCAGCGTTACCGGAGAGGAAATCGTGAGCAGTCGCCGCGACAGCTTGAGCAGCCCACGCCGCTCGAGCTGGTTCAGCGTCGTCGAAGTGGTCTCACGGGTCGCTCCGATCAGGTCCGCCAGTTCGAGTTGGGTGATCGGCAGTGGATAGCCCTCCCCGTTTTCGAGCGGCTTGACTAACCTCGATAATTCCGCCAGATAGTGTAAGATGCGGTACTCCACATCATGCAAACAAAGCAACTCCACCTTCTCGGCGAGGTCCAGTTTGTGTTCGAGCAAGTGACTGATCACCGCTAAGGCTAATTCGGCGTTCGAAGCGATCATACGCTTCAACGCCTCCCGCGGTATGCGATATAGCGTTGCCGGACTCAGTACTTCCGCTTCGGTATGGTACGTACGTCCGTCTTCGCTTAAAACTTCTTCACCTACCAGGTGTCCTGGACCGCAGATGGAAACAATGATTCTGCCTCCAGCCGCACTCGTCCGAGTAAGCTTAACCAAACCGTCTTCGATGAAGTAGGCGGTGTCGGCTGCTTGCCCTTGTGAAAACAAAGGAGCTGCGCGACGAAGCGACGCTACTCGGCTGACCTCCGGACTCGATAACAATGCACTACGCGCTGAGAGTACAAGGGCGTTCACGACTTGATCCCCGTTTCATAAGATTATAGACAGTTAGAGTCAATAATGGGTAGGAAAAGTTCTAGGGGGATAAGATATTTACTGACGAATTTTAGACGCAAACGCCGATCCGGACTGAAATAAGTCTGCTAAGTTACTTGCAGCCACTCCTTTTCTGATTCGGCTCATCGTATCTTGAAACTCGTCCAGGGCCTTCAACACGTCTGTTCGATTTGTGGATAGAATGCTGAGCCATAGATCTGGCGCGCTCATGGCCAAGCGGGTCATATCCAACAAACCTGGACCCACCACCTTTTCGAGGTTCTCATTAGGGTGTCGATTCAGCGTCACCGCCAGTCCAGTGGCGATAAGCTGCGGAAGATGAGAGCTGAGCGCCACCGCCGCATCGTGCCCCTGAGGAGACATTTCCAAGACGCGTGCTCCAAACTTTTCGAGCCAGCTTCGAAATTCTTGCGTAACCGTCGCAGGCGTCGCCGCCTCGGGTGTTAGGACATAGGGACGGTCCCGAAACAGGCCCGCGTCCGCAGCTTCCGCGCCGCGCCGCTCTTTCCCCGCCATTGGATGGCCGCCCAAAAAAGGAAGTCCGGCAGCGCGCTGCACGATTTCTTGTTTGGTGCTGCCGGCGTCGGTGATCAGGCACTCCGGTCTCGCGATTCCGTGGAGTAGCTTGAGGGTGTGGAGAATGCGATCCACCGGCTGCGCCAGGTAAAGAAGATCAGCCCGTGCCGCTGCTTCGCCCAACTTGGCGCCCGCAGAAATCGCCCCGCGCGCTATCCCGGCGGCGATTGCTTCTGCCGAGCTGACTCCCAGAATCTCGCCGGCAAACCCGGCCGCCCGCAGCGCCAGCCCGAACGACCCGCCAATCAATCCAACCCCGACAATCGCAACCGTCTTCATGCCTGAACTTGTAGGGCAGGCTGGCAGCCTGCGGCCGATTGGCAATCGGCCCACTGACATTTCCGAGAGCCCCTCCGTTGAAGGCTCACTTTTACTTCATGGCTTCCTATCATGCGCGCCGCCTGCCTCACCACTATTCGATCGGTCAACCTATATTTCTCACTTGGCGGCTTCATGGCAGTCTGCCGGCGAATCGCAGCTTTCCAGCGGCGACTACTTCCGGCGAAGCTTTCGTCGCTATGGATCGTTTGCTCGATGGGGCGACTACTGGCCCATTGTCTCTTCGGAACCCTGAAATTGCCCCAGTAGTCGAAGAAGCGATTCATTATCGGAACCCTCAAGAATATCGGCTCCACTCCTACGTCGTGATGCCGAACCACGTCCATCTGCTGATTACTCCACTGACCGAAATTTCCAAACTGGTGCAATCGCTTAAGAGGTTTACTGCGAGGGAAGCGAACCGCATCTTGCATTCGACTGGGCAACCTTTCTGGCAGCAAGAAAGCTACGACCGCCTGGTTCGCAACGAAACCGAGTTTCAGCGGATCACTCGCTATATCGAAATGAATCCGGTCCATGCCGGGCTTGCCGCTACTCCCGAAGAGTTTCCATGATCCAGCGCCAATAAGGCGGGTTGCCAACCCGCCGCCGATTGCCAATCGGCCCCACAACAAAGCTAATTCTCTTGATCTGATGAGAGCATCTGCTTTGTGGGGCAGGCTGGCAGCCTGCGGCCGATTGGCAATCGGCCTCGCCCTCAAGCTGCCCGCCCAATCGCTGCTGCAATCGCCTGCGTCTGCCGCATCATCTCGGAAAACTGTTCCGGCCGCAGCGTCTGCGCCCCATCGCTAACGGCATGGTCCGGGTCCGGATGCACTTCCACCAGCAATCCATCCGCGCCCGCGGCCACGGCCGCATATGCCATTGGCAAAACATAATCGCGCTTGCCGGTTCCATGCGAAGGGTCCGCCACTACCGGAAGATGCGTCAATCGCTTCAATACCGGAATCGCCGAGATATCCATCGTGTTTCGCGTACTCGTCTCGAATGTCCGGATGCCGCGTTCGCAAAGAATCACTTCATAATTGCCGCCCGACATCACGTATTCGGCCGAGAGCAGCAGCTCTTCGAGTGTCGCCGCAATGCCGCGCTTCACCAGCACCGGCTTGCGCACCTTGCCCAGCTCCCGCAGCAAATTGAAGTTCTGCATGTTTCGCGCGCCCACTTGCAGGATGTCGGAATACTCGACCAGCAGCGGAATCTGCACCGCATCCATCACCTCGCTCACCACCGCCAACCCATGCCGGTCGGCGGCCGCGCGAATCAGTTTGAGTCCCGCCTCTCCCAAGCCCTGAAAACTGTATGGCGAGCTGCGTGGCTTGAAGGCGCCGCCGCGAATCACCTGCGCTCCCGCTCTCGCCACGATCGCTGCCGAAGTTTCGATCTGCTCTTCGGTTTCGATGCTGCACGGGCCGGCCATCGCCACCACCTTCGCCCCGCCGATCTCCACCTTGCCGATCTTCACAATCGTGCCGGCCGGTTTAAAGCTCCGGCTTGCCAACTTATACGGCGAAACAATGCGATGGCATTCTTTGACGCCCGCTAGTACCTCCAGCTCCGCCGGGTCGAAATCGTCCAGCGGTCCGACCCCGCCGAGCACCGTGTGCCGCACTCCGGTCGAGCGATGTACTGTGAATCCCATCTCTACCAGCCGCTCGATCACCGCTTCGGTTTGCGCGACTGTGGCGCCTTCCTGCATGACTACGAGCACGTGGAGTCCTTCGCGAGGATTTTCAGCTTCTGCACGTTCCTCATTTCGTCGATAATCCGCTCGAAAATGCGTATCACGGCATCGTTTGGCAGCGGTCCCGGATTGCGCTCCGTCACGTTCGCAAAAACCTGGTCTTCCCTTTTGGGCTCATAAATACCCATGTGCAGCGCCTGCTTGACGTTGCCGATCTGTTCCACGATCCGTGTCCGCTCGTTCAACAGCTCCAGCAGCCGCAGATCAATGGCGTCGATTTCGACGCGGCAGCGCGCGAGATCTTCAGGCGTAAATTGGCTCATGATGTGCGAAGAGGCGCGGTCAAACCGCGCGTGAATACTTCGAGTTCAGTTGCTAAATCCGGCGATTTGCCATGCGTTTCGACGAACTGCACAATCGCGCTGCCGACCACCACGGCATCCGCCAGCCGCGCCGCCTCCGCTACCTGGTCGGGTCGGCCGATCCCGAAGCCGACCGCCAACGGCAGATCCGTCAATGGCCGGATGCGCTCGACTAAAGGCGCGATGGCCGAAGAAAGCGAAGCCTGTTGTCCCGTTACGCCCGTGCGCGATACCAGGTAAATGAAGCCGGAAGAATGCTCGGCTACCAGGCGCAGCCGCCGCTCGCTGCTGGTAGGCGCGGCGAGAAATACGGTATCAAGCGAGTGCTCCCTAAGCCGCTTTACCGGTTCGGCGGCTTCTTCCACCGAAAGGTCCGTTAATAAGACACCGTCGATTCCGGTTTCCGCCGCCTCGCGCGCCAGGTTGCCGAATCCATGCCGCATCAGCGGATTTAAATAACTGAACAGCAGCAGTGGAATCTCCGAATGCCGCCGGATCTCTTTCACCGTCTCGAGCAATCCCGCCAGCGTTGCGCCGGCTTCCAGCGCGCGATACGACGCGCGTTGAATCACCGGTCCATCGGCGATCGGATCGGAGAAGGGAACTCCCAGCTCAATCAAATCCGCGCCGCCGCGCTCGAGCGCCAGAACTAAAGAGGCCGTATGCGCCGGTGTTGGGTCGCCCGCCGTCAAATAGGCGATGAATACTTTGCGGCCTTCCGCCCGCCGCGCCGCAAACAAATTTCCGATACGCGTCGCTGTTTGAACCATCTCCATCAAACGTCCAGCTCCGGCATGTTCTCGCGATAAATATCGATATCTTTATCGCCACGTCCCGACAAGTTCACGACGAATACCTTGCCGGCTTGTGCGGGCGCGCGCCGGATCGCCTCCGCCACCGCGTGCGACGACTCGAGCGCCGGAATAATGCCTTCCGTCTGAGCCAGCGTTTTTGCCGCCTCGAGCGCGTCCGCATCGCTGGCCGACGTGTACTCAGAGCGCTTCTCGTCGTGCAGCCACGCGTGCTCCGGACCGATCGATGGATAATCCAGACCGGCAGAAACTGAATGCGTCATCCCGACTTGCCCTTCTTCGTCCTGCAAAAGATAACTGAACGTGCCGTGCAAAACTCCGGGGGACCCGCCGCTGAAACGCGCCGCATGCTCGCCCAGTTTCTCGCCTCTGCCTCCGGCTTCTACACCGATCAATTGCACGCTGCTGTCGCCCACGAACGGCGCAAACATTCCTATCGCGTTGCTGCCGCCTCCCACGCACGCGAACAGCGCATCCGGCAGCCGCCCGATCTGCTCCAGCGCCTGCGCCCGCGTTTCTTCCCCGATCACTTTATGAAAATCGCGGACCATCATCGGATATGGATGTGCGCCCAACGCCGAGCCCAGCAGGTAATGCGTCGTCGCGACATTCGTCACCCAATCCCGCATCGCTTCACTGATCGCATCTTTCAGCGTGCGGCTGCCGTTGGCGACCGGTGTTACCGTCGCGCCCAGCAATCGCATTCGGAAGACATTCAAACGCTGGCGGCGCATATCCTCTTCGCCCATGTACACCACGCACTCCAGACCGAACAGCGCGCACACTGTTGCGGTTGCCACCCCGTGCTGCCCGGCGCCGGTTTCGGCGATGATCCGCCGCTTCCCCATGCGCCGCGCCAGCAGAATCTGCCCCAGACAATTGTTGATCTTGTGCGCGCCGGTATGCAGCAAGTCCTCGCGCTTCAACCAGATTTGCGCGCCTTTGAGGATTTCCGTCAGATGGGAAGCGAAGTAAAGCGCCGTCGGCCTTCCCGCATAGTGGTGCAGCAGCCCCCGCAATTCGCTTTCAAATGCCGGATCGAGCCGCGCCGCGCGGTAGGCTTCCTCCAATTCTTCGAGCGGGGACATCAATACTTCCGGCACGTAGCGCCCGCCATACGGTCCGAAATGGCCCAACGAATCGGGCAAAGTTGCTCTGGTCATCTAGAAACTCTCTGCGGCTGGCGAAATGCCATCACCGCCGCCTGTACAAATTGCGCCACGCGCGCCGGGTCTTTCTTCCCCGGCTGCGATTCGAGCCGTGACGATGCATCCACTCCCCACGGCCGCGCCAACCGGATCGCCTCTGCTACATTGCCGGCGTCCAATCCCCCGGCGACAATCTTGCGCAGCGGAAACGCCGCCGCCAGCATCCAGTCGAAGGTCGTGCCGGAGCCGCCGTACTGCGCCGTTGGCGAATCGAGCAGATGTGCTTCGATCTGCGGATCGAGAAAAGCGGGCGGAGCGCTGGCTTGAATCGCCCGCCACACGCGCAAGGAACTCGCCAGATGCGGAGCCGTGAATTCGCCATGCACCTGCAGCACGTCCAGCGGAACCTCCGAAGAAGCTTCAATCAGCTCTTCTTCGTTCGCGTTCACAAAAACCCCCACCGAAAGTACTCTGGCCGGGACACACTCGGCAATCGCCCGTGCTCGCGCCAGGTCGATATAACGCGGGCTTTTGGGATAAAAGTTGAAGCCCAGCGCGTTCGCTCCGGCATGCACCGCCGCCCGCGCATCCTCCTCGTTGGTAATGCCGCAAATTTTGATGACGAACGGAATGTCGACTTCAGGCATGAGCGGAGTGAAGCAGCGTCTTCAGCGCCGCGGTTGGATCGGACGACTTCATCAGCGATTCGCCGATCAGAAAGGCATGAAAGCCGGCCGCCGCGAGTTGTTCGATGTGCTCGCGCGTGAAAATGCCGCTCTCGCTCACCCGCGTCACATGCGCCGGCATCAGGTAGCTCAGCCGCAGCGATATCTCGAGCGAAACTTCAAACGTGTCGAGATCCCGGTTGTTTACACCGATAATCTCCGCGCCGGAATCGACGGCCTTCGCCAATTCGTCCGCGTTATGCACTTCCACCAGCACCGCAAGTCCCAGCGAACCCGCCAATTCACGCAGTTCCCGCAATTCGGCTTCTTCGAGCACTGCGGCAATCAGCAGAATGGCGTCGGCGTTATGCGCCGCCGATTCCCAAACTTGCACTCGATCGACGATAAAATCCTTGCGCAATACCGGCAACGCCACCGCCGCGCGCGCCGCTTCCAAATCGTGAAGCGAGCCCTGGAAATAGGGCTTGTCCGTCAACACCGAAAGACACGCCGCGCCGCCGGCTTCATAATTGTGCGCGAGAAAGGCTGGATGAAAATCGGCTTGCAAAACGCCCCGGCTGGGAGAAGCTTTCTTGATCTCGGCGATAATCGCCTTTCCAGCCCGCTGCCGCAGAGCCTCGGCAAAAGGCCGCGGGCACGATTTCCGCTCGTGCGCCTCCCGCTCCAGCGACGCTGCATGCGGAGCCAGCGCGGCAGCTTCCTGTCGCTTGTGGGAGACGATCTCGGCAAGGATGCCGGATTGAGCGCGAAGCATCATCGCGGAGACTGGAACCCTCATCGTAACAGGCCGCTATGCTGAACATACCCCTTGCGCACAGGTATCTTCCTCGCTTTCTTCGCTATCTACGTCCTCTGGGGCTCCACGTTTTTTGCCATTCGCGTGGCGGTAGAAACCGTTCCGCCGCTCCTCGCCGCCGGCATCCGCTTTACTTTCGCCGGGCTGGTTCTATATGGCTGGTCAGGCGTGCGCGGCGGACCCCATCCCACCAGCCGCGAATGGCGTAATCTGGCGGTCCTCGGCGTTCTTCTCTTCCTGATTCCCTACAGTGGCCTTTTCTGGGCCGAGAAGACTGTGCCATCGGGCATTGCCTCGCTGCTCGTCGCCACCATCCCGATCTCGACCGCGCTGCTGCAGATTTTCGTCTTCCATAAAGAGCCGTTTCGCTGGTCGCTCTTACTTTCTCTGGGTCTCGGCTTCGCCGGAGTCGCGGTCCTGGCCTTCGATTCGGGACCGCATGGCGCCAACCTGGCCGCTTGCGTGGTCCTTCTGTTGTGCTCCACTTCCTGGGCGCTCGGAACCGTAATCGCGAAGCAGGCGGCTTTGCCTACATCAAAAATAACCAGCGCGGGCGTGCAAATGCTCCTCGGCGGCGTGCTGCTATTGCTCTTTTCGCTGCCGGCCGGTGAATGGCACACAATTCCCCACATCTCACCGCGCGCCACGATCGCCATCGCCTATCTGGCCGTTGCGGGTTCCATTGTCGCCTTCACGGCCTATCTATGGCTCCTTGGCCGCATGTCCGCCACCACCGTTACCAGCTATGCCTATGTCAACCCGGTTGTCGCGCTGCTCCTCGGCCACTTCGTCGGCAACGAGGATCTCTCGTTGCGCACCCTCACCGGCGCGGCGCTCGTGCTGGCCGGCGTAGTTCTGATTGTCAAACAAAAATCAAACTAAGCCGGGACGGTAATGGAGCGCCTATGGGTTACTGAGCGTCTGCGGATTGCCCGCCCGCGGAGCAAATGGCGCAAAGATGAAATTCCGCGCGTGAATCGTGCCGTTCCCCAGCACCATGTTGTAGCCTGACGCCGTTGTCGAATAGTAGCCGTTGTATCCGGGAATTCCTTGTTGGAAGTAGGAGAACCAGGTGCCCGCTTCCTGCTCGGCCGCCTGCGCGTAGATCTGGTAATTGACGATGCCCAGCCGGCCGCCCACATTCTGTTCTTCGAGTGCCAGCAGCCCCGCGAATTCCGGCGAAGACGCGCTCGTGCCGACCACCAGGTACAACCCGCCGTTCCACGCCACTACGACGCTGCTACGGTCATTCCCGCAAGGCGTGATCGCCCCCGTAGGACATCCGCCCATGTGCAATGAGACGTCCGGAATCGCTCGGTTTCTCGCGCCCGTCTTCACCAGCGTTTGATAATCCGGCTTGGCGAAAAGAGCGCTCTCGCCTCCGCCCGACGCCCAGTAACCGCCGGAAATCAGATTGCCCACTCCGTAAGGGTCGTTCGGTTTTTCCGGATCGCCAAACGCGTTTTCCGAAACATACGTGGATTCGAGACTCCCCGCTTGCGACGTCGTCACCAGGTTGGTGCCTCCCACCGCCGTCACGTACGGACTGGAAGCCGGAAATTCCACGCCCGGCAGATACGAACCCACCACCACTGGCGGGTCTTGTGGGGGCGTGGTTGCATATGCAATCGGCGGCACTCCTAGCGCGCCGCTATCGCCCGAGCTTGCAACGAACGTCATCCCCTGCGCGCTTCCCTGCTTAAAAATCTCGTTCTCCAGCCGCAGCAGATACGTGAAGTCGGAGCCGCCGTTGTAAGCGGCAGTGTAAAGCTCCTCTGCTCCTCCAAACGACGAGTTCACGATATCAACGGCGTTGTCCTCCACCACGTTGAGATAGCCCGCTATCACCGCCGCATCACTGAAATCGGGAAGGCTATAGATCACGATCGTCGCTCCTGGAGCCATTCCGGCGCTCTGTTCCACATCAAGCGCCGCTTCCACCGAAATGCCGTCGTTCGCGTCGAATGCCGTGCCGCCAAAAACCGGCCGCCGCACGACTTTGGGCGGCTTCATTTTTTCGTGCGCGAAATAGGCCGCAATATCGCTGTCTAAAACATCGGAAGGGACCACCACTCCGATGGCCGTCCCGCGGCCATCCAGAGTTTGCACCGACGGAAAATCGTACGCCTGCTTGAGATCGGTAAACCAATACGGCCCCGTCGTTCCGTAACGATTCGCGGCAACCGGCGACACCTGCGACGCGTGGCTCCGCATATGCACAGCCGGAGAAAACGCCGCAATATGCGCTCCGGCTTCGATGAAGTCGCGCGGCAGCGCCAACGGCCACCGCGCTGCCAGCCTGTCATGACCATGCCGCGTCTTGGCATTCCACAAAATCACGCCGAACGCCGACTCTACTCCGTCGACCGGGCCGCGCACATGGATTCCATGCGAATGAGTCCCGGTTACCGTCAGCCCTGCCGCGCGCAAACGCGCCGAAATGCGCTCGACGGCGTGTGGGTTCGGCCCGAAGCGCGCCCGGAATTCCGCCGGCGTCAGCCATTGGTGATAACTCGGCGACCCTTTGGTATGTTGCGCGCGAATCAGCTCGTCTAATTGATCCACGTTCCGCAGCGGTAGAAACACATCGAACTCTACACTCTGCTGCCGTGCCGCCTGGCTCAAAAACGTAAGCGGCTGGGCGGCCTCCGCGCCCCACGCCGCCAGAAAAGCGCTGAACAGCGCTCCGAAAGCGAGTCGCATAGTGGCATCAGAGTATCACAATGTACTAGTAGTTCTGAAACTTCAGTGCTGCATTTACAATTGCATGCGCCTACCGATGCTGTGCTTGGCCCCAGACAAAACGTAAATGTGAGGTATAGTTCAAGCCTCTTCCCCCTTCTGCGGATCAATCGGAGCGGCATCGGGCCGGTCCGCACTGGCCTCCGGCACAATTCGCGGCGATACGCGAAGTATGGGCGTGGGACGTGGTTGTTTGTAGCTCGGGCGACTGGACTCGGGTGCTGTGCTGACGTTATGAGCCGATGCCAGCAACGGCTTCATCCACTGCTGAATGAACTCGCGTTGATGCTGGGTTACACGATAGCTGGGTGGCGGTTCGTCTGGCCCACGATCGAGCAATTGCACATAGCTCAGTTCACCCGGTTCCGGCTCACTGAGACCAAGCTGAAATTGCTGAAGCACTTCTTCCAGACGTGCCAAGGCCGAACGAAATCGGATCCATCGATGGTTGTCCCAAGTTAGGGTGACACCTTTGGTGGGGTGGAGGAAGTGCGAGAGAAGCAGCTCCGCTGCCTTCAAACCGCGGTCGCTTACCTCGGTTACCACAGCCGGGTCCATATCAAGATTGAGTCCTCCTTCCTTACCCTCGTCCAGACGAATATGTACGATGCGATCACGGTAACCTGGAACGGTCATCTGGCGATTCTCGGTCCAGTTTCGGGCTGCGTCAATCATGGTCGCGGCGTATTTGAAAATTGCGCCAATACTGTTTGGGTCGGGAATACGATGAAACTGTTCACCGAATCCTTCCGAGTTGCGTGACGGCATCCAAACAACGCCCTCGGGACGGTCTTCCCGAATCCCTTGCAAGTCGATGCCAAATGTAGGCCATCGGGGCAGCGGTGCATCAAACATATAAATCGGAAAGTTGCTGCAGATGCCGCCGTCAAGGAACCAACATCGCTCGGGCGTACGCCACTTGTCCTGCTGCGGCGCCCCACTCGTTTCCGGTTGAGCTAATGAGAAATCCACGGCATACAGCGGAACCGCACGAAACAAGACTGGGAAGCTGAGGCTCATGCGTGCCGCGACCAGAACCGGCATCTCGCTGGCTTGCGGAAGGCGGCAAAATCCGGTTTCGTCCACTTCGGTGGTTCCCTTCTCAGGGGGGCGTTGGTGTTTCTCCATCCACTGAATCACCGGCTTCGGAAAATACTCTTCCAGATCGCTACGTTTGAAATAAAATTGCGCAGAGTCGAATGGCAGACCGTATGGCCGGCGGTGCGTAAGGCAGGTGGAGATCATTCGTAACTGGATGCCGTGTGTGTTTAGATCGCCAAAGGTCAACGGCTCGTGGAGCGGTTTGCCGGCCAGATCGTTTATGTACTCGTGGAACCATGCGGTAAGCGCAGGATGACCGGAGCGGTTCTGTGTCATGCCCGAGCACAAGCCAAATCCTTTCCGGGGGAGGAGACTGAGTTTCGAGAACAACACCGTGGCCAAACCGGCTGTGAGACCTCCAATGAGCCACAGTGCTGAAGAAAGGCGGTCGAAAAGCGACGCTCGTAGCGTCGAAAACAAAGGGAGCAAAATATATAGCGCGGTCAGGATGGCAAATAGAAACCACACGAGCCAAGCGCCTTTTACCAGGGCGCCAAATACGGAGATCCACTGGCGAACTCCCTTGCGTGTGAAGCTGACTCCGAGATCAAAGAGGATGCGCACCGCGGGATCGGGCTGGAAGAGCCGGAAAAGATTTGTATGCTTACTCCCATTGGGCTTTGCTGCGAGGAATGCCGGAAGACGGGAGAGCTTCTCGAATCCCTCTCCGCTGCCTTGCGCCCGGCGATATTCCGCTGCCGCAGTTGCTGCAGCTGCTATGGCGCCCGCAGAAGTCCCGCCGATATTCACAAATCGGTAGATTTCGGCCAAGCGGCACACGGCGCTCGGATAGACGACTCCACTCGTGATTCCACCTTTCATCACGACGTCGCATTTTTTTGATGGGTGAAGGAAATCCGGGCGAGATACGTCGGACATCACCGAATGATCTATCACATTTGCGCTTCAGGACACCGAATATTTGTGGCTGTTGCTGAAGTGCTTACTCCGATCCAATTGCTCTCATAGGATCGACGATACAAGCTTTTCTGGCGGGAACTGCGCACGCGACAACGGTCACTGTTAGGAACAAGAGCGCGACAGCAATAAACGTTAGCGGATCGAGAGGACCGATGCCGAAAGTTAGACTGCGCATCAGGTAGAGAGCCGCGGGCGCGGCAGCAACGCCGATCAACGCTAGCGCGAAGCCTTCTCGAATTACTGTGCGGAGCACATCCGCATGGGTCGCGCCTAATGCGATCCTCAACCCGAACTCACGAGTGCGCCGGCTAACCGAGTATGCCACCACGCCATAAATACCGATGGTTGCCAACAAGAGCGCCAGCAACGCGAAAGCGCTAAACAGGAGCAAATTGAAACGGCGAGGCGCAAGCGAATTCGCCAGGTAGCCAGTCATGGTTTGCATATATGCCACCGGCTGCTCTGGTCTCAATCGATGGACTATCGTGCGCACCGGTTCGGCAACCGATAGCGGGCTCTGCGCGCGAACGAATAAGTTGAAGGACCCTAGAAAATGATTTGTTTCATCCTGCACGTAAGGCATGTACAGGGCTGGCTCTGTAGGCGCGTCGAGAGCCTCGTGCTTAATATTGGCAACCACACCTACGACTTCACGAAGGCGTGTGGAGCCCAGTGCACGCCGGCCAGCGCCCGTGTAACCGACCCTCAGGTGTTTACCAATTGGGTTCTCGCCCGGCCAAAAACGTTTCGCGAACAGCTCATTTACAACGACAACGGGCATGCTGGTGGGTGCATCGAAAAGATTAAAGGAACGACCCGCAATCATCCGCGCTCCGATGGCCCGGAAGAATTCCGGACTAATAAAGCATGCTTTCGATGTGGGAACACGGTTTGGATCTACAGCGTTGCCTGGAAACTCGAGCTGGGCCAAAGCTGCCGAACCGCCAGGAGCGCAGTCGCCGATTGCGGCGCGCTCCACACCTGGAAGATTGCTCGCCCGCTCGAGCAACTCGCGAACGAATGTCTGCTGCTCCGGCGCAGGACGGTTGGCGCGCATATAGGCCATCAGTAATTTCTGCGGTTCAAAACCAGGATTGACATGAGTAACTTGCCAGAAGCTGTGTACCAAACCCCGGCCGCAGCTAGTAGTACGACGGAGCCAGCAATTTCCGAAATTACGAGTAGGCGTAATCCATGCTTGCCGCCACGGCCTACCTCACTGCGGCCGGTCCTGAGTACTCGATTGAGGTTGATTCTTCCAATGCCCGCGGCGGGCGCCCACCCGAAAAGCAGAACGGCGCCGAAGGAGATAGCAATCGTGAAAAGGCAAACGGGAATATCGATGCCGATTGTGGTTCCACGCGGCAAATTCGCTTCGTTCTGGCTTAGCAGCGCGATCATTCCTGCGGAAGCGAGTCCGATACCCAACGCGCCGCCGATCAGTCCCAGAACCCCGTTTTCAGTAAGAAACTGTCGAAGGATTCTGCCAGAACTCGCGCCCAAGCCCTGTCGAACCGCAATTTCCACCTGCCGCGAATTGGCGCGCGCTAAAAGGAGATTGGCCAGGTTTGCACAAGTGATGATCAAAACCAGAACCACAGCAGTCATCAATAAGCGAAGAGGTTTCTCGACCCCGCCGACTAAGTACTCTTTGAGCGGGACCAGATTGACTGATGCGTTTGAACCGGCGCCTGGAGCCCGGCGCAGAATACCGGAAAGGTCCTGTTCGGCCTGGCGCGGAGTCACGCCCGGTTTCAATCTGCCGATCACCGTGAGAAATTTGTTGTTTCTCCATTTCATGAAGTCGAAATCCGGAATGAGACTCTGCCACACGTCCGTCTCCGGGAACAGATCGGGCATTGGCGGCATAACTCCCACGACTGTGTTTGCACCTTGGTTGAAGCTGAGTATGCGGCCAATAATGTTGGGATCGCCGCCGAATTCCTTCTGCCAAAAGCGATAAGAGAGAATGACGCTGGCCTCGCCGGCGTGATATTCGCGAGGCTCGTATAGACGTCCAAGCAGAGGCTTTACGCCCAGCGCGGGAAAAAACTCCGGCGAAACACCAGCGCAATGCACTACCACCGGACCTACTTTCGACGACTGAAATGTTTCAGTGAAATAGGGAATGACGGCCGAGATTTGCTCGAAGGAGCGATTTTGCTCGTGATAGTCGGCGAAATCGGGCCCGGACACGGCCCCGGCCAGCGAGCCACCGAATCCTGTATCTTCCAAAGCAACAAAGAGCCGCTCCGGGTTCTGAAACGGCAAGGGACGAAGTAACACGGCATGAACAATGCTGAACATGGCCGTATTTGCTCCGATACCACCTGCGAGCATGAAGACAGCTGCGATGGTAAAGCCCGCGTTTTTTCTAAGAACGCGGGCTGCGTAGTGAAGATCTTGTTTCAATCGCTCTACAGAACTCCAACCCCACATCTCTCGCGTAATCTCCTTGACGAGCCCAATGTTCCCGAATTCGCGATGCACTGATTCCTGGGCTTCCCGGCTGGACTCCCCGGATTCAATCCGATCCTGGACTGCCATTCGGAAATGCGCTCCGATCTCTTCGTCCAGTTCTTGCTCGCGTGCGCGACGATGCCATGGCCAGTGCATTGTTCACCCGGCTGTAGGTATTCTACATCCATAGGCAGTAGGCTGTCTACATGCCGGGTTTGCTTCGGTTGGAGATCGGAATCTCCCCTAGACATTTGATAAGAGATGCAGTATTCTCTTATCAAATATCTATGGGACGAAAGAAACAATCTCCTGGACCCGGCGAACTGGTTCAGGGCACCTTGGATATGCTCGTCCTCCAAACGCTCTCCCTTGGTCCGATGCACGGTTGGGGAATTAGCAAGCGGATCCAGCAAGTATCTGACCAAGTACTTCGCGTTGAGGAAGGCTCGCTTTACCCGGCGCTGCGCCGTTTAGAGCTCAATGGATTGATTCGGGCGGAATGGGGCGCCTCGGAAAATAATCGACGCGCCCGATTTTATAGCTTGAGCAACGCAGGCCGCCGCCAGTTGGTCCGGGAAAAGACACGTTGGCAGGACCTCTCCCAAGCGATTGCAAAGGTATTGGAGACCGTCTGATGAATCCTATTCGGCTCTGGAGAGTGTTCACACGCCGAAGGGGGGATGATGCGATCTTGCAGGAAGAGATAGAAGACCATCTCCAATCGCTGGCGCGGGAATATCGCGAAGCAGGATTCTCCCCAGAGGACGCATACAGTGCGGCTCGGCGTCGATTTGGCAATCTCACAAAAGTTCACGAAGACTGTAGAGAGAACTTCCTGTTTGGAGCGATTGAAACAGTGTTTCGAGATGCCCGCTATGGAATCCGCGGGCTGCGGAAGACGCCGATGTTTGTGTTGGTGGCCGCCTTGTCGCTGGGACTTGGCATCGGCGTCAATTTGCTGGTCTATTCGCTGTTTCAAACGGTTTTCCTTGGCACGCCTACGGCCGCTAAACCAGATCGTCTCGTCCGGCTCCGGCTGGACCAAAATAGCCACACGGCGTATCCCATATTGGCCGCTCTGCAACGCGCGGATACGGCCCTTACGATTACCGGCTACCGCGACGTGCAGGTGAATTGGCGGGATGGCGATCGGACAATCGAAACCTTTGCGCAAGTGGTGACTCCAAATTTTTTCGACGTCGTAGGTGGTCATGCATCGCTCGGCCGTCTATTTGGCAATCAAGGCGTTTCGGTACTCAAACCCGCGAGAGTTGTGGTTATTAGCTACCAGTTCTGGCAGCGGCGGTTGGCCTCTGCAACAGACGTCCTTTCACGAACACTTACTATCAACGGCCTGCCATACTCAGTTACCGGCGTTCTCCCCAAGGGCTATCGCTCAATCATCGGCTTCAATTTTGTTCCCGATTTCTATTTGCCGGTCACCACCGAACTCTTTCCTAATCTTTTGGACAAACGGGACAGTTTGGATCTGGCGATGATTGCGCGTCTCAGCGAAGGCCAATCGAGAGAGCAGGCCAGAGCCAGCCTTGTTGCCGCTGCAAGCCACATCGGCGCTGAGTTCGCGCCTGATAATCCGCGTTTTGGAAAAGCATGGGAAATTCAGGGCATTCGTGATATCGATCAGGTTCGCTCAAAACAAGGGAATGTGCTCATATTGTTTTCGATTCTTTTGGTTGCATTGGTTGGGCTCGTTATCTTTATCGCCTGCGCCAATGTTGCCGGGCTGTTACTCGTGCGAGGTGTTACGCGGAGCCGCGAAATCGCGATCCGGCTTGCTATCGGGGCCGGACGCTGGCATATCGTACGGCAACTGCTCACGGAAGGCATTGTTCTCGCGGCCTTGGGCTGCGTCAGCGGAATTTTGATATGGCGAACCGCCGCCATATTTTTTGAAAATGTTGAGCTTCCAATACCGGTGCCGCTCGTTTTTCAGATCTCAACGAATAGCAGAATGCTTCTCTGTGCTTTTGCACTGGGAGCGGTCTGTACGGTTCTCTCAAGTCTTGGACCGGCCCTACAAGCAGCCAAGAGCCGATTCTTACCGGCGCTGAAATCCGAGCAATCCAATTTGGGGAATCGCCATCTGACGCTTCGAAACATTCTTGTGGTAAGTCAAATCAGCATCTGTTTTGTGCTGCTCATTTCCGCCATTCTGTTCTTTCGCACCATAAATCGCGCCAAGGAAGTAAAGACGGGATTCGATGTGAACCATACCATCACAGTCCGCTTGCGCGAGCCCAAGGCTTCCTTTCGAGTACGCGATGGACTCGAACGGTTGGCGTCCATTCCTGGAGTTAGATTCGCCAGCGCTGCCGATCGCATACCGCTCACATTCACCAGCATGGCGACCGTTGTCCATTTGGAAGGGAAACTGGAATCCGCACAATTCGAGGTTCGACAGTCGAACGTTACGCCAGGGTATTTCCGGACAATGGGCATTCCTCTCTTGCGCGGCAAAGATTTTCGGCCCTCCGAAACAGGAACGGTCATAGTCAACCAACTTTTTGCTGAGCGCCACTTCCCAGATGGCAATGCGATTGGGCATCGGATCGTCTATGGGGTTGCCCCTCATACATGGACATTCGAGATCAAAGCGATCGTGGCCAACACGAAATATTTTTCATTGGCCGAAGACCCGCAGGAGATTATCTATCTTCCCCTAAGTGATGAGCAGGACACGCTATACCTGTTTGCGAGCATGGCTGCACCGGCCAATACGACGGCCGACTCCATTCGCAAGAAATTACGAGACTGGGCGCCTACCGCCCTCATCGAAGTGCATACGCTTCGGGATAACTTGTACGTAACACTTCTTCCGATTCAAATCGGCTGCACGCTTCTCACAATCGTTGGTGGTATTGGATTGTGTCTGGCCCTGGTTGGTTTTTACAGTGTCTTGTCATATGCGGTCGCACGGAAGACAAAGGAAATTGGCATTCGTATTGCCCTGGGAGCGCCGCAATCGTCGGTACTTCAGCTTGTTTTGAGCTATAGCCTTTCTCTTTTAGCTTGGGGGATCGCTGTCGGCGCTGTAGCATCGTTGGGGTTGGCTAAACCCCTTCAGGCGATTCTCGGGACTAACAGTTCCTATAGTCTCTGGGCTTTTAGTGTGTCCGTTGTGATTCTGTTGGGCGTCTGTTTTGCGACCGCATTGCTTCCGGCCTACAGAGCGGTGCATATCGATCCTCTCCGCGCCATCCAATATGAGTAACTGAGTTTCCGATGCCCATCTCACCGTAGCTCCATGAACCCGAATCTACTTTTATCTCGTCTCTTTCCGCTCGCCGCCTTATTTGGTTGCTTTCTCGCCAGCGCCGCCCAAAACCAATCGCTCGCCGAAGCATACAAAATCCTCTCGTCGAAGCAATTCGTCGATCTCACACACTCCTTCAGTCCTCTGACACCTGTCTGGAAAGGCTTTGGCCAGGCGACATTTTCGAGCGCCGCGGACCCCGAAACGGGACGCCCCTACATCATCGCCCAGGACGGCTTTCGCGCTTCCTTCTATTCGCTGGTCGGCCAATACGGCACCCACATCGACCCGCCCGCGCATTTCGATTCCAGCGGTCGCACCATCGACGAGATTCCGCTGAAGCAAATGATCCTGCCGCTCGTGGTTTTCGACGTCACGCCGCTGCTGAAGCAAGATCCCAACCACGCGCTCACAGTCGCCGACATTCAGGATTGGGAGCGCCGCCACGGCCGCGTGCCGCTCGGATCCTTCGCCGCTCTCCGTACCGGCATGAGCAAGGATTGGAACACCAACTCTCAGCGCTTCGAACGCTATCCTTTCCCGGCGTGGTCTCTCGCCGCGATTCAGTTCTTATACGAACAGCGCCACATCATCGCCAATGGGCACGAGTCTCTGGACACCGATATCACCAAAGGCCTCGATTCCGAAAAATGGCTTTTGACGCACGGCCACTGGCAGATCGAAGCCATGGCGCATCTTGACCAAGTCCCCGCAACAGGAGCATTGATTGTTGTCACCTGGCCCAAGGCGAGGCGCGGCCTCGGCTTCCCCGCGCGCGCGTTCGCAATTTTGCCCTGATGTTTCCAGTTCCGTGATATCATCCGCCTTTCAACCTATCCCGACCTGCACATGACAGCAATGGATCTCGTCGATCGGCTGGCCGAGCACAACACTTTGGGCTCGGCGCCTCGTGAGGAATTGGCATGGCTGGCCGCACACAGCAGTCTTCGACAACTGCAAGCGGGCGATGTGCTAACCGCCAAGGGCGCGCGTGTGGAAGGACTTTTCGTTTTTCTCTCCGGGCATGTCGCCCTGTCCGTAGACCGCGGCGCCGGTCCTCACAAGGTTATTGAATGGCGCGGCGGCGAGGTCGGCGGCATGCTCCCGTACTCGCGCCTGGTCAGCCCGCCGGGTGATTCAATTGCCGAAGAAGCCACCGAGATTCTGGCCGTCCACCGGGATCGTTTCAGCACCCTTACCCGCGAGTGCCCTGAGATCACATCCATCCTGGTTCACATCATGCTCGATCGCGCCCGCATGTTCACCTCCAGCGATCTGCACGATGAAAAAATGGTGTCTCTCGGAAAATTGTCCGCCGGATTGGCCCACGAACTGAACAACCCGGCGTCCGCGATCGAACGCAGCGCGGCGGTGCTTGAGTCCCGGCTCGACGATTCCGAGCACGCTTCCCGCGCGCTCGGCGCCTCCTGGCTCACAGACGCCCAATTCGCCGCCGTGGACGCCGCTTGCAAATCCTTCCTGGCCTCGCGCGTGCATCGCGTGCGCTCTCCCATCGAGCGCGCCGAACGCGAAGAGGCCATCGCGGACTGGTTGCTCGATCATCAGCTCGATGCCGCCGCGGCGGATTCGCTCGCGGAAACTGAAGTCACGTTCGAAACGCTCGATCGATTGGCCGCTGCAATCGACAGGCCCGTGTTGGACGCCGTCCTCCGCTGGAGTGCCGCCAGTTATTCGGTCCGCACGCTCGCCGCCGAAATTCAGGACGCCGCCAAGCGCATCTCCGGTGTGGTTGCGGCCATCAAAGGCTTCACTCACATGGATCAGGCGATGGTCGCCGAGCCGGTCGACCTGGTACAAGGTTTGAGCAACACGGTCGCCGTCCTTAGGTCCAAGGCGCGCGCGAAGTCCGCCGCTGTTGTTGTCGATGTGGAACCGGGCCTCCCGCGCGTCCGCGGCTTTGCCGGCGAGCTCAACCAGATCTGGGCCAATCTCATCGACAACGCTCTGGATGCCGTGACCGGCGCCGGCCGCGTCGACGTGCTGGCTAACTGCGAAAAGAAGCGCGTGGTAGTTCGTATCGTCGATAACGGAATCGGTATTCCCGTGCATATCCGCGAGCGCATCTTCGATCCGTTCTTCACTACCAAGCCGATGGGGCAGGGCACTGGCCTGGGCCTGGACATCGTTCGTCGCCTGGTCCGCCACAACGACGGTGAAATCGCCGTCGAGTCACGGCCTGGCCGGACGGAGTTTCGCGTCGCGCTGCCCATTGCCGGCGCTAATGACGCGGGAGCGGCGCATTGAACAAACCTGTCCTCCTCGTTGCGGATGACGATCCGCAAGTGCTCGCTGCCGTGCGGCGCGATCTTCGCTCCCACTACCGCGAAAATTACACGATCCTGAGCGCGGCGTCGGGAGCGGAGGCGCTCGAAACCATCCGCGAACTGAAAACCCGCGCCGATTCCCTGGCCATGGTAATCAGCGATCAACGCATGCCGGGCATGCTCGGTGTCGAACTGCTCGTCCAGTTGCGCGAAGTATATCCGCTGGCGCGGCGCGTGTTGCTCACCGCTTATTCGGATATCGACGCCGCCGTCAAAGCCATCAACCAGGCGCATCTCGACTACTATCTGTCGAAGCCGTGGGACCCTCCAGAGGAGTGTTTGTTTCCGGCCGTCGACGATCTCCTGGACGCCTGGCAAGCCGAATATCTGCCGGAGGCGAAGGGGCTCAGATTGGTGGGACACCAATGGTCTCCGCGTTCACACGCAATCAAGGATTTTCTTGCCGGCAATCTCATCCCATATCACTGGTTGGATGTCGCGCGAGACCCCGCTGCGCGCGCCTTGCTGGAGGCGGCCGCGGTCTCGCCCGACGAGCTGCCGGCGCTCTTCTTTGAAGATGAAGTTTCCGTGCTGCGCAACCCCGAGCCGCGCCAGGTGGCTGAGCGCCTCGGCCGGTCTCTTTCGGCTGCATTCGACATGTACGATCTCGTCATCGTGGGCGCCGGACCCGCCGGCCTCGCTGCGGCCGTCTATGGCGCCTCGGAGGGTCTGCGCACTCTTCTGCTTGACCGGCACGCGCCCGGCGGCCAGGCCGGCACCAGTTCGCGGATCGAAAATTATTTGGGCTTCCCGGCAGGCGTCAGCGGCAGCGAATTAACGCGCCGCGCTATCGCACAAGCGCAGCGCCTCGGCGCCGAGTTTCTCTCGCCTCTCGAAGTGACTGGCGTCTCCGTCGATGCCGGCTACAAGCGGATCCGCCTCGCCGACGGCAGCGAACTCGTCACGCGCGCGCTGCTGGCGGCAACGGGCATGTCTTATCACGAACATCCTGCGCCGGGCGTTGCCGAGCACACCGGAGCCGGCGTCTACTACGGCGCCGCAACTACGGAAGCGGCGGCGTTCTCCGGCCGTCGTGTGCTGATCGTGGGCGGCGGGAATTCGGCCGGCCAAGCAGCTATGTATCTAGCGGGTCACGCCAAAGAAGTGCAAATTGTCGTGCGCCGCGATGGCTTGCATAACACGATGTCGCAATACCTGATCGAGCAAATTAATCGGACGCCCAATATCGGTGTTCGTCCTCGGACGGAAATTAGAAGCGTCGAGGGCGAGGGCCGCGTGGAGCGGGTCGCCCTCGCTTCGCTCGATGACGGAACATGCCGCATGGAAGAAGCCGACGCGCTCTTTGTGTTCATCGGTACCCGTCCGCGCAGCGATTGGCTCGCCGCGAGCGTGCTTCTCAATGAGAAGGGATTCGTTCTCACTGGCCGCGATCTGATGGCGTGCGATGCCTACGCGCGTGTTTGGAAAGAACAGCGCGAACCACTGCTGCTCGAGACTAGCGTACCGGGCGTATTCGCCGCCGGCGATCTGCGCGCTGGCGCAATGAACCGCGTGGCGTCGGCGGTCGGCGAAGGCTCCATGGTTGTCCGGCTCGCGCACGAATACCTGGCGCTTACCTGATCTTCTGGAGGTATAACGGGATGAATTGCAAACTCTGGGTTGCCGCCGCATCGATGTTGTTGTATGCCGCTGGGCAACCAACGGCCGTCATCGAAAAGCCTAAGGCGCGCACCGTGAACACCGGCGGCTGCCGGATTCTGAGTAACAACACGTTTTCGGGAACTTGGGGGCCGAGCGCTCTTCCGGTATTGGCTTTGACGATTGGGCCCGGCTCGACTATGGCTGATCAGATGCATGCCAACAAGGCAAAATACACTGGACCCGGCCGCTATCCTAACGAAATTATTGCCGTATATCTCGGGAAAACCGCGCTGGAGGACAGTTACGCCGGGCTGGGAACTGTCACCATGGCCGCCGACGGCCACTCGGGTACGTTCGCGCTGAATGATGGCAGCGCATCTGGACATTTCGACTGCGGTAGTGCGCCCTCACAATGAGGAAGCGGAGGCGCTACCGGCGCGCGTTTGTGCCTGTTCGTAACCGCGCAGCATAATCACGACGCCGATTAAATTCAGCGCTGCCGGCGGCAACAGCAAAACCCAGCCGAGGGCAGTCAGCGAGGGCGCAGCTACGACGTAGGAGATATCCGTAAATAAGTCGGAAAAACGCACTCCTGCTTCAACAGCAAGCCAGACAGGATTTTTTCGCCAGCGCCACAATGTAATGGCCTGAACGACAGAAAACGCCGCCCATTGGCCCGCCGATCGGCGAAGAAAGGCAATCTCAAGGCCCGCCGGGCTCGTATCGTGAAAGACCCGGAACCACAGGTCCGGCGTCAGCCAGGCCATCAGGAACAGAAGCGTGTCCTCCGCACGCGCGGCCCACAAGTACACGAGGATAAGAATTCGAAGCCGGTGCCCGATCACAAACGGTATCGCTGTTCCCTCAAAGATAGTCTGGCCGAAGGGTTGTGTCCAGACTGGTGGCGTCTGGTGTTAAAAACGGTAGCAAATTTTTGTGGGGCAGGTTGTTTACCTGCGGCCGATTGGCAATCGGCCTGTCCAAAAGTCAGATCCATTCCAGCACTAACGAATTTTAGTCGTTCGGCCCTTCACTACCGGATCGACAGAATTCTCTGCTTGCAACTCCCACCGGCGATCTCGAAGAATTTCTTCTGACCATCGTTCCCGTTTGGGATTGTATTTAGCGAATTCCGCTTGTGCAGCTCTTATAGCTCGCTGACGCATGCTCAATTCCGTGCTCCGACCTAGCATAGCGTCACTTTAGCAGCTACTTCACGACAATATTCACCAGCCGGTCCACAATCGCAATCACTTTCCCAATCTGTTTGCCCGCTAGAAACGGCTGCACTTTTTCGTTCGCCAAAGCCAGCCGCTCTAGTTCCTCTTTGGCAGTTCCCAACGCCACCTGGATGTGCCCGCGCAACTTACCATTCACCTGCACCGGCAACTCGATCAAATCTTCTTTCGCCAATTCCGGATCGAACGCAGGCCACGGCTCCCGGAACGCCGGTCCCGTGTGGCCGAGTTCGATCCACAGCTCTTGCGCAGTATACGGCGCAAAGGGCGCGAGCAGCAGCGTGATTGCCTCGCACACTTCCCGCGCGCACACCGCCGATAATCCGGCTTCGAGCTTGTGCAGATCATTCACCAATTCCATCAGTGAAGCGATCGACGTGTTGAAGTGCCAGCGGCTATCGAAATCCGCGCTGATTTTTTGAATAGTCTGGTGCAGCCGCCGCCGCGCTTGCCGCTCGTCCGCGGCCTTGCCCGCGTTCTCCGTTCGTCCGGCCTGGCGTGTGACGAACCGGTACACACGTGCCAGAAAGCGATTGATACCCGAAACGCCGTCTTCCTGCCAATCCAAATCACGATCTGGCGGCGCTGCAAATAGCGAATACATACGCGCCGAATCCGCGCCGAATTTGGCGACCATTTCATCGGGAGAGACGACATTGCCGAGGCTCTTCGACATCTTGGCTCCGTCTTTAATCACCATCCCCTGCGTGAACAGCCGCTCAGCCGGCTCATTGTTGGAAACGATCCCGATGTCGCGCATCATTTTCGTCCAGAAGCGCGAATAGATCAGGTGCAAAATCGCATGCTCCACGCCGCCGATATATTGATCAATCGGGAACCAGCGCGCGATCTCTTTCGAGGCGAACGGCCCGCTATCGTTGCGCGGGTCGCAGTAGCGATAAAAATACCAGGACGAATCGACGAACGTATCCATCGTGTCGCTCTCGCGGCGCCCCGCGCCCCCGCACTTTGGGCACGTCGCATGGATGAACGATTCCACGTGTTCGAGCGGCGATCCACCCGTGCCCGTGATCTCGACATCCAGCGGCAGCAGCACGGGCAAGTCTTTCTCGGCCACCGGCACGATGCCGCAGCTCTCGCAGTGAATCATCGGAATCGGAGTGCCCCAATAGCGCTGGCGCGAGATGCCCCAATCCTTGATTCTGTATGTGATGGATGCGGTTCCGAAGCCATGCTCCGCTGCGAAAGCAGCCATGCGCGCACGCGCGGTCTCGCTCGGCAACCGCGACCACGGGCCTGAATTTTCTACAATCCCGTATTCCTCAAACGGCTCCGTCATCGTTGCAGCGTCCGCCAGCGCGCCGTCCTTGGGTCGAATCACCGGGACAACCGGAATGCCGTACGCGCGGCAGAATTCGAAATCGCGCGCATCGTGCGCCGGCACGGCCATAATCGCTCCGGTGCCATAGCCCATCAGGACGAAATTGCCGATCCAGATCGGAACCTTGCCGCCATGAAACGGATGGAGCGCGTAACGGCCCGTGAACAGCCCTACTTTTTCAAGTTTGCCGGGATCCTGGCGCGCCGTCGAATCGATCATTTCTTTGACTTTCAGACGCTCGTCCTCTTTCGTCACAAGCGTTTCGACCAAAGGATGGGCGGGCGCCAAAATCAAACACGTTGCGCCGTAGATCGTATCTATGCGTGTGGTGAACACGCGTATCGCTTGCGAGCTGTCGTCCAGTTTGAAATCGATTTCCGCGCCTTCGCTCCGGCCGATCCAGTTCCGCTGCATTGCCAGCACGCGCTCGGGCCAGCCGTTCTCGAGTTGCCGCATGTCATCGAGCAACTCGGCTGCGTACGCCGTGGTTTTGAGAAACCACTGCCGCATTGCGCGCTGCTCTACCGGAGTCGTTTCATGACGCCAGCAGCAGCCGTTTACTACTTGCTCGTTCGCCAGCACCGTGGCGCACTCCGGGCACCAATTCAGCAGCGCTTCCTTGCGATAGGCCAAGCCGCGCTCGAACATCTTCAGGAAGAACCATTGGTTCCAGCGGTAGTACTCGGGCTCGCAAGTGGTGACTTCACGGCTCCAGTCGAAGGCAAAACCCAGCCGCTGCATCTGCGCTTTCATATGCGCGATGTTGCTCAGCGTCCAATCGCGCGGATGCCGCCCTTCTTTAATCGCGGCGTTTTCCGCCGGTAATCCAAACGAATCCCACCCCATCGGATGCAGCACGTTATAGCCGCGCATCCACATGTGGCGCGCCAGCGCGTCGCCGATGGAGTAATTGCGCACGTGTCCCATGTGCAGCTTGCCGCTCGGATACGGCAGCATCTCGAGCACGTAGTACTTAGGCTGATCGGGCGTGTCCGCTACGTAGAGGTTGGCGTCTTCGCGCCAGCGCGCGTGCCACCTGGACTCGATTTCTTCAAAGTCGAACGCTTTTTCGGAGATACCAGCTCCTTTAATGCCGTCACGTTGCGAAGATCGTCACCCGGCTCATCGATAGGAGTCTCGAGGATGAACGCTTTCTCGCGCAGATCCGGGTGATTCAGAATGCGGCGGAAACCTTCAAAACCAATATACCCAGCGCCGATATGCGCATGGCGGTCGACGTGCGAGCCGAGCACCGCTTTCGCGTCGTTCGCGTGCATCACGCTGATGTTTTCCAGACCCAGCGTTTCCCGTGCGCGCTCGACAAGCTCTCGCAAGCCTTCCTCACTCGCAATATCGAACCCGCTCACATAGCAATGGCAAGTATCCAGGCAATAGCCCACCGGGATGTCCAGGTAAGGAGTCACAAGCTGCCGGATCGTCGCAAGGTCCTCCAGATTGCCGCCAAGCTGCGCCCCGGCGCCCGCTGTATTTTCGAGCAGAATCGTGAGCTTCGGATTCGCCGTCAGCGCGGGATCCACCTTGTGCCACGCCAACACCAGCGCTTCTGCCACATTGAGGATTCCTTGCTCGCGTGTGAGTCCCTTATAGTTGCCCGGATGCGCGATTACATATTCGGCGCCGATCACGAGCGCCCGTTCGAGCTCGCCCGCAAAACCGTCAATCGATTTCTCGCGCACGATGGATACCGGAGCGGCCAGGTTGATCAAATAGCTGTCGTGAATCGCCAGCGGAGTCAAATCGTATTCCTCCCGCCGGCGCCGGAACAGCCGCACCTGCGCCGGATCGGGAGGCTTGGTGCGCCACATCCGCGGGCTCGCGGAAAATATCTGAAACGTGTTTGCTCCCAGCTCGTGCGCCTTCAGCGCGGCCCTTTCGAGCGATCCGGCCGTGGAGCAATGAATCCCGATCCTCACTCCGCTGTTATACTCGACTGCCGGTGCCGAGATTTTTCAACTTGGTCGAAGCCGAGCGTTTGTTGCCCGAGGTTGAGCGGCTCATTCGTAGCCTGATCGCCTCAAAACAGGAGTACGAGGAAGCCGATTCTCAACTGAATCGCATCGCGCAGCGGATCGCTCTGTCCGGCGGGATGATTCCGCCGCGCGACGAAGCCGAGATGCTCCGTCGGCGCAAAGACGCCGCCGCGCGCAATCTGAAAACGGCGTTCGAAAGAGTGCAGGAAATCGGCTGCCAGATCAAGGACCTAGACACCGGCCTGGTGGATTTCCCGACCCTCTATCGCGACGAGGAAGTGTCTCTCTGCTGGCGCCTGGGCGAAACCGGCATCGCGTATTGGCACCACATAGCCGACGGCTTTGCCGGCCGCCGCCGGATTGACGCCGAATTTCTCGAAAACCACCGCGGCAGCGTCGAGTGACGCAAGGTAAAATTGTTACACTAACCGACGGATGCTGTTAGCCCGGGAATTTGTTGGCTATCTATCCCGCCAACTCGTCAATCGCCTCACTCCTACTGCTTTTGAAACCTCGGACCCCCAAGTGGGAGCCGCAACCATCGCGCAGGTCATTGAGGAGGACCTCTCCATTGAAGACCGTCTCAACGACGACGTCCGCGATCTGCTCGATCAATACAGCGATTATATGCGCCGCGAGAACGTCTCCTACCAGGAAATGTTCCGAAAAATCAAAAACCAGTTGATGGTCGAGCGCAAGGTGATTCGCGCGGCCGGCCGCGAGAGTGGCGACTCGATGAAGCTTTCCCGCGATAAGGTCAACGACCTCGCGCACAAAATCGTCAGCATCCTGCGCAAATCCCGCGAATTCCGCATTCGCAAGGACCCGAACGAGTTGCGATTGGCGATCGTCCGCGAAATGACCGGCCTGCTGCAGTTGGAAGACCGCATCGATCGCGCCGCCAGGCAAAAAATCCGCTCCCAAAAGCGCGATATCGCCGAGGGCGGGGAAGAGTACGATCTCCTCCACAAGCGCTACTACGCGGAAGAGCTAAAGAAGTTCGGCATCAACTTGAACAATTAAGGTTATGTGCCTTTCGGTTGCGACGATTTCATGCCCGCCTGATAAAACAAACTTCGCAAGTCGTTGATCTTGAAACTGAGCCGCGACCGCGAGGGAGCGCAAAGGGCGCGGATGCACGCCGCCAGACAACGAAGGAACTCGCTGGCTCTTCGGGCGGCACGCTTGATACCGCGCCCGTTTTGCGCGTGTTCCTCAGAAGCGGTGACGTTCGCTTCTGTTTGGTGCGGTTCGTTGTCATGTAGGGCGGCTTGGCACGCCGCGGCCGATTGGCAATCGGCCAACTTAAAAAATTGCCCCGGGATTCATCCCGGCACCTTACCCGCAATCTGCCGGATACTCTTCATCATCTCCTCGGGCTCGAACACATTCTTCCAATCCGGCCGGAAGAGCCGTTTCCGCGCTTCCTCAATCGCCTGTAACGCCCCGTCTGAAAAAGTCGCTCCCTCGAACGCTTGGAAGACGATCCCGAGTTCCACCTTCAGATGCCCTAAGACAAAATCGCGTGCGGCTTCGGCCGGCACGCCGCGCCGCACCGCCTCATCCGTCGCTTCCCGCACGATCGTCAGGCACGTTCCCAACACTGTCTCGGATAAAACCGGCTCCAGTATCCCCATCTGCTCGGCCGAACAACGGTGCGCTTTCGCTACCGGCGCATAAATCGCCCGCGCGATCCGCTCTCCCTCCGCATACGCCGCCTCGGGACCTTGCACCAGCGAGCAGACGATATTCTGCACCGCATGCACGCCCCCGAAAAAATCCCGCCGCCCTTCCCGTGTCGCTTCATCTCCAAACACCGAGGGATGGCAGGGATGTGTCACGAAATAGATCAAATCTTCGCGTTTCGGCAGAACGCCTGCCAGAGGCGCGGCAATATCCAGCGCCATCACCATCGTCCCCGAATCGAGCTGCGGCGCAATTTCCGTCACGATAGCCCCAATACGGTTGTCCGGCAGCGCCAGAATGACTACCTCTGTCCCGGCGAGCCCTTCGTTGATTGGCACAACCGGAATACCCCGTTGCGCGAGCGCCGCTTTTCCGCGCTCGCTGATCTCCACGTGCCGCACCGAATACTTTGTCTTCGCAAGATTATCTGCGATCCGGCAGCCCATTTTGCCGCCGGCGCCCAAGAGTGTGATTGTGTTCATTCTGATTTTCGAAATCGAATCGCCAAATAGGGCCTCGCCGGCAGCTTAAGCGAAAACTTACCTCGATAGCTTCCTTCCAGGCGTGTACGCGTCATTTCCCACGGATCGAGTAAGTCAGCCTGAAATACACCCGCATTTTCAGGCAATTGAAATTCATATTCTGCCGGTTGATGTAAGTCGAAAAAATACAAATAGTAACTATTAGCTTTGGCGATACAGGGATAGTATGGATGATCCACGGCTTCCAATCCCGCCGCCGGCGCTTCCTCGAAAATTGTTTTCAAAAATGCGATCCGCTTCGGGCTCTCTCCCAGCAGTTCGCCGCCTTTGGAAATCCAGGCCGCCCCATCCGCGCTGTGATACGTCTCTCCATGCCCTACATACGCGCCCGAAGCCATACCGAGCCAGAACCGCCGCATCATTTCATGGCCGGAAAGATTTCCCCACCGCTTCTCGATGTTGCCTTCATACTTGCATTCGTCAAATACAATCGGCTTCCCATACTCCGACTGCCATTGCGCCGTTTTCTCGAAGTGATCGCTCTGCAAGCTTAAATGCGTCACCCATGGCTTCGCGTAATCGTATAACACCCGGCTGTAGTGAATGGAGCGTAAGTGTCCATACGGATCGCTCTCTTCGACAATCCGGAAAAATTCGTCCCACTCCGGCTGCTTCTTCGTCTGCACCAAGTCGTATTCATTGGCAATCGACCACCACACATTGCGATACGCCGCATAGCGCGCGACTACGTAGCGAATGTATTTTCGGTTCAATTCGGCCGGCAGATTTCCATAACCCAAATGATCGTACGGGTGAAACAAAATTAGATCGGCTTGAATTCCTGCATCGCAAAGGTCTTGGATGCGCTTGTCCAGGTTCTGAAAAAACGTCACGTCGAAATTAAAGTCGCGCTCGAACGGCCGCCGCGCCGGATCGCTCTCAGTCGGCAGGATACACATCCGCACCTTATTAAACGCCGAGTTCCGCAGGCTGCGCAGCGTTCGCCGTTCGAGTTCTTCGCTCTGATGTATCCATCCATAGCAAGTGGTACCGAACGAAATATGCGGCGTACCGTCGGCATAGCAAAAATGCCGCGGATCCTGCACCATCACAGGTCCGTGATTAACCGGCGCCGCGGGAACGCACTGGAAGCTGCCTCGCGCGCCGTGATTAGTTACAAACGTCCATTCTCCGGTGCTATCCGGCATGAAACGAATGCGCTCCGTCCCTCCGCCATCGGAAAAGCCCCGCACGCGAATCTCGCGGCTTCCCATCCGGAATACCGCCGTAAGCTCTCCCACTCCCGCCGGGAAACTCGCCTCATAAATACCCCAACGTTCGATGTGTCGAGCCGGCGTTTGTGCGCTGGCTAACGCCGCTGATCCGAGCCCGGCCAGGATTCCTCTGCGCGAGATTTTCACATTCATCATTCTGTGCTACTCTGAGGCCACCAGCGTAGTTGATTCGGGGTGAAAATTATATGCGTCTGTTCTTTCTGCTGCTCGCGGCAGCCACGCTTTCCTTTGCTCAAGGCTTCGGTTCCCTCGTTGGCACCGTCACCGATCCATCCGGCGCCGTAATCGCCGGAGCGAAAATTACCGTCACCAATCCGGCCACCGGCCAGGCGCGCGAGGAGGCCACCAATGCGCAAGGATACTTCACTGTCGCCTCACTCAAGCCTGCGACTTATGACATCACGGTGTCTGCGCCCGGCTTCAGCCAATCCACTCAGAAAGGTGTGACCCTTCTCGCCGACCAGAGCGTCACGGTCAATACGACTCTCAGCATTGGCCAGGCGGCGGAAACGGTTTCTGTCACCGGCGAGGTCCCGCAGATCAACACCACTTCCGCCACGCTGAGCCAAGTCGTGGAGCAGCGCAAAGTGGTCGACCTGCCGCTCAATGGCCGCAACGCCGCATCTCTGCTTCTCGTCGTCGCGGGAGCCATTCCTTCGCCCGCCAACGATGTGGATCAAGGCAATACGAAAACATTCCCGAGCGTCGTTACCGTATCCACCAACGGCGCGCGCCAGAACCAGGTCAGCTTCCGGCTCGATGGCGCCAATAACAACGATCTCTATACCAACGTCAACCAGCCTTTTCCGTTCCCCGATGCGCTCCAGGAGTTCAGCGTCCAGACCAGTAACTATAGCGCCCAATACGGCGGCAACGCCGGCGGCGTTGTGAACATCGTCACCAAGTCCGGAACCAACTCCCTGCACGGCGATGCATTCGAGTTCGTGCGCAACGCTGTTTTCAACGCGCGTAACTACTTTGCATCCAACGTCGATCAGATCAAACGCAATCAGTACGGCGGCACTATCGGAGGCCCGGTCCTGATCCCGAAGCTATACAACGGCAAAGACCGCACATTCTTCTTCTTCGGCTATCAAGGCACTAAGTTCCGCAATCTCGGTAATACTAGCAGTGCCTTCGTCCCGACGGCAGCCGAGCGCGCCGGCGATTTTTCCGCGCTCCTCGACGCCGCCAATCCCGCTAACCAGTTCCACAAAAGTATTCCCATTTTCGACAGGACTGGCAAGCGCATTCCCGGCAATATTCTGGCGCCCAGTCAGATTGATCCCGCCGCCGTCGCGTTCCTGAAATTTCTGCCGGTTTCAGCGCCCTCCAACCCGCGGTTGTTCTACTCGCAGCCCGTGGTCCAGGACTTTGACGAATACATCGCTCGCGGCGATCACGCCATCTCCGATCACGATCATCTCTCGCTGCGTTACTTTTACGATCGCTTCAGTAATGCCGGCTTCCTCGACCCATCGAACTATCTGAGCTTTCAAAATTTCTCGACCATCATTTCGCAGAACGCCTTAATTGGCGAGACACACGTGTTCGGCCCCGCCGCGGTCAACGAGTTCCGCGCCAGTTTCTCGCGCGAAACTTCCAATCGCGGTCCCGCTGAAGGAAGCATCGGCCTCACTGATCTGGGCGTGAACATCTGGCAGCCGCCCACCGCCAAAACCATCGAAGGAATTAACGTGAGCGGTTATTTCAGTCCCGGGCAAACCGATCCGGCCGCCTTCATTCGCAACCAATACAACTTGAGTGATGACTTCAACCTAGTTCACGGCAAACATAGTTTGTCCTTCGGAGGCTCCGCTATCCGCGCCCAGGTTCTGCTGCGCAATCAGTTTCGCACCTCCGGCTCCTACAGTTTCACAGCCGATGTCACTGGCGACGCCCTCGCAAGCTTCATGCAAGGCTACGTCCGCACCTTCACGCAAGGCTACGGTGAATTCAAAGACAGCATGCTGAACACCTTCAGCCTTTATGTGCAGGATGACTATCACGTCTCGCGCCGCCTCACCTTGAACTTCGGCCTGCGCTACGATCCGCAATTCCCCTGGCAGGAACGGAAGAATCGCATCGAGCAATTCAATCCCGCCGCCTACGCTGCCGGTGTTACCTCTCAGGTGTACGTCAACGCTCCTCCCGGCTTGCTCTTTCCCGGTGACCCCGGCGTCCCGCGCTGGGGGATCAAGGGCAGCTACAACAACATTGCTCCACGTGTCGGGTTTGCTTTCGATCCCAGCGGCGACGGCAAAACCAGTCTCCGCGGCGGCTTCGGGATGTTTCATGACGCCTTGCAAAGCGGCGTATTTAACAACCGCTTCGTCGATGTCGATCCATTCAGCCCCCAATTCAGTTTGACCACTCCGGCCGGCACGTTCAGTAATCCCTATGTCGGCCATACCAATCCTTTTCCGGCGCAGTTTCCCCCGCCCAAAGACGCCGCCTTTACAAAACCAGTCCTCGCCATCACATATGATCCGGCCAATGGCGGAAAACAGTTCACACCCATCAACTACAACTGGAACCTTTCGTTGGAGCGTCAGCTCGCTGCCAACTGGCTGGTTCGTGTTGCCTATGTCGGTTCTCGCGGCACGCACTTCCAGGAAGCTCTGGAACTGAATCCCGCTGTATATACTCCGGGCAGTACCGCCGGCGTGGATGCTCGCCGTATGTTTCAACCCTTCGGCAGCATTTCGCAAGCCGCGATGGACGTCAATTCGACCTTCCATTCCGCGCAGTTCACACTGCAAAAGCGCATTTCGCACGGCGTCACCCTGCTCGCGAACTACACCTGGTCGAAGTCTCTCGATACGTCGCCCGCCGGCGCCGGCATCAGCGGCCCAGCCCAGGGCGGAAATTCGCCCATCCCCTGGAACTTCTCCGGCCGCCATCTGATGGACTACGGGCCTTCCGAGTTCGATCACACGCATCGCCTGGTAGTCTCCTATGTCTGGGATCTGCCCAAATTCTCGAATCGCAATGCGTTCATGCGATACGCGATCGGCGGCTGGCAATGGTCGGGAATTATCACCGCGCAAACCGGCAACACCTTCACCGTCCAAGCCGGCAAAGATCAATCGCAAACCGGCCTCGGCACGGATCGCGCCAACTTCGTCAGCGGTGTCGATCCCCTCGGCGGCAATGCATGCGGCAACTCCGCTCCCTGCGTGAACTACCTCAATCCCGCGGCTTTCACCATCGCACCCATCGGAGCCTTCGGCAACGTGGGTAAAGGCAGCCTGCGCGGTCCGGGCATGTTCACCTGGGACACCGGTCTCTTCAAGGACTTCCCCATCTCGCGCGAAAGTGTCCACCTGCAGTTCCGCGCCGAATTTTTCAATGTGCTGAACCGCACGAATTTCGCCAATCCGGGCGGCTCCACAACCAACCCGAATTCGGCCACCACCAACTTTTCGAGTGGAGGATTCGGCACGATTACGGCGGCCCAGGACCCACGCATCGGCCAGCTTGCTCTGAAGTTTATATTCTGAGGTTTGCCAACTTCATCTGTCCAACAATGGGGCGTCTTTGAACTGGACGCCCCCAGCGCTGAATTCCGGCACGAACATCGAACCGTCCACATCGACGGCTTTGAAGACGGTGATGGCATTTACAAACTCCGCTTCATGCCTGACGCGCAAGGAAGATGGGATTACTCGACCCCTACCGGCCAACCCGGTAGTTTCGAAGTAACACCACCCTCACCTGGCAACCACGGCCCCGTACGCGTTGCAAACACCTTCCATTTTGCCTACGCCGACGGCACTCCCTACGTCCCCATCGGCACAACCTGCTACGCCTGGACGCATCAGGGCGACGCTCTCGAAACCCAAACACTGGCGACCCTCCGCTCGGCTCCGTTCAACAAAATGCGCATGTGCATTTTTCCCAAACACTATGCCTATAACAACAACGAGCCCGAGTTCTATCCGTTCATCGGCGATCGCTTCAATCCACAATTCTTCCGCCACCTCGAGCGGCGCATTCAGCAGTTAGGCGAATTGGGCATCGAAGCCGATCTCATCTTGTTCCATCCCTACGATCATTGGGGCTACTCGACCATGCCCCCGGAGAAGGACGATCGCTATCTCCGCTACGTCGTCGCTCGCTTCGCGGCCTACCGCAACGTCTGGTGGTCGCTCGCCAATGAGTTCGATCTCATGAAGAGTAAACAGATGTCGGATTGGGACCGTTTCTTCCGCATCGTAGAAGAAAGCGATCCGTACGGCCACCTGCGCTCCATTCACTACAGCAGGACCATGTACGACCAATCGCGCCCCTGGGTCACGCACGTCAGCATGCAGGACGACGATTTCAGCAAAACCATCGGCTGGCGCGATGCCTTCCGCAAGCCTCTTCTCTATGACGAATGCAAATACGAAGGGAACATTCGTCAGCGCTGGGGCAATATTTCCGCGCGCGAATTGGTCCGCCGTTTCTGGCTCGGCGTCACACAAGGCGCCTATGTCGGCCACGGTGAAACCTATTTGGATCCGCACGATATTCTCTGGTGGTCGAAAGGCGGTGTCCTGCACGGCGAAAGTCCGCAACGCATCGCCTTCCTGCGCCGCATCCTCGAACAAGCCCCGCCCGGCGGCCTCAACCCCGCGAGCGAATATTACCCCGCCGCCGGCCAGCCCGGCCGCTATTATCTCTACTACTTCGACTACCACCAGCCCAACGGTTACGAATTCGACCTGCCTCCGTCCGCTTCCTACAAGGCCGATCTGATCGATCCCTGGGAAATGACCATCACTCCCATCCCCGGCTCCTTCCGCGGCAAGTTCCGATTGAGCCTCCCGGGCAAACCGTATTTAGCTGCCCGCCTTCAGGCCAATTCATGATCGGCAACAGCGTTCGGCTCATTGCCTGAATAGCATTACCTGTGCGCGGTGCCCTTTGCTTAATTTGGCATCGGCGGTATAGAGGATCGCGTTAGTTGCTTCGGCTAGTGAAATGTAGGCCGCATCATAAGCCGTAAAGTTGTGCCGCAATTCCCATATTCGGCTGAGCAAAGGTTGGTGGGAGTAACGCTCCACAGGAAGCGTCGCAAGGCTGGTAATGACCTGTTCACTGCGATAGGAATCGATGCTGTGGACGGAACTTAATTTTCGAAGGGCGCTCGCAACCTCCACGTCCAATAAATGAGGAACAAGGAATGAGTCGCTACGCCCGGCCAGATCGTGTCTAATCGCATTGGCCAATGGACCGTTAGTAAGTAATTCCACAACTATGGAAGCATCAAGAACGATCACCGCGTTTCTCGCAACTCACGTATAATTTGCGCAGCGCTCTGCTTTGAGCGGATGGGCTTTGTTTGCTGCGCCCGCTCTAGCCACTCCTTCATGCTAGGGCGCTCAACAGTATGCTCCAATTCCCTCTTAATGAAATCGGATAGGCTCATCCCTTCGCGAGCTGCACGAGCCTTAAGCGTGCTATGCACTTGTTCTGGCACGTCTCTAACCTGAATCATCTTCGACATGCTTTCACTATACAAAACATGTGCTGCACATGTTGATTGCGCAGCAGCAACGGCTCCTTCTTGATAGGTTCGCGGTCGGGCCCCGAATAAAATACGAATGTCGCCAATTGATCCATGTCCCCCGCGGAAAGAGAAGCGCGAATCCTCCGTTATTGGAAAGCAGTCGAACTCTTATCCCCGCAAAAAATTCCCCGCCTCAATCCCAATAATCGAAGCGAGCCGGTTTTACGTGCAGGTGGCGAAACGCCGCTTCCTTGGGACCTGTCCGGTTGGTTTCGCCCGCCGGAATCCGGGCGCAAGTGGCGCTTCACCGCTTACTGCGGGCTGTACAAGTTAGGCCGCGTTCGCGCATTCCTTGAAAACAAGTTCGGACGAGACACAACAAGCTTCGATCGCAGACCGGACGGCGAAAGCTGCTTGTTTGCTCTCCAAATCGCATCCGATGGCCGTCCCCTTCTCGATACGTTCGTATTGGCTTCTTGTCCCTGGGCGGTTGGGCGCCTAAAAAACGCTACGTCGGGCGGCGACGCATGGACGGCCGGTTTCGAAGCCTCCTCTAAAGAAATGGCGCTTCGTCTGGCCGAGCGCTTTTGCATTCGTGAAGACGACGAGATCGGCCGCGCGCTGAATCGCAATCCCGAAATTCATGTCGGCCGGCCCATACAACCCAATGATCTGGAAACCGAGATCGAATGTATCGCGGACGCGCTTGGTATTTCCGGCATTTTGAAGCCCAAAGATTTACGAATTGCCGCCCGCCAGGTCGAAGAAAAATACCAATTCCACGCAGACTCGGACGACTTCCTAAATAGCTTCTTTCTCCGCGATCTCGAAAAAATCGCCGAGGAAACTGCCCGCTCGAATAACAGCGCCGTGCTCTCGCGTTTTCTGTCGCCGGATCAAGCCGTTCATCCCGAACAGCGCTGCGATGTCCGGACTTCGCTCAATGCCCTATGGCGAAATACTTCGCCCGGGATGATCCCGCCTGCGCGTTGGCCGGCATCTCCTGACGAACCGTTGTATTTCAGCCAGCAGTTCGCCGTGAATTCCGCCCTCGAAGCGTTCGAACAACAGGCATCTCCGATCTTTGGAGTGAACGGTCCGCCCGGAACCGGAAAGACTACTCTGCTTCGCGACTTGATTGCATCGGTCCTGGTTCGGCGCGCGCAGGCTTTGGCCAAGTTGCGGCGTCCGGAACAGGCCTTCACCGGCGACCCGGCGCACTGGAACACAGCAGGGTTCGAGCGATCGATCTTTTTGTGGCGCGAAGAGCTTTTAGGCTTTGAAATTGTTGTAGCCTCTGCCAACAATCGCGCAGTAGAAAACGTTACTTTGGAAATCCCGGCGCAGCGGGCGATCGCGGAAGAGTATCTTTCGCAAATCGAATACTTTGGGGATTTTGCTGGCCGGCTGCTTTCTGAGCGAAAGCGAAAGGAAGCGGAACAGGCCGGGACCGAGGCTTGGGGTCTTCTAGCCGCCCGGCTTGGCAGCAAGAAGAATCGCAGCCGGTTTATTAGTAAGTTCTGGTATGCCGACAAAGAGGCCACGGAGCCACGCACTCGTTCCCAAAATGGCTTTCAGAAATATCTTCAGACCGTAAAACCAAGACCATCCGCTTGGAAGCAGGCGGTTACAGCTTTCGAGGAGGCGCTGAAAGCGGAAGCTGTCATTCGCGAAGAACGGATTGCGGCTTGGAAAGCGGTCGAAATGCAAGCTTCTCTTCAAAATAGATTAGCCTCTCTCTGCTCGCAACGGGAATTGGCAGAGGCCGCCGCTGCCAAAGTGCGCGAGCAAGCTGAAAGCGCCGCGTGTTCTCACGAAGCTTATCAGAGCAAGCGTCAGGAAGCGTTAACCGCTCGCCTTGAGCATCAAGCTTTTAAACCGGGTTTAGTTGATGCGTTATTTACATTCGGAATCTCTTATCGGGAATGGCGCGAAAAGGATCGGATCCTGGCTGCGGCGGTCGAAGCTCGCGAAAAAGAATTGAATCAGGCGCGCTCGGAATATGATTCGCTCCGGCAAAATATCGACAACGCAGAAGAACAGATCGCTAAGCTTACGTCCGCGTTTTCCGGACAAGAGAACATTCTCAACCGCCAAAATCAATCAATCGATGAGCTACGCCGAAAACTCGGCAAGGCGTTTCCCAACAAGGAGACTTGGTTGACGAATCCCGACGAACGGGAACTATCGTCTCCCTGGGCCGACGAGGGTTGGAACCGCGCGCGCACGCAGGTGCTGATCGAAGCGCTTCACCTCCACCGAACCTTTATTGAATGCGTTCCACACAAAATCAGAAAGAATCTTCACGGCGCGATGGATATCCTCGGCGGAAAAGTATCGCCTCAAGTCGATTCCAAAGCGCTACAATCCGCCTGGGCGACGCTGTTCTTCGTTATTCCCGTTGTCTCCACGACCTTTGCCTCTTTTGATCGGCTATTCTCGCATTGCGGCCGTGAATCGATCGGATGGCTTCTGATCGATGAGGCCGGACAGGCCACTCCTCAATCGACGGCGGGCGCTCTGTGGCGCGCGCGGAGAGCAGTCATTGTCGGAGATCCCCGCCAATTGCAACCAATCGTGCCCCTTCCATTCACGGCGCAGCAGGCCTTGCGCGCACACTTCGGCGTGGAAGAAACCTGGTTGCCATCGAAACATTCCGCGCAGACTGTCGCCGACCGCGTTAGTCATTTCGGCACTTGGTTAGTATCCGAAAACTCGGACGAACCTTTCTGGGTCGGCTCGCCCTTGCGTGTGCATCGCCGATGTGAAAAACAGATATTCGACATCTCGAATCAGATTGCTTACAGCGGGCAGATGGTTTATGACACGCGTGAGGTTCCGCTGCCGCTGCCTCCGAGCGCTTGGATCGATGTAGCCGCCGCGGAATGTGACGATCATTGGATTCCGGCCGAAGGCATTGTCGTTGAGCTTTTGGTTACAGACCTGCTCCGCTCCGGCGTCAGCGGCGATCGGATTTTGCTCATCTCGCCGTTTCGTGCGGTCGCTCGCAAGCTCCGGGAAATTGCCGCGCGCTACGGGATCGCCGGCGCAGGCACGATTCACGTATCTCAGGGTAAAGAAGCCGACATGGTCATACTGGTCCTGGGCGGTGATCCGCGCCGGCTCGGTGCGAAAGATTGGGCTTCCGAGAAGCCGAACCTGTTAAACGTAGCAGTGAGCCGTGCGAAGCGCAGGCTTTTCATCGTTGGAAACCGGGCGGAGTGGAGCGAATATCCCAATTTTGCCGATGCGGCAGCGCTACTCCCACAAGAAGAGAAAGCCCGGGAACGCGCGGCCGGCAGTCTTCGCTGATTCGAGCCTTAGCTCACCGATTCCGCGCTATACCGCGCAATCAGGCCCGTCCGAAGTGCGAACCGAAAAACTCGCGAGAACGTGAAGCCGGCGAGCAGTATGTAGCCCAGCGCCAGCAAGCTGCTGAGTGCCAACCCAGCCCACCACGGATCCCGCCCCTGAACAATCGCGCGCAGGCTTTCGAAAATGTACGATGGCGGCAGCAAGCGAGCAACCCACCGCATCCAATGCGGCAACGTTGAGAGCGGATAAAAAACACTGACGAACGGAGAAATGATCGCCGGTAGCGGCCAAATAAACCACTCCGCCGCCGGTCCCCACCGCAACACGATTGCCGTCGCGAAAATCCCCATCGCGATGCCGAATAGAAAAAGAACAAGCAGAAACGGCAGCAGCGCCATGCCATAGCTGAACAGCGACAGGCCGAACACCACGCCCGCAATGAAAATCATTGCCACGAGCCCGACGCAAGTCGTCATCATGCTCGAAAGCACAAGTCCGCCCACGTAGTCGCTTATTGTCACAGGGCTGGCGAACATGTTCAGAAAGTTCCGCGACCAAACATCTTCGAGAAACGCCATCGTGACTCCAAACATCACGCGGCCGAAGAAGTCCCAAAGAAGAACCGCGCCCAGTAACGACGGAACAAAGTTCAGCCGAGTGGAGCTGATGCTGTTCAGATATTTCGTCATGAAGCCCCAAAGGACGATATCGATGGCCACCCACGCGAATAGCGGCACTACACGCGCGGAGCTGCCCCGCATGAGGTAAAACTGGCGAAGCACTATTGCGGTCGTGCTGTCGAAAGACATTCAGGCCACCCTGAGACTCAGCGGCTCACGCGCCACCGCAACAAATAGTTCTTCGAGATTTTCCTTACTGTGCTGCGCCGGCAGCAACCGCGGGTCGCCTTCGAGTAAAATTTTGCCGCGCGAGAGGAACAGAACCCGATCACAGACCTCCTCGACCTCATACATATTGTGTGAAGTCCAAAGCACACCCATGCTCCCGAAACTGGCAACACGGCGAATCTGTGCGCGCACGTCGCGCGCCGTGGCGGGATCGAGCGAGGCAGTTGGCTCATCCAGCAGCAGCAGTTCCGGCTTGTTGAGCATTGCCTTCGCG
>JAICIH010000004.1 GCA_025924475.1 Bryobacteraceae bacterium
ATCTGGCGAAACATGCCGAGCCAGGTCTCCGCGTCATTGGCCGGCATGCCTAAACGCCGGATCAACCGGCGCAGCTTCAGCTCGCTCGATCGCGAGACGCGTTCATGGGTGTAGCCGCTGCGCACGAGCACGTCCGAAAGCAATTCCGTGAGGCGCTCGAGATCTTCCACCGTGGCGTCCGCCGGCGGGGGGAAACGGTGCGCTACTTCCTGTTCTTCACGGCGCAGCTCGTACAAACAAATCGCCACCGCCTGGCCGAGATTCATCGACGCGTGCTCCTCGCGCGTCGGAATGCGCATCAGCCAATGACAATGGCTCATGTCATCGTTCGACAGGCCGAATTTTTCGGAGCCGAATAGCAGCGCTGCCGGTCCGCTCGCGAGATGTTCCCGGAGCAGGCTGCCTCCCGCTTCCAGGCGATGCAGAGGAACGTGCAGATCGCGCCGGCCACCGGCCGTCGTGCCGGCCACCAGCGTGCAATCGGCCACCGCTTCAGCTATGCTTTCGAAAACCTCGGCTTGCTCGAGAATGTAGCCGGCGCGCACTGCCGAGCGCGCTTCTCGAAACGCAACGTCATAAGGATTAACCAGCCGCAGGCGTGTGCAGCCGAAATTGCTCATCGCGCGCGCTGCGGCGCCGATGTTCAATGGGTTGCGGGGCGATACGAGCACCACCCGCAGAGAATCGAGCACTACTGCTCCAGGTAGGTGTAGCCTTGCAGCCCTTCCTCGTAAAACTTCAACAGCCGTCCCGCTTCTTCATAGCCCACGCGCTGCTCGCGCACCGCTAATTCTACGTCTTTGCGAAATTGATCGAGCAGGGCGCCCGAGTTGTATTGCACGTAGGCCAAGACCTCGCGCACCGTATCGCCCTGCACGACGGTTTCGAGCACCACGTCGCCGTGATCGTCGAGGCTCACGTGCACCGCATTGGTATCGCCTAACAGGTTGTGCAAGTCGCCCAGAATTTCCTGATATGCGCCCAGCAGGAATGCGCCGAGTATGTAGCTGCCATTGTTGAACGGATGCAGCGCGAGCGTTTTCTTGACATCGCGCCGGTCGATAAACTGATCGACTTTGCCGTCCGAATCGCAGGAGATATCGCCCAGCACGGCCGAGCGCGTGGGCTTTTCATCCAGCCGGTGAATCGGCATGATCGGGAAAAGCTGCTTGACCGCCCAACTGTCGGGCATGCTTTGAAACAGCGAGAAGTTGCAGAAATAGGTGTCGGAGAGCAGGGCGTCGAGCCCTTCGAGCTCTTCGGGAAAGTAGTCGAGATCTTTTGCAGTCCGCAGAATTTTGCGGCAGATCGCCCAGTAGAAATTTTCAGCCAGGCTGCGCTGCTCGAGCGAGAGATAGCCGAGGCTGAAGAGATTCAGCGCTGAATCGAGCGCCTGCTGCGCATCATGATATCCCTCGAGCAGATTCTTCTTGGTGATGGTGCGATGCGTTTCGAAAAGATCCACCAGCGCCTGTTCGGAGTCTTCCGGGATGCTCGCCGGTAAATCTTCCTCGCCGAATCCGCTGACGCCGAGAACATTGAAAACCAGCAGGCTGTGATACGCCGCCACCGCGCGGCCGCTCTCGGTAATGATTGTCGGATGCGGCACATCGGCCTCATCGCAAATGTTCTGGATGTGATAGACGATGTCGCGCGCGTATTCTTCGAGCGTATAATTCACGCTGGATTCGAAATCGGTCTGCGATCCGTCGTAGTCGATGCCGAGCCCGCCGCCCACGTCCATATAGCAGAGCCCGGTGCCGGCGCGCTTCAGATCCACATACACGCGCGCCGCCTCAATCACCGCCGCTTTGATCTGGCGAATATTGGTGATCTGGCTCCCCAGATGAAAGTGCAGCAGCTTCAGGCTGCTTTCCATCCCGCGTTGCTTCAGAAAATCGACCGCCTTAAGAGCTTCGCTCACCGTGAGCCCGAATTTCGAGCGGTAGCCGCCGGAGGATTTCCAGCGTCCGGAACCGCGGCTCGCCAGCTTCACGCGCAAGCCGATATTTGGTTTTACCCCGACCTTCTCGGCGTGCTTGGCGATCAGCTCCAGTTCCGTGAATTTCTCAACGACGGGCGTAATCTGCCGGCCGATCTTTTGCGCCAGCATCACCATTTCGATGTACTCGTCGTCTTTGAAGCCGTTACAGATGATGGGCGTGAGATTGTCGGCGATGGCAAGCACCGCCAGCAGCTCGGGTTTCGAGCCGGCTTCCAAACCGAACCGGTAGGCGCGGCCGAAGTGAAATACTTCCTCGACCACTTGGCGCTGCTGGTTGACCTTGATCGGATACACACAGCAGTAGCCACCCTGGTAGCCGTGCTCCCGCATCGACGTGTCGAACGCCTGATGCATTTCTTCTAGCCGGTGCCGGATGATATCGGCGAAACGGATCAGAATGGGGAGCGAAATGCCCCGCCATTCGAGCGTGTCCACCAACTGTTTCAGATCGATGCTTCGATTCGGGTCCTTGGTGGGATGAACGAACAAGTTGCCGTTCTGCCCGACGGAAAAAAATCCTTTGCCCCAGCTTGCAACATCGTACAGCTCTGCGGCATCGGTAGTAGTCCAACGGTCGGCGGGCTCACGCACTTGGGCCGCGACGACGGTAGTTCTGGTGCTCAGCTCAATTCTCCTCGGTCAACTCTAACGTTACTACGGGTTAAGGCAATTGCCTAGAACTTGTAAAACTTCTTTGCGACGGGTTTTCCCGCCGGCAGCTTAAAGCTATCCCCCGATTAGGTCGATAGAAAGTCAGAGCACGTACTTTCTGATGGCCGCCAGGTTCACACATCCAATTGAAACGTTGCCGGCCATCGACCGGGCTCATCTGCTAGCTCCCAAGCCGCGCATACCCGAGCCGGATCTCGGACGTGGCGACATTCTGTTGGTAGATTCCTCCGCCCATCGGAAGCGGAGCATGCGGCAGTGTCTGGAAGGCTTCGAGAACCGCGTGGTCGAAGCCGGGACGACATCGGAGGCCGTAGTTTCGATTTTGACCGGCCATGTGGATCTGATCCTTATTAATGCGCAGGCGCCGGAGGTAGGGGCCGCCGACTTCTGCCGGGCCATCCGCAAGGCTCCGGCGACGCAGTTTCTGCCGGTTTTTGTAGTCGCCTCGTCGGACGATCCGGAGACGGAAGTGCGAGCGATCGAGGCCGGCGCCAGCGATTTTCTGACAACTCCTTTTCGCACGCCGGCGTTCCGGGCGCGCGTACAGGCCAGCCTTCGCTACAAAGCGATGATCGATTCGCTCGACGATTCGGAGACCATCCTGTTTTCACTCGCCAAATCGGTGGAAGATCGGGACCCGGATCTGAGCCATCACTGCCAGCGGCTGGCGCTCATGGGGGCCGCTTTGGGAGAGGCCCTGAAACTCTCTGCCGAAGACATTTTGGCGCTGCAGCGCGGCGGCTACTTGCACGATATCGGAAAGATCTCGATTCCGGACAGAATTCTGTTCAAAGCCGGACCGCTCACGAAGGAAGAATGGGACATCATGAAATCCCATCCGGAACGCGGTGAGCGCATCTGCGGCAATTTGCGCTCGCTCGCTTCCGTGCTTCCCATCATCCGCAGCCATCATGAGCGTTGGGACGGTTCCGGCTATCCGGACGGCCTCGCGGGGCACGATATTCCGCTGCTGGCGCAAGTCATGCAAATGGCCGATATCTATGACGCGCTGACTACGGCGCGGCCTTACAAGCGCGCCTTCACCTCCGAAGAAGCCCTCCGCATCATGTGGGAGGAAACCGCCAAAGGTTGGCGCGACCCGGAATTGATGAAGGTGTTCGCCGATCTGCTGCCGACGTTCCGGAGGTTCGATCCGCACGATCTTTCGCGTGTTTCTCTGCAGGCGCTCGCTTCTTCTATCGAATCGTTCCGCTGCAGCCCGCTGGTCTCGCTAGCGAGCTGAGGAGGGTGGGCTTTTAGCCCGCGCGGGGCTTAAGCCCCGCTTGCTTAACATTGAGACGTTGACGATTCTTAAACCACAACAGAAACGTGAGAGAGTACCGCCGCCGTTTGCCGCATAGGGATGCTGCCGGAACGCCCGTTTTTGTCACTTGGCGTCTTTGGGGAAGCTTGCCGCGTGAGCGCGTCTTCCTGCCCGAACATCTCACATCCGGTGAGGCTTTCGTTGTCTGGGACCGTCTGTTGGACAGAACGAGGACCGAACCGGTTTACCTGGCGCAGCCGGAAATTGCCTATCTGGTAGTCCATCAACTATGGGACGTGGTTCGCCGTGGGCTCTGCATACTGCATGCTTATGTCGTGATGCCCAATCATGTTCACGTGCTCTGGACGCCCAATATTTCCCTTGCGGATCTCGTTCGCCACGTAAAAGGGCCCACAGCGTGTCAAGCTAACCGGCATCTGGGCCGAACTGGCGAGCCATTCTGGCAGCAGGAATACTTTGATCGGACCGTTCGGAAGGAGAAGGAATTTTCCCGCATCTGCCGATATATTGAGTGGAATCCGGTGAACGCCGGCTTGGCGGCCCATCCGGAAGAATTTCGTTGGTCTAGTGCTAACAACGCAGAAGCGGGGCTGAAGCCCCGCGCGGGCTGAAGCCCACCCTCCGCTGCTCCTCTATAATCGCTGAGCGGGAGCGGTTTTCTGACAAAATTACAGGCGCTCAATGAGCAAATCATCCACTGTTTCCTCTGTCCCCGTCTGGTCGCGCACCGCGAAGAAATCGGCCGCGTCCAACGGCGCGCCTATCGCGGCGAATCTTATTGGAGCCGGCCGGTACCCGGTTTCGGGGATCCGAATGCGCGGCTTCTCATCGTCGGCCTCGCCCCGGGAGCGCACGGCGCCAATCGAACCGGCCGCATGTTCACGGGTGATCGCTCCGGTGAATTTCTCTATCGGGCGCTCTGGGAAGCCGGTTTCGCCAATCAACCCACGAGCCTGAGACGCGACGATGGGTTGCGGCTAACGGACGCCTATATCACCGCGCCGGTGCGCTGCGTGCCGCCTGATAACAAGCCCTCGCTGGAAGAAATCCTCACCTGCCGCCCCTACCTGGTTCGTGAGCTCGCCCTGCTGAAACGCGTAAAAGTGGTTGTGGTGCTGGGTAGCATCGGGCTCAACGCGTACTTAAGTGTTCTAAAGGACAGCGGCGTGCTGAAATCGCGCGCCGCCTTCCGATTTGGCCATGGCTTGCTGTACAAAACCCACGAAGGCGGCCCGCTCGTACTCATTTCTTATCATCCAAGCCAACAGAACACCTCTACCGGACGCCTAACGGCAACGATGCTGCGCGATATTTTCGTCGAAGCGCGGCGGCTGCTTAACGCCGCGGGAGAGCCATCCGTTGGCTAGCGCTCGTCATCTTCATCATCATCATCATCGCGGGGATCTCTCAGGCGATGAAACGAATGTCCCATGACATAGCGAGCCACTTCCTCGCCGAGCAATTGACCGTCGTTGCATGCGGTCCGGTAGTGAATTCCTCCGTTTACGCGAGCCGATCTGATTTCATCCAATGCAGCCGAGAAACTCGTGAACCGGCGAATCACTCCGGTCATCACGTCCGAGTCGACGGTGAAACGGACATCTCCGAAATATTCGACGAGAACGGCCGCAGCCGCGCCGCTCGCTGTCGAGTGTCCTGACGGATATTCCGGGAACGGAGGCGTGACGATCAGAGGCGTCCAACCAGCGTCCGGCTGCGTGGCTGGATTTCCATCCTGATCGGCCAGGGGAATGGCAGTGACCGGCCGCCAGGAAACGAAATAGTACTTCGCGTCCCAGCAGACGATTCCCGCGTCCGCAATCGCAATGTTCAGCAACGCCAGCAGCCGGGCGTTTTCGAGCAGTGAATGGCGATGGCGGCCGAGCAGCGAAAGCGCCACGCTGTTCCAGAAGTAGTTGGTCGTACTGGTTGCCCAGAATTGCGCCGCTAATGTCTCATCGGTCGATCTGGTGGGACTCGAAACGCTGCCCATGTCCTTCACTTCGTTAAAGTCCCGTGCGTACTGAGCGCTATCGAGTGAGGGAGGCCCCTGGACAGGGCGGAATTGGGAATGGGATTGGATCACCCAAGTCTCCATAGTGGCGAACTGGGGCAGCGCACCCGGCAAAAACGCCGGCGGGGTTGGACGCCATTCACCGATTGCCGTGCCGCCTTCAAAAGGTGGTGGCGCTGGTGAAGATCCGTCTGTGCTGCGCCAATTCCAGATCTCATCCGCTACCTTTTGACCCCATTCGAGGCCCGCAAGCATCGCAAAAGCATCGCGATGGCGATGACCGCGAAGACACTCGAGCGATTCCGCGCGTTTTTGATCGAATGTGCTTTTCTGATCCGGATACAGCCGTACCAGAGAAGCGTAAGCGGCCTGGACGGCGGCCGCGCGCTTACATGCCCGGTGCGGTCCGGCTTCCTGCACGTGAATCGGTGTGAAGCGGCGATCGATTCCATTGACCGCATCGAAAACTGACGATTCAAAGATTGCGGCCGTGCGGGTGATGGCCACCGGCGATGTTTTCGCCGCTAGCGCGGCTTGAAAGAGAGTTTTGTTCCAATCGGTAACCTCGTCCGGCCGTGCAATCGAGACGATGGCGCCGAAGACTAGTGAGAGCAGAGCGGCTTGTTTCATATCTGGGTCCTTTCTGGCAGGCAAAGCCCGTCCGTCGAAAACTGGATGGAACCCAATCTCCGCTACTTCCAGCGGCCTGTAAATGGTTTACGATTATCTGATGGCTTAAAAGAAGTTGTCGGTGTAAGTTGTTGTGTGCCCGTCTGGTTACTGGGAAATCTGATCCGCCGCAGGAATGAGGGTCGATGTCAACTACGACTCCTAATGCAGCTTTTCGGTTCGGCGCTTTCGAGCTGGACCGATCCTCGGGTGAGCTGCGGAAATATGGAGTGCGAATTAAGCTTCAAGAGAAACCATTCCAGATTCTGTTACTCCTCCTCGAACGGCCGGGTGAAATCGTATCTCGCCAGGAGATTCGTTCCAAGCTTTGGCCGGAAGACACGTTCGTCGATTTCGAGAACTCAATCAGCGCCGCCGTCCGCAAGTTGCGGGAAGCGCTCAGCGACAACTCCGGCACGCCGCGCTTTGTCGAAACCATCTCGCGACGAGGATACCGTTTTGTCGCTCCCGTATCGATAGGAAACGAAATCGCCGAAGTGAGCACGGCTCCACTGCCAACTCAGCAACAGGAAAGGCGATCCGGCGGTATTCCCGGGCCGATCTTCGTGGCGATCACCGTTCTGCTAGTTGCGCTACTCGCGGGGCTGCTCTGGTTCTCGCTCTTCAGGAATCACACTGGTGCTTCGCTCGGGGAGCCGCAAACTGTTCCGCTTACCAGCCTGCCAGGAAGCGAAAATTTCCCGGCATTCTCGCCGGATGGTAAAGCAATTGCTTATACATGGGACGATGCGGAAAACGGGATACGGTCCGGCGTGTACATCAAGCTAGTCGGCGCTGAGGCACATCTTCGTCTCACAGCGGGCCCCGGCGCTGATGGATTTCCACACTGGTCCCCCGATGGGCGGTACATTGCGTTTTGCCGAACGGCTTCGGGCGCCACAGGAGACTACATTGTTTCTGCTCTCGGCGGGCCGGAGCGGCGAATTACGACTCTGGATTCTTGTGGAAACCTCGACTGGCTCCCGGACGGACAGCATTTGGTGATCTCGCAACTGTTAGCTGCTCGATCCTTCACGCCCGGAAAGACATATCCTCTGCTCATTGTCGCGACAGAGACGGGCGAACAGCGGACTCTCACAACCCCTCCTGCGGGAAGCTTGGGAGATGCTAGTCCGCTTGTCTCTCCGGATAGAAAGTCTCTCGCTTTTACGCGACTAATGGCATCCGAGGCAGCCGATGTTTACGTTATGCCGATCGGCGGTGGCCACGCGCGCCGTCTAACGTTTGACGGCCAGGCAAAACGGGGGATGGCCTGGACAGCCGACGGACGCGAGATTGTTGTTGCAATCCGCTATGCCGGAACATTTCGGCTCTGGCGCGTTCCGCTCGAAGGCGGCCAACCCCGCGCTATTACCTCTGGAGGAGAGGACAGCTACAGCCCGGCAATCGCTCGCGAAGGCAATCGGCTCGCGTATACGGTCGATCGGCGCGATGTCAATCTTTGGAGCGTGGCTATTACCGGGTCGAACACGCCGAAAGCCGGAGCACCCGTTCGATGGATTTCTTCAAATCGCGGGCAAGCCGACCCTCAGTATTCGCCGGATGGCCGCAAAATCGCGTTCCAATCCGGCCGCTCTGGCCCGAATGAAATATGGGTGAGCGACTCCGATGGCGAGGCGGCCATGCAGTTGACTCATTTGGGCGGATATTGCGGGTCGCCACATTGGTCTCCGGACGGCTCGCAAATTGCTTTCGACGCGCGCCCCGGAGGCAATCCCGACATCTTCGTCGTTCAAGCCGATGGAGGAATGCCGCGGCGAGTTACCAACAATTCCGCCGAAGACATCGTTCCGAGTTGGTCGCGCGACGGAAAGTGGATTTATTTTTCATCGAATCGCGGCGGCGAGTTTCAAATCTGGAAGGCGCCGGTCGCGGGCGAGTCTCCCGCGACGCCGGCCGTCCAGGTGACGCAAGGTGGCGGTTTCAACGCATTGGAGTCCGCCGATGGTAAGTACTTATATTTTGCGAAAGGTCCGAGCAAAAGCGGCTTGTGGCGGCGAACTCTGGCCGAAGGCGTGGCCCGCGAAGAACCGGTCCTCGAATCGCTTCAGAATTGGGGATTCTGGACGCTGTCATCGCGCGGCATTTATTTCTTTGAATACCCGCAAGCGGCTGAACCACCCTCCAGATTGAAAGTACTCTTGAAATTCTTCGATTTCGCGTCGAAACAAACTCATCTGTTGGCCACGATCGAGAAGCTGGTTTCGACCCCGACTTTATCCCCTGATGGCCGGCGATTAGTCTACGCGCAGGTGGATCGCATCGATCGGGATCTCATGCTGGTAGAAAACTTCCGTTAAGCCAACGGAACACCCTAACCGAACGTCTAACGGCAGCAATGGAAAACAGAACCGCGCGCGTAAGCAAGCGGCCTCGGGAGGCGAACGATGGTCGAAATAATTCTGCAAGACCTGCGCTACGGAGCCCGGCAATTGAAACAAAGTCCTGGGTTTACGCTCGTAGCGGTGCTGTCGCTCGCCTTGGGAATCGGCGCGAACGCGGCGATGTTCCAGCTTGTGAACGCAATCCGGCTGACCTTGTTGCCGGTCGAGAATCCGAAAGAACTGGTCTCCATCTATTTCGATAAAGATAAAGGCCGCGCGGGTTGGTGGTCAAGCCGCAGCGCCAATTTCACCTACGCGCAATGGGAGCAGATCCGCCAGCGGCAACAGGCGTTTACCGGTCTGATCGCCTGGAGCGCAACGCGGTTTAACTTGGTCAACGGAGGAGAACCGCGTTTTGCCGAGGGTCTCTATGTAAACGGCGATTTTTTTCGCGTGTTGGGTGTGAAGGCGGCGCTCGGCCGCACGTTTACTGCGCAGGACGATAGCCCGGCCTGCTCAGCCGGAGCGGTGGTGAGCCACGCGTTCTGGCAACGCGAGTTGGCGGGCGATCCCGCCGCGCTGGGGCGTCCGCTGAGCCTGAGCGGGCATTCGGTTCCCGTGATCGGCATCACACCGGCATCGTTTTTCGGTGTGGAAGTGGGGAGCCGTTATGACGTAGCGATTCCACTTTGTGCCGACCGGATGATGGCCGAAGACCAGAAGGGCCGGATACCAATCCCGCATGCTTGGTGGCTTTCGCTAATGGGACGGCTCAAACCCGGTTGGACGGAAGAGCGCGCGACCGCCCATCTGCACACTCTTTCGCCGCGCATCATGCAAGCGACGCTGCCGCCCAGCTACAAGCCCGATCTGGCGAAACGCTATCTGACGAACCAATTGGGCGCAAAAGAAGCGGGCACCGGCATTTCGGGTTTGCGCCGGCAGTATGAGCAGCCGCTGTGGCTGCTGATGGCGACCACCGGACTGGTCCTGTTGATCGCCTGCGCAAATTTGGCGAATCTGCTGCTGGCACGCGCCAGCGCTCGGGAGACGGAAATCGCGGTACGGCTGGCGGTCGGCGCATCGCGCTGGCGGCTGATCCGCCAACTTCTGGCGGAGAGCTTGCTGCTTGCTTCGGCGGGCGCAGTCCTCGGTGGCGTCCTCGCGTTCGCTTTGAGCCGGGCCTTGGTAGCGTTTATCAGCACGAGCAATAATCCGGTGTTTATCGGCCTTGCGCCGGACTGGCGCGCACTGGGCTTCACCGGAGCGCTCGCCATATTGACTTGTCTGCTTTTTGGGCTTCTGCCGGCGCTTCGAGCGACGTATCTCTCGCCGGTCGCGGCCATGCGCGCCGGAGGCCGCAGCGTAACTGCCGGACGGAAGCGCTTCGGCTTGCGCCGTGCCTTAGTCGCTACGCAAGTGGCGCTCTCGCTGGTTCTCCTGGTGGGCGCTTTATTGTTCGTGCGCAGCCTGCACAATCTGCTCACAGCCGATCCCGGTTTTCAGAGCGAAGGTGTCATGACTGTGGCAATCGATTTCGAGAAAGCGCAGTATCCGAAAGAGCGGCGCTTCGCAATGTATCGCGATTTATGGGAACATCTGTCGGCAATTCCGGGCGTGGTTTCCGCGGCGGAGGTCGGCTTCACGCCAGTCGGCGGCAGCGGTTGGGACAACATGGTCGGTCCCGACGGAACTACCGCCGCAGCAAGCGGCAAAGAGGGCTGGTTCAATCGTGCCGGTCCGGGTTATTTCCACACCATGGGCACGCGGCTGATAGTTGGCCGCGAGTTCACCGAGCGCGATACACTCTCCTCGCCGAAGGTCGCTATTGTGAACGAGATGTTCGCGCGCAAGTTTTTCAATGGCGCCAATCCGGTGGGGCATACGTTTCACCTGGAAGCCGAGGCGGGCAAACCGGAGCCACTCTTCCAGATCGTGGGTCTGGTAGCAAACACCAAATATTATGAACTGCGCGAAGATTTCAAACCGCTCGGTTTCTTTCCGATCGCGCAGGATGAGAACCCGGAACCCGGTGCAACATTTGTTTTACGAATCGCCGGTTCGCCCAGCGGCGTGATCAAGACCGCGAAATCCGCCGTAGCGGGAATCAATCCGCTGATGGGAATTCAGTTCCGTTCGTTCTCGGCGCAATTGGAGGACTCGATTTTGCGTGAGCGGTTAATGGCGGCTTTGTCGGGAGGCTTCGGTCTCTTGGCTGGCCTGCTTTCCACTCTCGGGCTTTACGGCGTGATCGCCTATATGGTGGCGCGGCGTCGCAATGAAATCGGCGTGCGGATTGCACTCGGCGCAGACCGGGGCCGCGTGATTCGGCTCGTGCTCGGCGAAGCGATTTTGCTGGTGGGCGTCGGGCTCGCTGCCGGTCTCCTTATTGCGTTGTGGGCCGGGCGCGCTGCTGCAGCTTTGTTGTTCGGACTCGCACCGCGCGACCCGATTTCGCTCGTTGCGGCAATGGCGCTCCTGACGTTCATCGCCTTACTTGCTAGTTACGGACCAGCCCGCCGCGCCGCCGCGATCGAACCGATGGCCGCCTTGCGAGAGGAATAGGTGCTCCGAAACACAGCCAAAGGCAATCTGCGTCTATGCTCCGGATACCTTATGACTCAGACAACACAAACATGCAGCGCGTTGAATCCCGAACGCGCCAACGACAATGTCGAAAGGATGTACCACGATTGGGACGCGGCGTTGGCGCGTCTCGAAGAATTACCCGCCGAGCGCCTGGAGGAAGGTGTAGAGGGCCTGCTGGCGCTATACGCCAGGGACGCCAGCATTGAGAGCCCGCTCATTCCTCATCTCATGAAGACAGAGCGAGGCATCTGCCGCGGGCACGAAGAAATGAGGCCATTCTTCCGCGAGGTCGCCCGAAGAAAACCCAGCTTGCGAAAGTATTACCGCGCCGGATATCTGACCGACGGCAAGAAGCTGATTTGGGAATATCCGCGCGCTAAACCGGACGGCGAACAGATGGATTTCGTCGAATCGATGGAGCTAAACAGCGACGGACGCATTCAGCGCCATTGCGTGTATTGGGGCTGGCGCGGCGTCAACGTGATTCTCAGCGACGCTTACCGGCGCTGAACTTCAACCGCCGCGCTTTCAAACCGGCTGCGGGGAATAGGGAGGTGGAGATCCGCCGCCCCCGAGCAACTGCCTCGATTGCTCGTTCAACAGCACCCACAAGCCGTATATGCCGAGCGCCGTGCCAAGCGGGAACGACAACAGGTGCAGCGCCGAGATGACAATCATCAGAACACGCGACCAGGACTTGCCCTTGATCAATCCCCAGCCGCCGATGATCGAGGGGGCCGAGAGCAGCAGCAGGAATCCGGCCACGCAGAGGCCGATCATCATCGCTATGGGTGCGGCGAGCGCCCCATGCTCGGGATCCGCGTCGTGAATGCCTGTGGCAATAGATCCCGCGATGCCGCCGAAGATCAGTAATACTACCACACCTACTAGGGCGATCAGACCGCCCATGATGATATTGAGAATTCCTAGTATTTTAATGTGGTCTCGCACATTCACAGCATACGCGAAATTTATGCGCCCTGTTCCCCCGGCCTCGCGCCGGCCCTATAAAGATGAAGGTTTTTTCAGGCTTTTGATAAGCTAAACCCTTTTGGAATGTAGACGAAACCGGCTAAACTAAGTCTTTAACTAAAGAGGGAAATTTCGGTTGCCACAGTCCAGCTTCGCCTCCCGCGTAACGACTGCGTTATTCGACCAGACATTTTCGGGCATCTATCATCTTTCCCCGTTCGATTGGGCGCTGCTCATTCCGTACTTCGCGATCCTGATCGTGCTTTCCGTATATGGATTGCATCGTTACGAGACCATGCGGCGTTATCGCAAGTTCCGTAAGAATCTGCCGCGAACCGCTCCCAGCCAATTCGAACGGCTGCCGAAGGTCACCATTCAGCTTCCGCTCTATAACGAGCGCTTTGTAGTGGCGCGCTTGCTCGAAGAAGTGTGTAAGGTCGAGTATCCGCGCGAGCTGCTGCAGATTCAGGTGCTCGACGATTCCACCGACGAAACGCATCCCTACACCGAGCGCCTTTGCAACGAATATCGCGCTTCCGGATTAGATATCGAATACCGGCACCGGACCAACCGGCACGGCTACAAAGCGGGAGCGCTGCAGGAAGGCCTGGAGACGGCAACCGGCGAATTCATTGCCATTTTCGACGCCGACTTCGTTCCGCCTCCCGATTTTCTTACGCGCACTATTCACTTCTTCACCGACCCGGGAGTCGGCGTCGTGCAGACTCGCTGGAGTTATCTCAATAAGGAATCCAGCATTCTCACCCAAGTGGAAGCTATGCTGCTCGACGGCCACTTCGTTCTCGAGCACGGCGCGCGTTGTGGGTCGGGCCTGTTTTTCAATTTCAACGGCACGGCGGGTGTTTTGCGCCGCCGGATGATCGACGATGCTGGCGGCTGGCAACATGAAACGCTAACCGAGGATTCGGACCTGAGCTACCGCGCGCAACTGAAGGGCTGGCGGTTTGTCTATCTGCCCGGCCTCGATTGCCCCTCCGAGCTGCCGATCGAAACCTATGCCTTCCAAGTGCAGCAGGCGCGCTGGGCGAAGGGCCTCACACAGGTTGCGATAAAGCTGCTGCCGCGGATTTGGAAAGCCAATCTGCCATTCCGCGTAAAAGCGGAAGCGTTCCTGCACCTGACGCCGAATATCTCCTATCCGCTGATGATTGCGGTGTCCATGCTCATGCTGCCGGTGATGATCGTACGCTTCTACATGGGCGTCTTTCACATGGTGCTGCTCGATTTCCCGCTCATCGTCGCCTCCTTCTGGTCCATCTCGGCGTTTTATCTCTATGCCCAGCGCGAGCTGTATCCGAAATCGTGGTGGAAGTCGATTGCGTTTCTGCCGATGCTGATGGCGGCGGGAGTGGCCCTTACAGTGAGCAACAGCAAAGGCGTGATCGAAGCGCTGTGCGGCATTCAAACTAGCTTCGCGCGCACGGCCAAATACGCCCTCGGGGCGGACAAACGCAGAGCGCAGGCGGCCGTCTACCGGAATCGCAGCGGCTGGCTGCCTTATGCAGAACTCGCGATTGGAAGCTACTTCGTGTACATGGTGGAGTTCGCGATCGAAACGCTGAATTTCTTCGCGATTCCATTTCTGCTGCTGTTTGTCTGCGGCTATTATTGGGCGGGCTTCAGCACGCTTTACGAAGAATACCGCGGTAAGCTCCGCTGGCAGCGCGCGCGCAAATTGGCCGAAGCCGGCTCCTAAGCCGTCCTTCCTGGGCGCTGTGCCTCTCTAAGTTGTATACTACATAGCAGGGACCCGGGAGGGCTCCTCCTATGAAAACAACCGCAAACATCCTGGCATGGATTCTTGCTGTTTTGCTGGCAGTTATTTTTCTTTTCGCTGGCGGTGTGAAATTGCTCGGCTCGCGCGCCATGGTGCAGGAATTCACGCAGATCGGCGCGGGACAATGGCTGCGTTATGTCACCGGTGTTTTTGAAGTCTCCGGAGCGATCGGCGTCCTGATCCCGAAATACCGGTTTTGGGTAGCCCTGCAGCTGGCAGCGGTAATGGTGGGCGCAACCGCCATAAACATTTGGGTTTTACACACGGGGCCACTGGCCCGGCTCACCGCGGTGTTGTTGGCATTGTCGCTGGTACTCGCCTGGCTGCGCAGACCGCAAAAAGAGAACTCCGAATTAGCGCAACGAGGTTCCTCGGCCGGCTACCGCCGAGTCCGAACACGCGCGTAAAATCCGAATACCACGAGGCCCAGAAAGCCGAGCCCCCAGAGCGAAAACCCGGTATCGGCGAGAGGACGAAGCGAAGGCGCCAACGAAAATGCGCGAATCAGCGCATAGACCAGCCCGGCGGCCGAACCGATCGTCAGCCAGGCAAAAAATAGCACCAGGAGCGGCGCGCGCTGCCAAAGTACGCGCAGAACCACCGGCGCTTCTTGGTACAGCGTTTTCCAGAGCGGCGGGGCCGGTGCTATCGCGGTTTCGAGATCGTTATCGATCAGCGCCTGCTGAGCCGGCGACAGCGGCGGCGGCTGCGGAATGAACGCTTCCCAATATGCCGATTGCAGAATGGTCTGTGCTAATTCGGCGCTGCGCACATAGTTGGCGTAGCCGCCCGCGTCGAAAAACTGCCGTGCCAGCCGTACCAGAACTTCGGGACGCGTCTCCCACTGCGGGAGTTTGGGCCAGCCGGCCTGGTCGAGCGAATGCTCGATTCGCGCCAAATCGGATTCAGCGCGAATCCTGGAAACCTGGGCAACGCGGTTCAGCAATTGGTCGAGGCTCGCGCGAATCGGCGCGAACTCCGGCCGTTCTCGCAATCCTTCGGCGCTCGATGGATCGCGCGTGATCGCCGATGCCAGAAAGCCGATCGCCTGTTCAAAACGGCCTTCCTCTACGGCAAGAATAGCTTCGCGGAGAGCCGGATCGGTAGGCGCGTGAGCTGCGTCCGATTCGGAGAACCGCAGGATAGGCGACAATTTCGCCAGATCGGCCGGAGCGATCTCGCGCAACTCCTCCAGATCGGTGAGAGCGAGTTGCGCCAAACCTACGTATACCGCTCGCGCGCTGGAACTAGGCGGAAGTGTGGAAATCTCCGTCGGAATTTGTATGCCGCTGGCTGTCCCTATCTGCATCTATTCATATCGAGCACTTTTTAAGGGAATTTGTTGCTCTTTTACCGCTTGTGGGGAGCCGGCGGAGTTTTTCTCAGCTTCAGGACTACGTAAATTGGGGACTGACCGAAGCGCCTTTTACAAAGCCAAAAGAACCGCGCACGTAAGTAAGCGGCCAACGCAGGCGCGGCTGTCTGTCCCCAATTTTAGGACCAGCCGGAAACCATGTAAAGGCGCGAGAAGTTCACCTCGCTTGAATAGGCAAACGCACCCGCTTCGGGCGCCACAACCACCCCGGCCAGCCGGCCGGATCCATCGATCGTTTTCCACAGTTCGGACCGTCCCGAGCGCAAATTCAAGCGCAGAATACGATCGGGCTTGCCGCCAAGTGTGGCGATATATAAATTCTCACTGTCCGTGCTCCAGGCGACCGGCGCTGCACGCTCGCTGAATGGAATCGGCATCGTCTTCCCGGTGCGAAGATCGAGGGTTTGGATCTGCCCTCCCGTTACGCCGGCCAGCCGGAACCCGTCTGCCGATACTTCCACGGAATCCATGTACGGTGCATCGGCGATCGCCACCGGCGTCCCTCCGCTCAAAAACTGTTTCGAGATGCGGAGCGGTTCGAGCGGATAGGCTCCCCCGACGAGTAGCGTGTTTCCATCCGGAAGGAATTTGGCCCACTGGTATTCGAAGCCGCCTCCGGGGATTTTTCTGGATGTTCCGGTCGCGAGCGAAGTGAGCGTAAGAAAGCTGCGGTCCTCAGGATCGATGGTGAGCGCAGATTTACCATCCGGAGACAACGCCAGTCCGCGGCCGGAGGCGAAACGTACCGCGCGGCCGGATTCACGGTCGAGCGTATAGGCGGCGTAGTGTACGCCCACGGCCTCGCTCGCTTCAGTGAACAGAAGAATGTGCCCGTTGCGCGTGATGCCATCGACATGCGAAGAATCGAGATTAGAAACGTCGCGGGCTGTTTCATCTCCGGCGAGCTGAGCTGCCATATACATGCGCACATCGTCGAGAGCCACGAGCGCCCGTCCATCATGAGAAATATCGAACAGACGGAGCGAGAACGGAGCATTTGAAATCTTGCGCAAGCTGCCTGTGCGCGATACCGCGTATACGGCGCGTGTAGCCCCTTGCCGGCTTGCGCTGAACCAGATCTCTTTGCCGCTGCGGGACCAAGCCAGTCCGGCAGCGCTGCTCCATAATCCCGTAAGAGTGGTCACACGTCCTTGCCGGTCGACCAGCCGTAAGCGGCCGCCGTCATCGTCGCGCACTGGATGCTCGAAAAATGCCACGCGATCGCCGGCGGGCGAGACGCGCAGGCCGTCAATCCAGCCGCGCGAAGCATACACGGCATGACCCGCCGGAAATTCGACCAGCGATTCGGCGCCGCGCCGCCTCACCAGCGCCAGCGCAGTGCCGTCGGGGAGCCAGTCGGCATCTCGCGCTCCATCCGCGATCGTGGTTACCGAAGTTTTGTTCCGTACTACGCGCACCAGGCGCGCGGGCATTCTCGAAATGAGCGCGAACTCTCCGCGTGGCGAGACCGAGGCAAGAACGCCGCCGGCGAAATCGAAATCGCGTGAGCTGCCGCCGCTGAGGCTCACTACGCCGGTGCGCGGCGGCTCGCCTTCCGCAGTCACCGTATACACGGCATTATTCGAGCCGGGAACGAAACGTGCCGATCCTACTACGCCGGCGCGAAAAGTCAATTGGCGGAAGGCCGGCTGCGGGCGCGTGGCTCCGGCATTCCGATGAATCCATAGAAAAACCGCAAGAAGGCCGAGCGTCGATACGGCAACCGGTAGCAGCCGGTGCGATTTCGTGGGAGCCGGTGGACTCGGTTGCGTGACAGGTGCGGGCGTATCCGACGCGATGCCGGTAACAGGACAAATAAATCGATAGCCCAGCCGCGGCAATGTTTCGATGTAGCGGGGCGATTCGGCAGAGTCGCCTAATGCGTTGCGCAGCCGGTTGGTGGCGGTATTCAGCCCGCTCTCGAAATCCACGAACGTGCCATCAGGCCAGAGCTTCCGGAAAAGCTCCTCGCGCGTCACCAGTTCGCCGGGTTTCTCGAGGAGTGCCTCCAAAATCTCCAGCGGTTTTGCTTGCAGACGAATGCGCACGCCGTGCTTGAATAGACGGCGCGTTTCGGTGTCGACCTCGAAGGCGCCGAACCGGAAACCTGCATTGGCCATGGCAATACGTACCCATGCAATTGTGCGGCCAGAAAAAGAACCGCGCACGTAAGTAAGCGGGCAGGCCCGGTTGTCTGTTGCCGGAACTCCACTGTAGCGAAATGCGACGGAATGGGCCTAGCTTTGCTTCCCGGCGCGGATCGCGTTCTCCACTTCGATCCGCGTGGCGCGCACTTCCGTTTGCTCGGCTTCGGCGAATCGATCGAGCTTCCGCAAGACATCCGCGTTGCGCTTCAGACAGTCGAGCAAATCGAGCGAGCCGGCGCCGGCCGATATTTCAAAAGCGTGAATGGCGCGCGCGTAGGCGGCCTGCGCATCGCGATACTGCTTGGCGCTGTAATAGGCGATCGCAAGATTGCGCCAGGTGGCCGCCATCTGCCGGTTTTGCTCTCCCAACGAGCGTTCCTGAATCGCCGCCGCGCGCTGATATAGGCCGATCGCGTCGTGATATTTCCTGGCGTAGAACGCCTCCGCGGCCAGGTTCGACAAGTCAGACGCGACCTGCGGATGCTCCGGCCCGAGATGCGCTTCGTCAATGGCAAGCGCCGTACTCCATAACGATTGCGCCCGTCCACGGTGACCCTGCCGCGCTTCAATTGTGGCGAGATTGGACAATGCAGCGGCATAGCGCGCGCTGCCACCGCCGGAAACTTCGAGCGCGGCCGCGGCCGATTTTTCGTAGTAGTCCTTTGCCGCTCGCAAATTGTTTTCGGCGAGCGCAATCATCCCAAGATTGTTCCAGAGCCCCGCCCACAACGCATCGTCCGGAGCCAGTTCGTGCGAGGCGAGCTGTAGCGCTTCCTGCGCATGTTCGTGGGCGCCTGCCAAATGTCCGGAGCGTCTTTCAACGCCCGACAAATTATTTACGATTTCGACGCGCAGTTTAGCCGATTGCGCCGAAGCCGCGCGATCGGCAACGAGATCGTTGGCTTTTTGTAATAGCGCACGCGCCTCCTCGAGCCCGTCCGTTCGCCCCAAAGCTAAAGCGAGGCGATTGAGCGCGTACGCGTGATCGTAAGCGGGAATGGAGGGCAGCGCATTTTCTATGGCAACAGCACGGCGATGCTTCTCAACGGCATCCCGGAAATCGCCAGTTTCGAAGCTGAGCTCGCCCGCGTTGAGCAGCAATTTCGCAAACTCCAGGCCGGTCTCTTGCCGGGCAGCCCGAAATGCCGCGAACGCGCGTTCATAGAACGGCTTGGCCTCGGCATAGCGGCCTTGCTGCTGCAGATCGAGCGCCAGATTCGATAACACTGAGCCGGCGGTTGGAGTTTCAAGAAGGTGACGCTCCGAGAGCAGCCCGTACGATTGACGGAACCACTTTTCGGCGCCGGCATAGTCGCGCCGGGCTACGGCGATGCTCCCCAAATTGTTGAGCACGACGGCCGTCTCTATCTTGCTGGGTGCACCTAGCCGCTGGTCCAATTCGAGCGCGCGCCGGAAAGCCTCTTCTGCTTCGTCTATATCCGAGTGCGACTGCCGGAAACGTCCAAGTTCGTTCCATCGAGCCACAGCCTCAGTCCCCGAAGAGTCCTGCAACGTAGAAATCGTTCCGGCGGATAGAATTTCGCGGGACGGCGGAGTGGCGGCCCTAAGGAGAATTGCCGGACAAATGAAGGCAATCGCCAGAAATCCGAAACGCGAATACCAAAGCACGCTAGCGGAATCCTTTCGTAATTCGAAAGTATTCGCTCTGCGCGAAGCTGGCAATGGACGCTAGCTAACTTATCGCCTCACCGGATGCGTTTAGATGCCGCCTTTGATCCAGAGAACACCTGATCCGGCTTGCGATCAAATACTTACCGATTTAGGCACCGCCTCGTCCACTTGTCTTCGAAACAAATTCTTCAACAATTGTGCGAACGAAATCGCTCGACGTCCGTCTTAATCGGATAGCAGTTTAGAGGCTAGGTTCGGCAGAGTATGAAAGAATCCCCCGTCGATTCGGACAACTCGGAGCCCGGCGCTGTCCGGTCCAGCGTGAGCGGCTCCTCAGTGAGATTTGGCGCTTTCGAGGTCTCGCTCGATACTGGAGAATTGCGCAAGCACGGCGTGCGTGTGCGGCTGCAAAGAAGGCCATTTCACATTCTGCAGGCGCTGCTCGAAAAACCCGGCCAGGTCGTCAGCAGGGAAGAACTGCGTTCCCGGCTCTGGTCTTCCGACACATTCGTCGATTTCGAGAGCGGCCTGAATACCGCCATCAACCGGCTGCGAACGGCGCTCGGCGATTCAGCCGAGAATCCTCTTTATGTTGAGACGCTGGCCCGAGTGGGCTATCGTTTTATCGCGCCCATTATTCCGCCCGAGTTGCCGTCAGCCGCCGAATCCGCTGGCTCACCGCCCGGCCAAACCGTCAACACAAAAGCCGCTACGCGGCCAAAAATGTTCTGGTGGGCCGCCGCCGGCGCAGGGTTCGCCGCGGCAGCCATAGCGATAATTTTTTGGCTGCATCGCACCCCGCGCGAGTCCGCCTCCTTTCGCCAGCTTACGTTTTCGAACGGCGCGGTTCGCTCCGCGCGCTTCGCGCATGACGGCAAACACGTCGTATACAGCGCGGCATTGAACGGAAACTCGAACCGTATATTCGAAACTTCCTTAGACGGCGCCGGAACCAAGGATTTGGGATTCGAAGCCGAGCAGTTGGCGAGTCTGTCTTCCAAGGACCAGCTCGCGCTCTTCCGCACTTCGAACGCGCCGGCGCTCGAAGCCGTGCCGCTCTCCGGCGGCTCTCCCACCGTGCTCTCGGATCGCGCCATCGCTGCGGACTGGAGTCCGGACGGCGTCCTAAGCCTGGTTGTCGCGAACGAAGGAATGTATTCGGTGCAGTATCCCCCCGGCAAGACACTCTACGCGTCGAGCGAGTGGATCGACGATCTGCGCGTCTCGCCACGCGGCGATCATGTCGCGTTTGTGAAACATCCCGTCCCCATGGACGACGGTGGCGACGTGGTGATCGCCGGAAGCGACGGACGCGCGCGCGTCCTCAGCCCAGGCTGGGAATCGATTGAAGGCCTGGCCTGGCATCCCTCCGGGCGCGAAGTCTGGTTCACCGCCGCGCGCTCCGGGGTCGACCGGAGTCTGATGGCTGTCGATATGAAGGGAGGGCTGCGGCAAGTCGCGCAGATTCCCGGCGGCATGCTGTTGCGTGACATCAGTCCGGCCGGCGGTGTTCTGATCTCCCGCGCCACCTCCCGCATGAGCATGTTTTGGGGCAACGTCGATGGCAGCGCTCCACGCGACATTTCCTGGCTCGACTGGTCACGAGCCGTAGCCATTTCCGCTGACGGAAAACGCGTGCTTTTCGATGAAACCGGGCAGGGCGGGGGAAGCCGCTATAGCGTCTATCTGTATGATGCGAATAAGAAATCGTCCGATCGGCTGGGCGATGGCCGCGCCATCGATCTGTCGAACGACGGCGGCTGGTCGATTACCCAGAGTGCCAGCGAACCGCAGAAGCTCTTCCTGGTTTCCACCAAGGATCGCAAAGCGGTCCAGTTGCCCAATCCCGGTCTCCAATACCGCTGGGTGCGATTTTTTCCCGGCCAATGCCAGGATATTCTGTTCGCTGGCGGACTTCCAAACCACAAAGAGCAAATTTATCGCCAGCACGTTCCCGGCGGGACGCCCGTACCCATTTCGGGCAGCGTTCGCATCCGCGGCGTCGTAGTCGATGATGCCGGCGAGTTCGCGGTGGGGGTAGCGCGCGAAGCCAAGCTCGCTGTGATCAACCTCCACGACGGCAATTCCCGTTTTCTGGAGAATCCGGCCCACGTCGTGCCGGTGGCTTTCGCCTCGAAAGATCAGATTCTTACCCGCAGGGAAGACGGCCATTCCGTGGTGCTCGAGTTGCTAAATCTTAGGACCGGACATGCGCGCCTCTACCGTAAGCTGGCCGCTAATGATAGTTTTGGTAGTGCTAAGACATTTCCAATTTTTGTCGCCAGAGATCTCAAGACCTTTGCTTACTCGCGTCTTGAGACTCTATCCACGCTCTTCCTTGTTTTTGGCTGGAGCTAATTGCATAATCGATTGACTCGACGTATGTTGAGCGTTCGAGCTAACCCGGGTTCTTCGCGGCGTTAGACAAAAGTTAGATGCACTAAATCGGAAGAGAGTGTATTGTCACAACAAATAAGTACCACGACTACGACCGCTCCTGTGGCCGCGGCTCCGATCCAGATTCGCGATCGGGCCGCGACCTCGAAAGGGGAAGGCTGCATATGAGGGATCTTCAGGGGATAAGGGCGCTTGCCGTCGTGCTGGCTGCCTCGACCAGTCTTGCTATAGCGCAATCGACCAGTGGAAATATGGCGGGTGTCATTTATGACCCGTCAGGCGCTACCGTTCCGGACGCTTCGATTACCGTCAAAAACGAAGCCACTGGGGTCGAAACTTCCACAAAGTCAACTTCAGCTGGCCAATACCGTCTCGAAAATCTACCGGTAGGCTCCTATGAGCTTTCCGTATCGGCCACCGGATTCAATCGAGCCCAATCGACCGGCGTATTGGTGCCGTTAAATCAGACCGTTACACAAAACGTGTCGCTGGCCGTGGAGAAGGCATCGGCCACCATTGAAGTAACGGCTGCCGCGGCAGCCATCGATACAACCACGCCCCAGATACAAACCACTTTTGAAGGTCGCTCCCTGACGGATTTGCCGATGGCCGGGGGAGGCTCGGGAGTCATAAACCTTTCGTTGCTGAACGCCGGGGTGGGCACTAGCAGCGGATTGGGCTTTGGAACAGGACCATCGGTGGGCGGCCAACGGCCCGCCAACAACAACTTTACGATCGAAGGCATCGATAACAACGACAAAGGCACAACCGGTCCGTTGGTTTTCGTACCGAACGACGCGGTAGCCGAGTTCACTTCGCTGCAAAACCAGTTTTCCCCGGAATTCGGCCATTCCTCCGGCGGCCAGTTCAACCAGATCCTGAAAAGTGGAACCAATGAATTCCACGGCCTGCTCTACGAATACTTCAAGAATCGCAACCTGGATGCGGCGGATAACCTGAGCGCCGTCGCCGGAAGCGAGTTGCATCCGCGCTCGGATCGGAATCGGTTCGGCGCCAACTTCGGCGGACCGATAAAGAGGAACAAAATGTTCTTCTTCCTGGATTGGGAATACTTCCCCATCGGTCAGTCGTCCTCCACTTATTACTACGCACCCACGCAAGCGGGCTACGACGCGTTGGCATCCGCCTCGGGCCTCAGTCAAACCAATCTGTCGGTCTTAAGAAAATATATGGGTGTTGCTACGGACATCGCTCCGCCCTCGACCCTGCCGTCGGGCCAGCCGGTTTCGGTGGGTTCGACCATTATCCCGGTGGGCAAAATTCCCGCCAGTCTGCCAAGCTGGCAAAACAATCAAAGCGGCGTGGCGTCGTTTGACTACAGTATTTCGGATAAAGATTTCCTGCGCGCGCGATATGTGTTCAATCGCTTCGGCCAAGTGGACAATCAAGGCTTCCCGTCGCAGTTCTTCAAGATACGCGAGACCAATCTATATCTCGCGACGATCTCGGAATACCACACTTTCACGCCCTCGCTCACCAACGAGTTCCGGCTCGGCTTCAATCGCTTCAACGACGTCATACCGGTTCCAAATGAACAGTTCCCCGGCCTCGATCAGTTCCCCAACATCACCATCTATGAACTGGGACTGTCATTCGGGCCGGACCCGAGCGCGCCGCAATTCTCGGTGCAGAATACCTACCAGATAACCGACAATCTCAGTTGGACGCGGGGGCGGCATTCGCTGAAATTCGGCTTTGATGGCTGGAAGTCGATTTCGCCCTCGAGCTTTACACAGCGCTCTCGCGGCGACTATCAATGGCTGTACCTTAACGACTATCTGAACGACATCAGTCCCGACTTCGCCGCCGAGCGTGGTATTGGAAAGGTGGTTTACTACGGCGATCAGGTGCTCCTTTCGTTCTTCGGAAACGACACCTGGAAAATCCGCCCGAACCTGACGTTGAACCTCGGGCTGCGCTATGAATACCAGACGGTTCCTTATTCGGAGCGTCTGCAGAGCGTGAACGCGCTCGCCAGCGTCCCTGGCTTGATCTCATTCACCGAACCGAAACCGCAAAAAACGAATTTCATGCCGCGCATCGGTATTGCGTATTCGCCCGGCGACAGCGGCAGGACATCGGTCCGCGCCGGCTTCGGGATCAATTACGACATTCTTTACGACAATCTGGGAACTTTGAGCCTGCCGCCGCAGTTCATCACAAATGTCGACGCTTCGGGTCTCGGATTTCCCAATTTTCTCGCCGGAGGCGGCATTCTTCCCAATACTCCCGTCGGTCCATTGAGTCCGAGTGAAGCTCGCTTTCTGACGCAGGGTTATATTCCGGATCAAAAGCGCCCGCAGTCCATTCAATGGAACTTCGGCGTTCAGCATGTTTTCGCGCACGATTATACTGCCGAAGTTCGTTACCTTGGCACGCGCGGGGTCTATCTTCCAATGCAAATACAGTTGAACCGGCAGCCCGTGGTCACTACGGCGAACGCTCTGCCGATGTATTTCAGTGCGCCCAGCCAGGCCACGCTCGATTCGCTGACCAATACGCTGACGCCGCTGCAAAACGCCTATTTCGCTGGCGGCGCCCTCGTTCCCGCCTATGCGGCGGCCGGGTTCAACAATCCGTTTTCGCCCGTCACCGCGTTCATGCCGGTCGGCAACTCGACCTATCATGGGCTGGCCACGCAATTGACGCGCCGCTTCTCGCACGGATTGCAGTTCATCGGAGCCTACACCTGGAGCCATAACATCGACGATTCAACCGCCACTGTTTCGAGCACGATCTTTACGCCGCGCCGTCCCCAGGACTCGCAAAATCTGCACGGTGAGCGCGCCAGTTCCATGCTGGATCACCGCAACAGATTTTCCGCTGCGCTGATCTATGAAATGCCCTTCTTCAAGAACCGCAATTGGTTCTTGAAAAATGTGCTGGGCAATTGGGAAGCCGCGCCGGTCTACATTTATCAAAGCGGCAATCTGGTTACGACGCAGAGTGAAGTCGATTCGAATTTGAATGGCGATAGCTGGTCGGATCGCGTCTTTATCAATCCGAATGGCGACCCGTCAATTGGCTCGGCGGCGCAGCCACTTCGCAACAGCGCCGGGCAGACCGTCGCGTATCTGGCTGCAAATCCGGCAGCGAGATACGTCTCGGCCCCGCCCGGCACGCTGCCCGATGCGGGCCGCAATCTGCTTCAACTGAACCCGATCAACAACCTCGATTTGACGCTCGCCAAGCGCTTCAATTTCACCGAGCGCTACCGCCTGGAATTCGCCCTACGCGCGTTCAACGTTCTGAACCATCCGCAATATACCGGCGGGTTTGTGAACGATGTACAATTCCTGGCGTTCCCGCCGACCGACGTGCTGACTCGCACCAGCTTCGATCCCGCATCCACAAACTTCCAGAAGTGGGATCGGATTTTTTCGAGCAACTCAAGGACCCTCACGCTTTCGCTGAAGCTATCTTTTTAAGACGGCGAACGAAGGCAGCGCGACGATCTCTTCAGCCGGCACCGGTTCGAGCGGCAATCCGGCTTTTCGCCAGGCGCGCAAGCCGCCGGCCAACACCGAGCACTCTACGCCTTGCTGTCGCAAAAGATTCGCCACCGCCAGGCTGGTCGCTTCTCTCACGCAGGTGCAGTAAAGAATGAGCGGCGTGGTCTTGCGCAAACCGGTGGCTCCGTCCAGAGAATTGGGCTCTAGCCGCTGCGAGCCTTGAATCCGGGCCGCGCCCTGCTCGTAATAGCCATGGCTGCGCACATCGTAGATCGCTGCGCCGCCGGAGGCGAGTATCCGCGACGCTTCTGCCGGAGTGATTCGCGGAATCGTGCGAAGCGCGCGGCTCCTGATCCATAAACGGACCTGGTAAGCGAAATAGATCAGCACGGCTATCGCAACCAACACCGCGAAGATACGGCCCGCTCTGTCCAGACCTTGTATGACTTTGCCGAGAATGTCGCTTAATAATAATCCAACGGTCCAGTACAGCCCCACATAAAAGGAAGCGCCTGCCAGATCGAGCAGGAAAAATTGCCCGTATGGCATCTTCATGCTGCCCGCCAGCGGCGGCGCCAAGCTGTTGATGCCTGGCACGAATTTGGCGAACAGCAGAAGATAGCGCCCGCGGCGATAGAAAGAACCGGCCGTGCGCAGAATGCACGATTCAGGATTGAGCGAGAGACGGCAAAGAATGCGGAGCAGCCACCAGCCCGTATAGCGGCCGCCGAAATATAGAATATTGTCGGCGCACAGCATGGCCGCCAGCGCTGCGCCGAGAGTGAGTTCCGGCCGCAGCGATCCGTTCGCACTGCTGGCTCCAGCCACCAAAAGCGCCAGCGATGCCGGTAACGGCAGCCCCATGGCTTCCAGGAACACGAGCCCGGAAAGCAGCGGAATGCCATATCGCGCGATTTCCGGGAGCAAAGAGTCCATCACAAATCGCTAAATGTTCTGAAAGGCACGCCGTTCAGCCGTCTAAGCTGCCTGATGTTGGCGATGTAAAACGAGTAGCTGTTCAGGTTTTAAAGGCAATATTGCGTATGTTTGCCCATCGTCATCGGCAAACTCCACTAGTTCGGCAATTTCGCCATTCGCGTCCAGATGCTCGACAACTGTCCCAATCTGCCCGCGCGTCAGACGTTCTTCCGGCAAATCGATGATAAGCGCAACGGTAGCCAAGAGTGGAATTCGATTGTCGCTCACTTTCCTGCCTCAAGTACCTCGAAGTCTAACATGTAAATCGACGGCGGAACGGTGGGGCGGGTCTACTGACCCGCGCCGGACGTCCTCGTCCGGCTGCTCTACTATAGCGCTATTGAGAGCCGACGGTAACACGCCGATTCGAACAAACGTCCTAGCTATAGGGAGAGCACTTATGAAAGCACAAAAGCTCTGGGTCGGCGTCGCGCTTGCAATTGGCTTTTTAGGACAAACGACTGCCGCTCCGGCCGACGCTCGCGCGCTGATGGAACAGGGCAATGCGGCTTTAGCGCACGACCAGCTTCGCGAAGCGGCGGCAGCGTTTCAAAAGGCCGTCGATCTCGACCCGTCGTCCGCTAAGGCGCATGAACAACTAGGCGTTACGCTGGCGAAAGAAATCTTTTCTGGGAACGTCAGGCCGTCGGCCGATTCAGATGTGGTCGAGCGTGCCGAAAGCCATCTCCGGCGCGCGATCGAACTCGATCCGTACACTTCCACGCCGCTGCTCGCGCTATCGCAACTCGAAGCCGCGCTCGCCGAGCGTTCGGCCGCCCCCGATCAGCGCACCGAACGCTACCAGAGTGCGCAGGATCTATTGAAAAAGGCGCTGGCTCTCGCGCCGGCCAAAGCCGGCATGTACTTCCAGCTCGCCAGCCTGCAGCGCGACGAGTTTGGTCCGGTGCTGCAACAGGCGAAGTCTCGTTTCAGCGGCAAACCCGGGCCGCTTCCCGATATCGATCTCCGCCATTCGCTTCAGCAACAATACGGCGCCCTGATCGACGAAGCGATTCAAAATGCGCAAAAAGCTTCCGAGATGGCCGCGCATTCGCCCAAACCACTGCTGCTCATGTCGCGACTGCTGCGCGAGCGCGCTCTTCTTCGCGATACGCCCGAACAATACGCCGCCGACATGCATTCGGCCGACGACTTTCAGCAGCAATTTCTCACCGCCGGTGGCCATCTGGAAGGCACTAAGTAGTCAACAGCCTTTCCCAATTCCAGATCCCGTACGCCACTTCGTTCGGCAACGGAAATCCGAGTTGATGCGCGAGCATACACACCTGCCCGCGATGGTGGGCTTCGTGAGTAAGCATGTAGCACAGCATTTCCAGACCAACCGGCCAGGGTGGAGCCCACCCGTCTCTGCGAAATTTCTTCACACGGCCGTCACTCTCCCCGAGCGCTTCGGCGAGCATCTCCACGCAGCGAGCGGCGCTCTCGGCCAATCCCTCGCGTGCCTGCTGCGGCGTGCAGTGCGCACGATGGAGCTGTGGTGGAACTTTCAGGTGCGGAGCAGTAAGCCTGACCCACTTGGAACGAATGTTATGCATGTGCGTGAAGATAGCCGCAATGGTGCGGGTCTTGCCGGGCGGTTTGGCTCTCCAGGCGGCTGGGTCAAGATGTTTGATCAGAATCTGGTTTATGCGATCGTTGGCGGCAAAGATCCGGACTGCGGCTTGGCCGAGTTGAGTGTCAACCTTGTATTGAAGCGTGGTCAGCGCCTCCTGTGTCTTGACCTATAACACTTTGCCGGGCAGGATGCAGTGGCCAAACTTACTTCGCCAGCAACTGCTCAAAAAACGCCAGCGCGCGCGGATCGTGCATTTGCCCCAACCAGAAGAACGCCTGCTTCTGCACTTCCCGGTTCTTCTGATTTCGCGCGATCTCGATCAACTTCGGCACCGCTTCGTCTTTAGGCAGTTGCGAAAGAGCGAACACTGCGCGTTTCTTAACCGCCGTATCGGGATCGTTCTCGATAGCGTTTTGAATCGCGGCGGAGGCTCGTTGTCCAGCCCTTTGCGCCAGCCAAAACAGCGCTTGGCCGCGCACGTGCGCCGATGGATCGCTCTTCGCTAAACGAATCAGTGCATCGATTCCCTCCGGCGCTTCGTGTTGCGAGAGCGCAAACAGTGCGCCATCCAGATGGCGATCCGATGATGAAGACGCGACCAGCTTCTCCAGATAACGAATGCTGGCCTCAGCCGGCACGCCCGTCAACCAGGTAAATGGCAGGCCGCCCGCATCGAGCGGGCACTCGAGCCCAAACACGCGAATCTTCTCCACACGATCGTTTTCTACGCGCAGCAGCACCGCCAGCGTATCCGTTCCTTCGAGCTGTATCGGAGAATTCGAAACCTGGCCGGTAACTACGGTCCCCGAACCGCCTTCCAGCCGGCAGCCGTAGTTGTTCGATCCGCCCCAGCAGCAGCTCTGATGATCGCCGCGCTTTGTTTTGATCGCGTAGCCGAACCAGGCCGGCGCCGTCCCGCGAATTTGCGAAGCAAGATCGCCCGCAAACGAACGCCGCTCGAATTTGGCGTTGCTTAAATTCGGCTGCGGAGTTTGAGCGAGCGCGACGCCGGCCAGCGCATACAGAGCCGCGACCGCGAGGGAGCGCAACGGGCGCGAATGCACGCCGCCAGACAACGAAGGAACTCGCTGGCTCTTCGGGCGGCGCGCTTGATATCGCGCCCGTTTTGCGCGTGTTCCTCGGGAGCGGGGCCTCATTTCAGAAGCTCCATCATGTAATCGGTCACTTCTTTGGAGTGAACTAGCGACATCTTCTTGACGATCTCGCTCTTCATCGTCGGATCCTTTTCCGCGCGGGCGAGGTCCACCAGCGCCTTACCGTTGTTTTGCAGGAATAGCGCTTGCAGCACGGCCTCGCGCACGTCACGATTCGAGGTAGATTGATAGATCGAAACCAGCACATCCCCACGGCCATTGCCGCCCATCAGGCCGAGCGATTTGATCGCCGCGATTTGTAAACGAGGGTCTTTCTCAGTGCGCGCAATTTCAGCAAGCCGCGGTGAATTCCCACCCAAGAACATGGACTTGAGAATTTCTTCTTTGGCATCCACGTCGCTCGATTGGTACAGTTGCCATAGCTCGTCTTGCCCGCCCGTCATCGCCAACTGGCGAATCGCTTCCCGGCGCAGATCGGGATTTTTCTCACCCTTAGCGGCATTCAGCAGAAAGTCGCGCGACCCCGACTGCATGAAGCTGTGCAGAATCGCCCGCTTGAGATGATCGTCCGGCGACGCGCTATAAATAGCGGCCAGTTCTTTGCGCGCCTCCGGACTTCCCATCATGCCCATGTAGCGGATCGCCTTGAGCTGCAAATCCGGATTCGACGTGTCGCGTGCCACCGCATTCAAAACTTTGCTGGCCTCCGCTGAACGGCTCTGCGTAAGGACGAACAGCGCTTTTTCTTTCACTTTCGGCGAGTTGTTACTGGTGAGCAGCTTTTGCAGAATCGGCACGGCCTGGTTCGGATCGGATTGCATCAAGCTGTTCAGCGCGAGAATCTTCAATTCATCGTCCTGTTCGCGAGCCGGGCTCACACGCTCGCCGGATTGGCCGCGGATTTCGAGTTCTAATGCACGCGCATCGCGATTCCAGCGGCTGCCTGCATACTCGCGCCGCAAGGCCGAAATCGCACCCAGCGCCTCATCGCGCCGGCCCGCACGGTTCAGCGCGTACGCCTTCCAGTACAGCGCGCCATCTGCATTGGAGCCTTTGTGTCCGGCCGATGTGTCGAATGCGGCGATCGCCTGGTCCCATTGCCGCGCGTCCAGCGCGCTAATGCCTCTCTGATAATCGGCGTCCTCCTGCGCCACCAGCGGCGCCGCCAGCAGAATCAAAATCAGAAAATTGCGAATCATAACTTCCTTCCTTCCTGGAGCGTATTGGCGCTCATTACCCGGACCTTGAACAAGAGATCGTTGCTTTGAATGCGCGCTTTCAGCGCGTCCAGGTCCGCCGGGTTTTCGCCCGCCGGTCCGTTTGCCACCGCTACCAGCACGCGCTCCAGATCGTCGAGCAGCGCCGCGCGCGGCTCGTCTCCCGCACTGCGGGCCGTCTCCCGAAGCAGCCGGTTTTCCGTTACCAAACTACGGGCCAGCGCCCGTTCCATCTTCAGCTCGTTTTCACCTGGAACCGCGTGCGCCAATTCCACCAGAAGAATTTCCGAGCGCTCCAGATGATCGCTCATGGCCATCAACAGCACGCGCTCGCGCGCTTCCGCCGAAATCCCCGGTATTTGCCGGTTGCGTTGCGCGAGCATCCCCGCAAAGAACGCAATGGCGATAAGGCTCGCCAGCACCGGTGTCATCGTCCACCAATTCAGCCAGCTCCGCCGTGGCTTCGCCGCCAACTGCGGAAGCAGACGATTCCAAACCTCGCGGCCATACGCATCGTTTCGCTCCGGCACGGGAAAGTCCGGAAAATTATCCAGCGCGGTCTTGATCCGTTCGTGCCGCAGCCGGCATTCGCCGCACTCCTCCAGATGACGCATGCATTCGGCGTCCACTTCGCCGTAATAGGCGAGCGTGAGTTGTTCTTCGTCCAAATGAGTCATGGCGCCACCTGTGCAACCGGCTCGAGCGCGCGCCGCAGCTTCTGCACCGCGCGAAATACGCTATGTTTCGCCGCATTGGTTTGTACGCCCAGCACGCCAGCGATTTCCTCAATTCCGCGGCCTTCATAATGCCGCAGCACAAATGCCGTGCGCTCCAGTTCCGTGAGTTGTGCGAGCGCCGGCTTAAGCAGACTCGCCACCTGCCCGCTGCGCGCCAGCCGTTCCGGCGAAGGATCGGGCGCGGCCACGCGATCCAGCCAATCCGTCGTTTCGCTGGTGAGAGTGGTCTGGCGTTCTCGCCGGTTCTTGCGCGCGCGAATCAGATCGAGCGAGCAGTTTGCCGCGATCCGGTACAGCCACGTGCCAAATGCCGAGCGCCCGTCGAACCGGTGTAATTGCTTATACGCTTTCAGAAAAGTTTCTTGTACCAGGTCCTCGGCGTCCTGTTCGTTCTGAGTCATACGAAAAGCCAAACGAAACACCGAACGGCTATGCCGCTCCACTAGAACGCCAAAAGCGCGTTGGTCTCCCTGGCGGGCCTGTTCAGCGGCCGCTGAGTCCGTCCATTCCATTCGGCTGTTCCTTAGACTGTACTGGCACTGCGCCGGTTAGGGAACCGGCAAGCAAATGGAACGATTCTGTGCGAAGGGCGCGTCCAATTGGGTGGAGGAGTTGGTTATGTCTAAGAAAAAGCTGGTACTTGGGACACTTCTGCTCTCCGCGGGAATGCTCGCAAGTTGCGGTCCCGGCCATGTGGCAGTGGGTTATCGCTCCTACGATCCTTATTATTCGGACTACCATACCTGGAACGACCGCGAAAACGTCTATTACAACCGGTGGATTATCGAGACACACCGGCACCATCGCGACTACCGCCATTTGAATCGCCACGACCGCGACGACTACTGGCGCTGGCGTCACAGCCACCGTTAACAGCTCCCAAACAGAGCCGCGACCATAGGGAGCGGACAAAAAAGCTACCAAGCTGACTACTGGCGCTGGCGTCACAGCCACCGTTAACAGCTCCCAAACAGAGCCGCGACCATAGGGAGCGGACAAAAAAGCTACCAAGCTGACGCTTGGCCGCTGAAAGCTCTAGCCGGCAATTCTCAGAATTGCCGGCTAGATCAAAACGAATACGACAACCCGACCAACGGCGTAACTCGCTGGCGCAACCCGCCCTCGTTCAGCGCCACTAACAAATTGCCACTCACAATCAGCCGGTCGAAAAGGTTGTACTTGAAACCGAACGCCGAATTGCTCTGGTTATAAGTCTCTTTATCGACCGTGCTGATGGTGGGAAACGTTCCGGTCTGGCCCGTACTAACCAACGGACCGAGAGACGTGTAAGTTGCGCTTACGATGCGCGGCGCGCTAATCAGCTCTTGTCCAATGTAATCGACAACCGCCGTAAGCCTGCGCGTCACTCCGATATCTGTCCCGACGGAGAAGAACGCGAAATCCGGCAGCTTGTCTTTTGTGCCATTCCAGATATTGCCGCCAAGATAGGAAGAGCCGTTCCACTGGTAGCCCAGATTCACGTGAGGCGTCAGCCAGCCCGGGCGTATCGAGACCGCCGCGAACGGCTTCACGCCCCACGCGCCGGAGCCGAGAAAGTTACTTTCATCGCCGGTAGGCAGCCGCAGATCCGATGCTAATGCGATTACGATCCGCTCTGTGCGATGAATCGTTCCCTTCACTCGAAAGGTCACGTCGCCTATACCAGCGGCGCTGTTCTTACTCGGGTTGAAGTAAATGTCGCCTGTTTGCGCCGAGCCTCCTGAGCCGTTCGAAAAATTCCGCTGGATGCTTCCTTGCTTATTATTCGGATCGAAGTAGTAACCCCAATTCGGCCCATACGGTCCCGCACCGCCGGCGCTCGCGCAACACTCTACCTTGATGCCGCCCGGTCCGGGCGTGAAGATCGGTTCCGTATTGACAATCCGGTTGATCGTCGCCGAAGAACTGACGTTGTAACCCACCTGCACGAATGGAATGTCGACGGACAGGTCGATCCGGTTGGTCAATCCGTATGTGCCGAAGACAGTAAATTGATTGATCTTGAGATCGATCGAATTCTGTGTCGAAATAAACTGCTCGCGCCAGTCTCCAGTGGCTGTCGTGATCTGGTGATCGAAAACAGCTTGAAAGTTATGCAGATCCACGCCATCCAGCTTGTTGAAGCGGAAACGTTGAAACGTGCCGCCGAAATAGAACTTATGCCGGCCAATCGTTTCGGCCCGCTCCGTCAGCACCGGCCCGAAGCTCTGGGCGGACCGGGAGTAAACGCCCGTGGTTGGATCGTACGTATACGTAAAGCCCGAGGCCGGACTCGCCAGCGGCAATAACGTCAACTGCGTGGCAATCGCGGCATTCAGAGCCATAAAGTTCGATTGAAAACTGGAGTCGAAATGCGCCGTGCGGCCGTCCGGGATCGGCAAAACCAGCCCGTAGGGACCATATAAGTTCGGGATCGCGCATGCCAGACTGGCCCTCCCGGCACAGGCACTGGACGGCGGAAGCGCTTCCGCCAGGCCCGGTACGCTCGCAATCGGAACCGCCTGCCCGAACAGTTCCCCTACGGCAAACACAACGAAAATCGGGGCGCCCATACGAGTGTGGCAAAGCAGGGGGACACGGAATGCCAGCATGGCTTTAACCCCTCCTAGAATAAAGGTATTATTACTGAAGTTTTAGTACAGTGTAAGTATCTGCTTGACTATGTGAGGTGGCGCAAGTGAGCAGCGATTCTGATGCCGGTGCTCGGTCCGCAAGCGTAGACCGCTTATTGACGCAAGCCGCCAAGGCGATCGAAAGCCGGCGCCTCGGTTTGGCGTTCCATGCCTTTCGGCAGGCGGCCGATTTCAGCGTTGGATCGGACGTATTGCGCCGGCGTGTCTTTGACCAGCTAGTGGACGGCGCCGGAATAGTAGCGGACGACGATTTTCGCATGGCGGAGTCGTTGCTGCGGTTGGCCGAAGGCCTTCACGTAGGTCGGCATGCGCCGGCGGAAATTTGGCAGCCCATCGAGCGGCAGTTGTCCGAGGAGCATATCCGCAACCTGCTTGCGGAGGCGAACCGTTCCGAATCCATCGAAAATTTGCAGCAGTTACGGGGGCCAATCGTGCCAGAGTCTCGCCTGGACATTCCGGCTCCCTTGCCTGAAGTTGTGAGGACGCCGGCCACTTGGGTTTCGGCGAAAAGTTTCGCTGTGGTCGCGACGCTGTTGCTCCTTTGCCTCGGCGCATTTCTCGCCGTGCTCTACACGCGGCCAATCGTCAAACTGGATGAGGTCGCGAAAACCTACAGCATTCCTCCACTGGCGGAAAAAGAAGAGCCAGCTCATCCGGTGATCCAAACTGTTGTCAAGGTTCCCCTGCCCATCAAAGAGCGGGCGGTCGTTCCTATTCCGAAAACTCCGTTACCTGTCCCCAGCGGCTTCATTGCGGATGACCGCCTCGCGCAGATGCAGTGGAGCAACCACGAAGCATCGCGGCAAATCGAAGAAGCCGAAAAAATACTTCGCGAGCGGATCGAATCGAAAGAAAAAGCCGCGCTGGCGGCGGCCGCGCGCGTGGAGCAAGCCCGCCAGGAAGGCGAACAGGCTCTAGCCGAGTTGCGCGCCCGTGAGATCGCCGAAGCCTCCAACGCCGTCTCCGCTATGCTCCAAAATTACGTGAACGCCTGGAATACAAAAGACGTGGAGCGCATCACCGCACTGCATCGCAGCCTGAACCGCCGAACTGTAAAAGAGCAGCTCGAACCCGTTACGGCCATACGGATGACAATCATTCCCGCTTCGAACCCTCGGATCGATGGCGAACGCGCGACGGTGCTCTGTCGTCGCCAGGTGGACGAAACATTCTCCGACGGCACAAAAAAACAGAGCCCTGCATTGCTGGTCACCTTCACGCTTCCCAAGCGGGACGGCGAGTGGAGCATCGACGCCGCACGCTAAACCGCTAAGGCCTTTACACCGCCGTCGTAGAATCAGCTACATGAAAGCTGTCGTCGCCGACCCGTTGGGCGGACCGGAAAATCTGAAATACATGGATCAACCCACGCCGCAACCGGGCGCTGGCGAAGTCCTGGTAAAGATCGAAGCCATCGGTGTCAATTTCATTGACGTCTACTTTCGCAATGGCACCTATAAAGCCCCCGAAACTCCGGTAAAACTCGGCAGCGAAGGCGCGGGAACGGTTGCCGCCGCCGGCCCGGATGTGGATCTCCCTGTTGGACAACGCGTGGCTTACGCTATGGCGCGCGGCTCGTACGCGGAATACGCCCTCGTGCCGCGGAAGCTTTTAGTGGACCTGCCAAATAATGTTTCCTTCGAGGATGCCGCCGCAGTTATGCTGCAAGGCATGACCGCGCACTACCTCACTCGTTCCACTTTCCCTCTGAAATCCGGCCAAACCTGCCTTGTTCATGCCGCGGCGGGCGGCGCGGGATTGCTGATCGTGCAGCTTGCGAAAATTGCCGGCGCCACCGTGATCGGAACCGTCTCAACCGAGGAGAAAGCGCAACTGGCGCGCGAGCACGGAGCCGATCATATGATTCTCTACACCCAACCGGACTTCGTTGCCGAAGTAAAGCGGCTCACCGGGGATCGGGGCGTGGATGTCGTGTATGACTCGGTCGGCAGCACAACCTTTCATAAGAGCCTCGATTGCTTACGCCCGCGCGGCATGCTCGTGAGCTTTGGCCAGTCGAGCGGCGTAGTGGGACAGTTCGATCCGCTTGTCCTCAGTCAAAAAGGATCCTTATTCCTGACCCGTCCCTCGCTGGCCAATTATGTGAGCGACCCGGCCGAGCTGCGCCAGCGCGCAAGCGATCTGTTTACGTGGCTTGCCGACGGCCGGCTGCGCCTGCGCGTCCACAAAACATACAAGCTGGCCGACGCCGCTCAGGCCCATCGCGATCTCGAAGGCCGCAAAACCACCGGCAAACTGCTCCTGACGCCGTAAGAGGATGATACGTTGACCACCAAGAACCGCACGCCTAAACCGAGCCGCGACCGCGAGGGAGCGGTCGTCCCCAAGTTTTAAGCAAGCGGATTTTTTCAACTCCTGAGAGCCAAACTTGGAAAATCCACCAGCCTTCGCGCTTCGGCGCCAGAAATTACTGCCCGCTCTCCGGGATGCCCGCGCCGGCGCGTATCTCGCCACCGCCCTCCCCAACATACGCTACCTGAGCGGCTTCACGGGCAGCAATGCCGCTCTTCTGATAACCGACGAGAGAGCCATTCTATTCACCGACCCGCGCTACCGCACGCAAGCTTCGCGCGAATCCGATTGCGAGGTCCGAATTGCCAAAGGCCCGCTTTCGAGCGAGATTGCCGTCGCCGTCCAACGGCTCCGGCTCAAGTCCATCGCCTTGGAACGCAATCGCATCGGCTTTGAAGAATACCAGGTGTTAGCCTCGGTTCTCTCGGGCGTCCGCCTCAAGCCCATAAGCGGCGCTGTCGAGGCGCTCCGCATGGTGAAGTCGGCAGACGAAATCGCCGCCATCCGGAATTCTGTCGAGTTGAATTCAAAGGCGCTCGACCAGGCCTTGCGGCAGTTCAAGCCCTCCATGACCGAAGTCGATCTGGCGGCCGAAATCGAATACCGCATGCGCCGGCTTGGAGCGGACGGCACTGCCTTCGACACCATAGTCGCCTCCGGAGAAAGAACCGCGCTGCCGCACGCCCATCCCGCTCGACGGCCTATAGAACGCAATCAACTATTATTGGTTGATATGGGCGCGAACGTCGCCGGCTATGCCAGCGACATGACCCGGACCTTCGGGGTGGGCCGGCCTGACGCGAAGATGCGGCGAATGTATCGTGCCGTTCTAGAGAGTCAGTTGGCTGCTATTGCCGCCGTAAAGCCAGGTGTCACCTGTGCGCAGGTGGACCGGGCGGCGCGTAGCGTGCTGCGCGGCTATGGTCTGGAAAAATTGTTTGTTCACTCCACCGGGCACGGGCTCGGCCTGGAGATTCATGAGCGTCCGCGGATAGGGCGCAAGGAAGCGGCAAAGTTGGAGCCCGGCATGGCCATTACCATCGAGCCGGGCGTATATCAGGAGGGGATTGGCGGCATCCGCATCGAAGACACGGTGGTCGTGACCTCACGGGGATGTGAGATCCTGACTCCTACCGGCAAAGAGCTGGCGCTTCTGTAAAGCGTCTTCCGCTGCGGCACGAACAGAATGACAATTGACGAAATCAAAGAATTGATCCAGATCGTGAAGGACACGGGCATTGCGGAATTGGAAGTCCGGCGGGGAGAAAACAGCGTCCGCGTGCGAGGCGCCTTGGCCCATGTTCAGGATGTTGTCATTCCCGTGGCGCAGCCAATCCAGGCTCCTGTGGCGCTAAGCGCCAGCGCTCCGGCCGCAAAACAAGAAGATGAGCGCGATATCGTAGTGAAATCGCCGATCGTCGGCACCTATTACGATGCTCCGTCTCCCGGAGCCGCGCCCTTCGTGAGGCCTGGCGATCGCGTGCAACCGAAGCAAGTGCTATGCATCATCGAATCGATGAAATTGATGAATGAAATTGAAGCCGAGATCGCCGGCGTCGTCGTGCAGAATCATGTCGAGAATGGCCGGCCCGTCGAGTATGGCGAGTCTCTTTTCACCATTCGGCCCGATTGAGCCGCCCACGCAACATGTTCCGTAAAATTCTGATTGCGAACCGGGGCGAAATCGCGCTACGCATCATTTGCGCCTGCAAAGACCTGGGTATAAAAACCGTTGCCGTGTATTCCGAGGCCGATCGCCACAGTCTGCACGTGCGTTTCGCCGACGAAGCCGTCTGCATTGGACCGGCCAAGAGTTCCCTCAGTTATCTCGACATTCCGAAAGTCATCAGCGCCGCGGAAATCACCAATGTCGACGCTATCCATCCAGGCTACGGATTCCTGAGCGAAAACGCCGATTTCGCCGAGGTCTGCGATATCTCCGGCATCAAATTCATCGGCCCAAGGCCCGCCGTCATTCGCGAAATGGGGTTGAAGCAGCGTGCGCGCGCCATCATGGAGCAGGCTGGTGTGCCGATCTTACCGGGATCGCTCGGCGTGCTGGCAAGCGCGGAAGAAGCCTTGCAGTTGGCCGACTCCATCCGCTATCCCGTCATGCTAAAAGCTGCCGCCGGCGGTGGCGGCCGCGGCATGCGGATTGTGCGCTCGGAGGCGGAATTGCCTGGGCTCTTTGCGCAGGCGCAGGCGGAAGCGGCTGCCGCCTTCGATTCCGGCGATATCTATATGGAGAAATTGGTCGAGCGTCCGCGCCATATCGAATTCCAGATTCTCGCTGACGAACATGGCCACGTCGAAGTTCTTGGCGAGCGCGAATGCTCCATCCAGCGCCGCCATCAGAAACTCCTCGAAGAATCGCCCTCGCCCTCCCTCTCCTCAGCTCTTCGCTCCAGTGTTGCCGATGGTCTCCGCAAAGCGATGGCGGAAATCGGCTACACCAACGCGGGCACTGTGGAATTCCTGATGGACGCTGGCCGCGAAATTTATTTCATCGAGGTGAACGCCCGTATCCAGGTCGAGCATCCGGTCACTGAATTGGTTACCGGTCTGGACCTCGTAAAAGCGCAGATCCGTATCGCCGCCGGCGAGCGCCTCGCCGCTATTCTGCCCTCAGTCCCTTGCGTCTGCGGGCACGCCATCGAGTGTCGCATCAATGCCGAGCATCCGCAAACTTTCGCGCCTTCGCCCGGCCGGATCACCGCCCTCAATTTACCTGGCGGAATTGGCGTGCGCGTCGATACCGCCGCTTACACCGACGGTGTTATTCCCCCCTATTACGATTCCCTTGTGGCTAAATTGATCACTCACGGCCAGGACCGCCAGGAAGCCATCCAGCGCATGAAACGCGCCCTGAGTATGTTCGTGATCGAAGGCATTGAAACCAGCATTTCCCTGCACGAAGAAATTCTCTCTGATGAAGACTTTCTGGCGGGAGAATTCGACACCACGTTTCTGACTAGACTAGAAGAACGTAGAAACCGAAAAGATGTCTCCCAGGCGGCTGCGCTGTAAACGATTTCTTTCCAAAAACGTTATATGGAAAGCTGGAACTCAATGGGACTCTGGTGAATCCAACCCAATAGCTTGACCAACTCGTCAAATTTCAAGTATTACATTCACGACGGCATCGGAGCCTGCCGTCTGCAATTACTCGGCCAGCTTGGCGAGTCCGATGTAGGCGAGCTGAGTAGCTGCTGGGAAACCGCCCGCACCATTCTTGGCAGCCGTAGGTTGATACTCGACGTGCGCGAAGTCACTTCAATCGACGACACAGGCAAGAAGTGGCTCGCCCAAATGATGCAGGATGGCGCTGCCTGCCTGCCCGAATCCTTTCTTAAGGACGCGATCGCCGGAAGAATTCAGTCTTGTCTTCAGCCGCCGGCGGCGCTGATGAAAACTTCTTTGTGGGGCAGGCTGGTAGCCTGCTGCCGATTGGCAATCGGCATTAAACAAGCACAGTAAACGCCGATTCCGTCCGGCTCACCGGCCGGTACGTCGTATCCCGTTCCACCGGCTCGCGGCCCGCTTCGCGAATCAACCTCAGCAAATCCTGCCGCCTCAGATGCTGCGCGGTCTGCGCACCGGCGTCGTGATAGATTTTTTCCTCCACCACCGTGCCGTCGATATCGTTCGCTCCAAACCGCTGCGCAATCTGCGCCACGCCCGGCGTCATCATAATCCAATACGCCTTGATGTGCGGAATGTTATCCAGCATCAGCCGGGAGATCGCAATTTCCTTCAAATCGTCGAATCCGCTCGTCGGTGATAAATGGCTCAGCGCGGTATTGGCCGGATGGAACGCCAGCGGGATAAAAGTCACGAACCCGTGCGTCTCATCCTGCACCGCCCGCAGCCGCACCAGGTGATCGGCTGCATCCTCGGCGGTCTCCAGATGCCCATACAGCATGGTGCAATTGCTCTTCAAGCCGATCTGATGCGCGGTCCGGGCCGTTTCGAGCCATTCGTCACCATCGATCTTGTGATCGCAGATAATGCGCCGCACGCGTTCGGAAAAAACCTCCGCGCCCCCACCCGGCATCGAATCGACTCCCGCTGCTTTCAGTTTTTCGAGCGTCTCCCGGATCGATAGTTTGGCGCGCCGTGCGAGATATGCCACCTCGACCATCGTGAACGCTTTCAAATGCACGCCGGCATAGCGTTCCTTCAACCCGGCGATCATCTGGCAAAACCAATACAGCGATAGCTCCGGGTGCAGTCCTCCGACAATATGGAATTCCGTCACCGCTTCCGCGTAGCCCTTGCCCGCCATTTCCCAGACCTGTTCGAGCGACATCGTGTAGGCGCGTGGATCTTTCGCTTTTTTGCCAAACGCGCACAACCGGCAGCTCGCCACACACACATCGGTTGGATTGATGTGCCGGTTGACGTTGAAATAGGTCGTGTCTCCGTGCAGCCGCTCGCGCACCGCGTTCGCCATTGCGCCCAGCGCCAGAATATCGGAGCTGCGGAACATCGTGACTCCGTCTTCGTAGGACAGGCGCGCACCCGCGGATACTTTCTCCCAGATGGGGTGGAGACGGGAATCCTCAATTGCAATCATGATCGAAAAAAGTAATCGTGCTGCAGCAGAATATCGGCTGCCCAAAACGCAAAGAACAACAGGCTCACGTAGCCATTGACCGTAAAAAACGCGGCATTCACCCGCGACAAATCGTGCGGCTTCACCAGGCCATGCTCGTAAATCAACAGAATGACGACGGCTGCAATGCCCGCCGCGCTGAGCGGCCCCAGCCGGAACAAAATCGCCAGCGCAATCAGGCTGGCGATCATCGCCACATGCAGCAGCCGCGCGATCGTCAATGCGCCGCCTATCCCAAATCGCTTGGGAATGCTGTGCAATCCTTCGGCGCAATCGAACTCGAAATCTTGGCAGGCATAAATCACGTCAAAGCCGGCGGTCCAGAACATCACGGCAGCCGTGAGCAATAAAATCCGCGCGTCCAAAGTGCCGCGCATGGCAATCCATGCGGCTGCCGGAGCCATACCCAGGCAGAACCCCAGGATCAAGTGCGAAAAGAGCGTGAAGCGCTTCGAGAACGAATAGAAAAATAGCGTCGCCAGGACTAGCGGCGCCAGCGCCAGGCACCACAATCCCAGTTGGCGTGCCGCCACCAGAAATAGCAGCGAGGAAATCGCCGTGAACCCCCAGGCAAATTGCACCGACAACAGCCCTGCCGGTAAGTGCCGCGCTGCCGTCCGCCGGTTGCGCGCGTCGATATCGGCGTCCAGAATGCGGTTGAACGCCATTGCGGCCGACCGCGCCGCGACCATGGCGATCAGAATCCAGACAAAGCGCCACGCTAGGCCGGCGATATGAAATCCACTATCGCGCCACGCCAGCAGCGCGCCGGTCAGCGCAAACGGCAGCGCAAAGATCGAGTGCTCGAACTTGATCATGTCGAGCGTGAGGCGCAGCCGCTTCCAAAAAAGGCGCATGAGGCGTGAACGTTACTATTTTAATGGATATGGATGCTTTGCAAATTCAGCAGCTCTTAGAACAGGTCCGCGATCGCGAAATGAGCGTTCCGGCCGCTCTGGAGAGCCTGCGCCACCTGCCTTTTGAAGATCTTGGCTTTGCGAAGGTGGATCATCATCGCGCGGTGCGGCACGGCATGCCGGAAGTGATCTTAGGGCAGGGAAAGCATCCCGATCAGGTAGCCGGCATTGCCTCCGCGCTGCTTGCGAAATCCCGCAACTTGTTGTTGACGCGCGCCACTGCCGAAATGGCGGAGCGCGTCTCCTCGCTCGCGCCGGAAGTGGAGTATTTTCCCGCATCCGGGGTCGTGCGGGTCTGGCGCGATCGCACTTTGTACGGAAAAGGCAAAATCGCCGTGATCTGCGCCGGCACCAGCGATTTCCCGGTCCTCGAAGAAGCGCTGCGCACCGCCGAAGTCATGGGCAACGAAGTAGAGAGCATTTGCGACGTTGGAGTGGCCGGCATTCACCGTCTGCTGCACCAGCGCGAGCGTCTTGCGCAAGCCCGTGTAGTCATCGTCTGCGCCGGCATGGAAGGCGCGCTACCCAGTGTCGTGGGTGGCCTCGTCGGCTGTCCCGTCATCGCCGTGCCCACCAGCATCGGCTACGGCGCCAGCTTTCACGGCCTCGCCGCGCTCTTAGGAATGCTCAATAGTTGCGCGAGTAACGTGACCGTAGTGAATATCGACAACGGCTTCGGCGCAGGCTACGTCGCCAGCCTCATCAACCGCCTTTGACAGAAAAAGAACGACGGTGCGTAAACATGAACGCCGCCTCGAAACTGAGCCGCGCACGAAGTAAGCGGTTTCGCTATGACGCTCCCTAATTATTCGTCAAATACGCCCCGTTCGATACCTGGAACGTCTTGCTGATTGTCCGTCTGAACCCGCCCGTATCCGCGGCCTGTACGACGAACGTATGCACGCCGTTCGCAAGCCCGGCCGTATCGAGCGAAAAATGCCAGCCAACGTTCGCGCAGTCGGGGCTCGAGTAGACGGCGCACACGTCCGGGCGGGAATCGCCGTAATTGGCTGTTCCGTAGGAAACGCCATCGATCAGAATCTGCACGCTCGCGATCTGGCTTCCGCCCTCGAGCGCCCAGCCAAACGCCTGTACCGTTCCGGACAGAGTGCCATTCGATGAGGGTGAATCAATCGTGATCTGGATCGGATTGCCGGTCGAGTTCGAGACGCTGAACGGGCTCGTAATGGTGGAATGCCGCCCGCTCGCGCTAGTGGATGTGACCCCGAACACGTGCGGCCCATCGCTGAGTAGGCGTGTATCGAGCAGAAAATTCCAGCCGACATTTGGACACCCCACCCGGCCGGGAAATGCCGCGCACACATCCCCGCGGCTTCCGCCATACGACGCGTTTCCATACGGGACTCCGTCAATCGAAATCGCGACGCTGGTAATTGCTTCGTAGTCGTCTATCGCCCAGCCGAAAGCATTTACGACTCCGCTGCTGGCCGCCCCTTGCGCGGCCGGCCGGTCAATCGTGATGCGCGTTGGATTCGTCGCCCAATTGCTCGCTGTAAACATCATGCTGGTCGTGCCGTACTGCACTTGTCCTACTGCTCCAGCGCTGGCGGTCGCTTGTATGACGTGCGGCCCGTTTGCGAGCTGCGTAGTATCAAGTGAAAACGTCCAACCGACGTTGGGGCAGCCCGTTCGATTGGTATAAACGGCGCACACATCTGCGCGGCTTGCGCCATAAGTCGCCATGCCTTTTGGAATTCCATCCACCGATATGGCGACACTATTAATCGCACTATTGTCGTTTACCGCCCAGCCTGCGATCGTGGTTGTCCCGATTAGCGTGGCCAGCGGAGTCGGTGCGTCGATGTAAACCTTTGTGGGATTTGCGGCATTGCCGCCATTCGCGACGGTGAAGGAAGCCGTCGCTGTATGCCGATATATAGGACCGAATTCCGTCACTTCCAGAGTGTGCGTTCCATCCGCGAGCCGAGTGGTATCGAGCAGGTAATCCCATCCGACATTCGGACATCCGATCCAGCCGGGATGTACCGCGCACACATCAGCTCGCGCGTCGCCATAATGTGCGTTGCCGATTATCACTCCGTCCACCGCAACGGTGACTTGCTTGACCGGCCCATCAGCGGTAAGGGCCCAGCCATACAAAGAGACTGGTCCGCTGAACGTGTTGTTTTGCGCATTAGGGCTATCGATGACTGTCATCGCCACCCTCTCGGCTTCATTCGACATTTGAAAGGATGACTGGAGAACGGAACTCCGTCCCATGGTAGTCGTCGTAGTGACTGCCAGACTGTGCGAGCCACCCGCCAAATGGGACGTGTCGAAGAAGACGCTCCAGCCGACATTGGGACAACCGATTCGCCCCGGATATGCCGTGCAAACATCGCCGCGCGGAAGCCCATAAGTCCCATTGCCGATAAAGGTTCCATCTATGGCGACGGAAATCTGTGAAATGGGAGCTAAATCATCAATTGCCCAACCGATTACGGGAAACGAGTGGCTGCCCCCTATTCCGGATATTACGGTCGCGGGACCCGGAAGATCGACATAAACGTGTGTCGGATTCGCCGCCGCAGCATTGGCGATTGTGAAATTGCTGCTCGCTGTATATTTTTGCCCCGTAGCGGCCGTAATGATCAAGTCCAACCTGTGAATACCATCTGGCAACCTTGTGGTATCGAAGTCGAGCGTCCACCCGACATTGGGACAGCCGGGCCGATTCGGATACACCGCGCAGACATCGCCTCGCGACCCCCCGTACGCCGCATTTCCATACGAAACGCCGTCCACCGCGATTTCTACGTTGCTGACACCCACCGTATCCGTCAAAGCCCAGCCGCTCATCTTCGTGATTCCCGCCACCGGCGCCGCCAAGGGAGCATCGATCGAGTAGCGGAATTGCGCAGGTGTCGCATCCCACCCATTTACAAGATTCGTTACATCCACTGAGCCCAGACCGGTCGCACGATCGTAGCCGGCTGTAGCCGCGTACACACCGGCTGGACCGCCCGGGACTGCATTGTTGCCGTCCGTGATGTCGTTGAAGATGCAATTCGAGGAAGTGCGGAAGGCCGACCTGCACTGCGAATATTGCTGCTGTGCCGCGAGCCTGTACAGCACGACATTGGCCTGCCCTTGGCGTGATCCAGTTTTCTGCACCACTAACGCCATGATTCCTGCGAAAGAAGGCGTCGCCGCCGAAGTTCCCGCGTAACCTTCCAGGCTGAACCGGCCCGTGCTCGTCGGTGTGCAGGAGCTGGAGAAACAGATCAGATATGGATCGTGTCCCGCTGCCGTCAAAGAAACATCCGGCACATAGCGGTGATCGTCGGCTGGTATTCCCGCGACGCCGCCCTGCCAGGAAGGCTTCGATACCAAAGTGCTCACGCCGCCGCCGCCCGCCCACAGCCCCGGCGAATTTCCTGCTGCACATGTGCCGGCCATGCAACTCTCGTTCCACACAACTTCCGGAATATAAGAGACTGCGGACCCGAGTGCACTGGAATTCGAGCTATTCCAATAAAATCCCGAGCCTTCGTTGAATTGTGTTCCGCCCACCGCAATGTTGTATGGCGTCGAAGACAGGATGTTGACGGAGAGCCCGCGTGTGGCGGGCACTTTCGAGGGGTTATCGCATCCTTCCGCGCCCGAATCGCCCGACGCCACAACATACGTGATTCCTTGTGCGGCCGCCTGCGCCGCCAAACTCGAGATCAGCGTCGCCTGTGCTTGCGTATAATTGGCCTCGCACGATCCGAAACTTTCCGTCATGATATCGGCCAGATTGTTATCGATGACGTATTCCTCCGAGAGGTCCACTCCATCGCTCGTGTTGGTGGAAGCCGTGACAATAAGCTTCACCGACGCATTGGGAGCCACTGCCCCGGCCCAAGTCACATCCAACATCGCTTCATCGACCTCTCCATCACCCAGGACTCCAGGATCGCGTCCGTTCACGATGACCTGCGGCGTGTTCGGCGTCAGCTTGAACGTATTCCGAAAACTGATCACGTCCTGGATATTGATATTGCTGCGGCCCACTACGGCTATCGTCGTTCCGGAACCGTTAATTCCGCTCGCGTACAACGGATTGATGTCGTAAATCGTGGCGTAATCGGCGGGGCTCAGGGAATGCGTGCCGCCCGACGTCATTTGCGGCTCGCCCGAACTACCCGCAACTGTCGCTTCAAACCGCGCCGCCGATCGAATCGCCTGCGGCTTCTTCTGAAAATTGTGCAGCGTGGCCACACCCGCCACCACACCGGCGAGCGCCGCCGGTATTTCCGGATTGCTCGCATTCGCCCAGTGGCTCTGGCCATTCACTATGTATCTGTGGATCTGCGTATGAAACGCGTTATCCACCTGGCTCGCCGAGCCCGTGAAGTCGATCAGATTGCGCCCGTTCGCCACGCGATCGACATGAAAGCCGTTTAATTCGAGCCAGCCCGTAATCTTCTGTACGTCTTCGTCCGACGCCCCAAACCGCTGCCCGAATTGTTCCGGCGTAAGCCAGCGATGGTAGTCAGGCGACGACGGATCCTGCTGCGCCGCCAGCAATCGCTCGAGATCGGCCTGCTGCGCCGTGCCCCGCGTCAGCACAAGCTGCATCTGTTGCATCGGCAAATCGGCCGGCGCTGTCCCGCGATCGAACTCCGCCCGCGCCATCGGATGCATATTCCCGGCGAGCGTAATCCGGCGGCTTCCGTTAATCGCCTGTGTAATACGGGATTGCGACCGATCTTGTGCGCCTGCTGGCACGACTACCAGCAATGCACACACTATCGGTAACCAGAACGCAAATTGTCTATTCATCGCGAGGCCGGACCACGCCTGAAGCACGTGCTCCGAAAGACGTGTATACCCACTGTAGGTTACGTGGATTTTACGAGGTTTTTGTATCGGGGAATCGCCGGTCAGGGCTCGCGCCGCTCTAACGTCGCGATCCCGGACGTCAGCGCCGGCCCGCCCGTAAACACCGTCGTACGCCATTCCAGCCGCATCGTCCGCCCCTCGATAGAACGAATCGCCAGAGTCCCACGGCTGCCGTTGCTCGCTTCCCAAACGAACTTACGCGAGGATTTATCCACCGCCGTCAATTGGAAGCTCACGTCGGGCGAAATCGGCTTGTTGTCGGTCACCTCGTAGCGCGCGTTGTATTGCCCGCCCAATCCGTGGTCTTTTTTCCTCAGCTTCAGGCTGATATAGGTGGGCGGATAGAAGCCGGGCTTGTGCTTCTCCGGTTCTTTGGGTGAGTAGACCCAAATGCCTTCGGCCGGATCTCCGCTCGTGAATACCGGTTCCGGTTTGGGAGCCGTGGCTACCGGCAGCGGAGCCGCCCCAGCGGAAGCGATCTCCTGACGCATCGCCGGACTCGCGCTGTTACTCGCATTGATACCAGCATTGATACCGGGCGGGGGAGGAAGCGGCGCGCTCTCCGCGCGCGCTGGCGCGCTGCGTACGCCCACCGGCAAAGTGAACGTCTTGGGCTTGGTCTCTTCCGGCACGCTGGCGGCTACTACGCTGCGGAATGAGTTGCTCTTCGGTGGCGCCGCAACGCCGTGCCAGCGATCGTCGGCCGGCGCCGAAGGAACTACCGTGGCGCGGATCCTCGGAGCCGGTTCCGGCGGTGGTTCTGTGTGGGGCGCAGATTGCGGCGCTGCCACGATTACCGTTGAGCTGGATGGCGAAGCCGCCGTCTGCGATGCCGGCTCCGCAGGTCGTTGTGCCTTGGCCGGGG
>JAICIH010000005.1 GCA_025924475.1 Bryobacteraceae bacterium
AATACCTTCGCGCACGGCCGCACAGAATTGGGCATCCACTTCCACCAGGCGTAACGCGGCAACCTTCACCAGATGCTCAGTGTCGATCCCTGCGAGAGTGGCGAGCCGGGAAAGCCGCGCCTCTTGTTCAGGGGTGAAGTGGATTTCCATAGCACTCAATCTAGGATCGCACGATTTTGAGTCGGCTCCGCCAGGCCGGATTTGAATGGGGAAGTGACACCAGGCGTCGAGACGAGTCTCGACGCGGCACGCACTCGAGTGCGTGTGCCACGAGTTCCAGGCCGCCAAGGAGCCAGGGGAGTGTCACAGGCAGGTTAGTAAGCATGCCGGTTTTTAAGCTGAGAGCCGATCGCTGAATGCTAAAAGCTTCCGTCCCTGAAATCGTTAGCCCGCGGACATAGAAGCCTTGTCCTAAAGCCTGCCTTCATATAGAATATCTCCATATGGAGCTACTGCAGGGCACCCTCGAAATGCTGGCGCTGAGAACTTTACTTTTTGGGCCTCTTCATGGGTATGGGATCGCGAAAGCCATTCGGGGCACGTCCAATGAAGTATTGGATATCGAGTTCGGCTCGCTGTATCCGGCGCTCAAGCGGCTTGAGGCCAAAGGCTGGATTGCCTCGAAATGGGAGATCTCCGAACACAACCGGCGCGCAAAATATTATCGCCTCACACCTTTGGGACGGAAACAGCTTGTGCAGGAACATTCCAAGTGGTCGGAATTCGTCAAGGCTGTCGCGGACGTAATGGGCGCGACTCCGGCCCGGAAAGCATAAATGTGGTCAAACGATGAAGGGGCGGAACCTCAAGTACCTCTTGCCGTGGCGCAGGCGCGCCGAAGAGCGCGATATCCAGGAAGAACTGCATACGCTCAAGCAAATGGCGGAGCCAGGCGAACTCGGCAGCCTGACGCTCGCCGCGGAAAATGCCAGGGAAACCTGGGGTTGGACGCGGATCGAGAACGTGTTCGCCGATATTCGATACGCCTTTCATACATTCGGCCGGCAGCGGATCTTTTACTCGCTTGTCATTTCAATCCTGGCGCTCGGGATCGCATTGAGCGTCGCGGTATTTAGCCTGGTCGATGGCATTCTCCTCCGGCCGCTTCCTTATCGCAATCCTCAGCAATTAACAATGCTGACCAGCTATGCCAACAAACCGCCTTTTTCCACGAATGGCTCGCTTTCTTATAACGACTATTTACAATTCCGGGCCAAAGCGCATTCGTTTTCCGCGCTGGCGATTACCTTCCGCAATGGTTGGTCGCGCGTCACGCTGAATGCCGAAACCGATCCGCTTCCCCTTCAGGGAGCATTTGTCTCACCCAATCTCTTCGCCATGTTCGGCCGGTCTCCACTGCTCGGCCACACATTCACCAACGAAGAGAACAGCCGCGCCGAACGCGTTGTTGTCATTAGCGAAGGGCTTTGGAGGGAACGTTTCGGCTCGTCGCCGCAAGCGATCGGGCAGGACCTCGTGATAGGCCGCGATCGTTGGAAGGTAATTGGAGTCATGCCCTCTGACTTTCACATTCCCTTTCTCAATACGCAGCTCTGGGCGCCGGTTTTATCTCATCCGGATTGGCATGATACGGAAGAACCCAACCCACTGGAACGGCAGCGTTGGGATGTTATGGCACGCCTCAAGCCAGGTGTAGCGCTCGCCGCCGCTCAAAGAGAAGTGGATTCCATCGAAAGAGGGCTCAAGAACGCACTTCCGGAATTTCATACGGACGAGGTGCGAGTGGTTCCTTTACGGGAGCACTTCACCGGCAAAGTCGAACGGCACCTGTTTATTCTTTTCGCGGCCGTTTCTTTTTTACTGCTCATTGCCTGCGCGAACGTTGCCAACTTGCTGCTCGCTCGCGCCTCGCAGAGGGAACGGGAGTTCGCGATCCGGACCGCCTTGGGGGCCGGCCAAGCGCGTATTCTGCGGCAGTTAGTTATCGAAGCGCTGGCATTTTCCTGCGCGGGAGGCGTACTCGGCGTAGCGCTCGCTCTCTGTCTTGTCCCGCTCCTGAAAGCATTAGCGCCACCAAACACTCCCTTGCTCGATTCAGTGAGCATGAACGAACGCGGCCTGATTTTGGCTCTGCTCCTTTCCGTCACGGTAGGCGTGCTGCTGGGAACGGCGCCTGCCTGGCAGGCCGTCCGATGCCGGGTGAACGATTCGCTCAAAGCTGCAGAACGCAACGCGACCGAGTCGCGCCCCAGCCGCCGCTTCAAAAGCTTGTTGATAACAGCAGAGTTCGCGGTTGCCATGACATTGCTCACCGGAGCGGGGCTTCTGATTCGAAGTTTCGTTGCTGTTCTCTCGGTAAATCCGGGCTTCCACGCCGAGCGCGTTCTCACGGTACCGATAGCGTTGCCCGCAATACTCCTCCACCAAGAGCGGCGCAGTTCTATCGCGATGCCTCCGAGCGGATTGCCGCGCTTCCCGGCGTTCAGGCTGTCGGCGGTATCAGCAGTATCTTTTTTCTCGATGAAACACGTACGCATGCGCTGCGAGAGGTGGAGGGTCATGCACCCGAGCCGAAATCAGCTTGGACTCCACTCGTTTGGGCCCAGATTTCCGGCGATTACTTCCAAGCGATGGGGATCCCTCTCGTACGGGGCCGCGTCTTTCGGGAAAGCGACGGTCCTGAATCGCCGCTGGTGGCCATTATCAATCAGACCTTAGCCGAACGTTATTGGCCGCATGCGGATCCGATTGGCAAACGTCTCAAAGGCTTCGATCCACGAGGCCGGCACGACGACTGGCTCACCGTAGTAGGAGTCGTGAAAGATACACGCAGCGGCGGTTTAGAAAAGAGACCGTTCTCGCAGATTTATGAACCGCAGTCGCAGAGCCGCGAGCAGATCGGAAACCTGGTGGTGCGGATGTCCGCCTCTCCGCAAGAGCTGGCCGCATCCGTCCGAACTCTACTGCGCAGTCTGAATCGCAGCGCGGTCATCCCTTCCATGGCCACAATGGAACAACTGCTCGAGCGCCAGGAACTACAGCGGCGCTTCCAAACATGGCTTATCACCGTCTTTTCAGGTCTTGCGCTCGCGTTTGCCGCATTGGGTGTATTTGCGGTGATGCACTACGCTGTTGCCGCAAGAAGAAACGAGATCGGCATCCGCATGGCATTGGGCGCCAGTTCGAGAGATATCACTCGTCTCATACTCGGCAATGGAACACGCCTGGCGATGAGTGGAATACTCGCCGGCGCCCTTGCGGCCCTTGGGCTCACTCGCTGGATGGCAGGCATGCTCTACAACGTAAACCCGCTCGACCCGATCAGCTTCTTCATTGCGGCACTTTCGTTATGGATCGCGGCTCTGCTCGCATCCTTTCTCCCGGCGCGTGCTGCCGCGCGCTTGGATCCAACAAACGCCATGCGTCAGGAGTAAGCCGCGCGCGGTTTGCCGCGGGACAACAAAAATACCCCGGCCAAAATCGCGCCGGCCGCAAGGAGCCAGGGGCTCGTAATCACTTCAGCGCTCCTGCGCTTGGCATGCTCGACGCGCTTTGATAATTCATCAATATTCTCGGTGAGCTGTTTGCCCGCGTCCAAAAGTTCCTTACCGGCATCTCGTATCTCTCTCAGGTTGTCCGTTGCCGATCGATCGGATTCCATGCCGATAGCGGCAACATTGCCGATGTTCGATTCATTCATATTCTTTGGACGCCGTACGAATTAAATCCAGGACGAATATTCGCGCAGCGGCGCGTCCAATGGGGCAAGGGTATGCCAAGCCAGGAAACAACCAGAACCGCCGTTCTAAACGATCCGCGTGAAGCCGGGCCAAAGAAACAGGAACCCCAACAACAACCGATTCCGGGAACGGACTCGGAACTGCGCCCACGAGCCGATCATGGCGAGGAGTCCTATCGCGGCTATGGCCGCCTGAAGGACCGGGTGGCCCTCATTACCGGCGCCGACAGCGGTATCGGGCGAGCTGTGGCCATTGCATATGCCAGGGAAGGCGCCGATGTCGTGATCTCCTACCTTAAAGAAGATACCGACGCGCAAGAGACCGCGAAATGGGTGAAACAGGCGGGCCGCCGCGCCACTTGCATCGGCGGCGATATCCAGAGCGAAGAACATTGCAAGCATCTGGTCCAAAAGACCATCGGCGAGTTCGGTGGAATTCACATCCTGGTTAACAACGCGGCTTTTCAGATCACGCACGGCAAAATCGACGAATGGCCGAGCGAGGATTTCGAGCGTTGCCTGCGTACAAACGTCTTGGCCATGTTCTATCTTTGTAAGGCCGCCATGCCGCGTATGCAGCCCGGCAGCGTTGTGATCAACACCGCTTCCATTGAGGCGTTCGATCCGTCGCCGGTGCTCCTCGGTTACACGACTACGAAGGCGGCGATCGTGAATTTCACCAAGGCGGCCGGGAAAATGACCAGGCAGAACGGCATTCGAGTCAATGCCGTCGCACCCGGGCCGGTGTGGACGCCTCTGATCCCGAGCACCTTCCCGCCCGATAAAGTCGAAAAATTCGGTAGCGATACGATGTTCGGGCGCGCCGCACAGCCGGCCGACATTGCTCCCGCTTACGTGTTTTTGGCGAGCGACGACTCGCGTTACATGACGGGTGAAGTGATCGGTCTAACTGGCGGGCAGACGCCCTTTTAGAATCGTGGGGCGGGTCTGGTTGACCCGCGCCGGACGTCCCCGTCCGGCTTGCTCTTTGGAATGCGATTGAGCAGGCCGACGAGGACGTCGGCCGCGGACGAGGACGTCCGCCCCACAAGATCAAGACTAAGTAGCAATTGGGTTCTATCCCGTACCTTACTTTCCCCGTAAAGATTCTAATTCAGCTTACTTGGAAAGTAGCGTACACTCGACTTCACGATGTGAAATGGAAACCGGAGCGGCAGCTCGTTAGAAGCATGCCGGTCTTTACCCGGCCGCCCGGCCATCACAACAATAGAGTAGGGACTGCCCGGATCGGTTCTCGGAGGGACGTTCCGGGCAGAGCCTATTCGGAAGAGTAAAGCCCATCCGTCGAAGTGCCCTCTCCCCTAAGTGGATGTGTCTGTCGAGATACTCTGCGGCGGTTGGCATTTTTTCTCCGCTTTAGCCGATAAGACCTATAGAAATCTTCTGATACTGTAGTCCTTACGGGAGAAACTTTTTAGCGGACTGGTCTCTAACTCATTTATGATTACCGGCCGCCGTCTACTCCATGTGGAGGACGACGATTCCATCGCTTTCCTGCTTCGGGCTTCTCTCGACGAAATAGGATTGTCCGTTAGCGTATACCGCGTTTCGGACGGCGAACAAGCGCTGGCCTTTCTGCACCGGTCAGGTATTTATAAGGAAGCTACTAAACCGGAAATGATCCTTCTGGACCTGAACCTTCCCAAAGTGAACGGCTGGGAGGTGTTGAAGGAGATCCAACAGGACGATACGTTACGAGCCATTCCCGTTGTGGTCTGCAGCGCCTCTTCCCGGAAAGAAGATCGGGAGCGTGCGCTTGCGGCGGGCGCGCGGCGTTATATCGTCAAACCGGCGAAGTTCAGCGCCTGGCTGGAGGAAGTGAAATCCGCGCTTGCCAGTTTTCTGCCGCCACAGACCGGATCGATGCTGCTAGAGTCCGGCCCGCATGCAAGCCGCCTTTAGGATATTTTCCAGGTCTTGCAAGTCCCACGGCTTTTCCACGTAGTCTTGCGCGCCCTTCTCGAGACAAGCCAGCCGGTCGGCCTCCTCCGCCTTTCCCGTCAGCACGACAATTGGAACACGCCGCAGCGACTCATTGTCGCGGATGGCCGCCAAGACTTCGAAGCCACTCATTCCCGGCAGCCGCACGTCAAGAAGCACCAAACGTACGTCGACGTTGGGGTCCTGCGCCATGCCGTTTAATTTCTTGAGCGCCTCGCTTCCATTGCGGGCTCTTTCCACACGCACATCCGGATGCGCTTCCTGCAACAGCTCACGCAGAACGGCGTAGCTGCCATCATCGTCCTCGACGCTTATAACAACCGGGTACCGCATCGGTGGATGCATTGTAACCCAGAAGCCTTACTTCCAGTACCAATTCGATTTCCGAGAGCGAGGCAAGCGCAAAGGCGGGGATGCACGCCGCCAGACAAAGAAGGAACTCATTGACTTTTTGGGCGGCGCGCTTGATATCGCGCCCGTTTTGCGCGTGCTCCTCATAAACCCAGAGGGCGGGGATGCACGCCGCCAGACAAAGAAGGAACTCGTTGACTCTTTGGGCGGCGCGCTTGACACCGCGCCCGTTTTGCGCGTGTTCCTCAAAAACCCCGTCCCCGGTGGATTTCCGGTTCTGCTGTGAGAAATGCGCGAAAACTGCGTAGTCCTAAACGCTGCATACAGATATAAATATTTATTGACACGCGGCAGGCAGAGATGATAAGTTCGCCTGACAGTTCCTAGATTCTGGAGTAAGAAATGGATTCTGATCATCAGAACGAAGGAAGTGAGCCCGGGTCGCGGCCAATAAGCATCGCGGCTCGATGTCGAGCACGATTCTTCGGTTGCCTTTGCCTTGCTGGATGGATTGCGCTGTGGTTGCTGTCTTCCGGCAATGCAGCGGCGCAGCAGACGCCGGACACGATTTACTACAACGGCAACATCGTCACTGTGTGGGCGGAACACCCCTCGGTGGAGGCGGTTGCCATTGCAGGCGACCGGTTCTCGGCAGTTGGCAGCGATGCGGACGTGCTCAAAACGGCCGGTCCACAAACGAAAAAGATCGACCTTCACGGAAAATGTGTGGTGCCCGGGGTGATTGAGAGCCACGTACACCCGATAACTGCCGCGCTCAGCGAGATCGACGGTCCCATTCCCGTGTTCCACTCCATTCCCGAGATCCAGGCGTTCATTCGCGAACGAGCGGCCAAATTGCCGGCCGGCCGGATCGTTCTGGTTCCCAAGATTTACTCGACGCGACTCGCCGAGCATCGCTATCCGACGCGCACCGAGATCGACGCCGCCGCGCCGGATCGCGAGGCGATGGTCGATAACGGGTACGCGTCGGTCCTGAATTCCGCGCTGTTGAAGCGTCTCGGCATCACCCGCGATACGCCTCAGCCCGCGAACGGACGCATCGTAAAAGACGAGAAGGGCGAGCCGACCGGTTTAGTTCTTGGTGCGCCGGATCTGCTCGCGAAATTCCGCGGATCCCGGACCTATACGGCGAAGGACCGGCTGTGGGCCTTGCGTGCGATGTTGAAGCACTATAACGAGGTCGGTATTACAAGCATTATCGACCGCATGGAAGGACCGGACGGTTTTCGCGCCTATCAAACCTTGGATGAGGCAGGAGAGCTCACGGTCCGGAGTTACGTTACTTACTTCATTAAGGCGCAAGGTTCACCGCAGCAAGTGAGGCAAGATATCGAGCGAATTCCCTTCGTTACCGGATGGGGCGACAAATGGTTCCGCGTCGGATCTCTCAAGACGGTGCTCGATGGGGGAATCCTCATTGGGACGGCTTACCTGCGGCAGCCTTATGGATCGCACACGCAGATTTACGGCTTTGTGGAGCCCGGCTACCGCGGAGTGTTGAGCGTTCCCAAAGAGAACATCTTCGAAATGGCCAGGGTTGCCGACGAACTTGGCTGGCAAATGACCGCACACTCGACCGGCGGCGGATCCACGGACTTGCTTTTGGACGCCTATGAGGCGGCCGATCGGATTAAGCCGCTACGCGGCCGGCGCTTTACGGTTACGCATGGAAATTTCCCGGACGATCGCGCGATTGAGCGCGCGCGCAAACTAGGCGTGGCTTTCGACGTGCAGCCGGCATGGCTGCATTTCGATGGGCCGGCGATTAAAGACGCTTTCGGTCCCGAACGGATGAAGCACTTCCAACCGCTAAAGCAAATGATCGACGCTGGAATCGTGGTGGCGGGCGGCTCCGACCACATGATCCGCTTCGATGCGCGCCGCGCCACCAATCCTTACCAGCCGTTTTTCGGTATGTGGATGGCGATCACGCGAACGATGACAGACGGCCAGGTTCTCAATCCGGAACAATGCATTTCGCGCGCCGAGGCCCTGAAGATGTGGACCTGGAATGGCGCGTATCTCATGTTTCAGGAAAAGGAGAAAGGGTCCATTGAACCGGGAAAACTGGCCGACATGGTGGTAATCGACAAGGATTTCCTGCATTGTCCGGTGGATGAGATCAAGGACATTGAACCGCTCGAAACGATTGTGGGTGGAAAAACCGTTTACGAACGGCCCGCTGCGGTGTCAGGCGGCAAACGGGACGGCTCCCATTCCTAAGGATCCGGCGAAAGGCTCTATTCGAAACTGCTATGGGCGCGGAATCGATTCTATCGAGTGCAATGCATTCTGGCAGGCAGAAATCCTCCGATGTCCGCTACACCGGCCCTCATTACATCGAGCTCATCGGCAAAACCGTCGCTATTCTCGAAGTGCTCCACGATCATCCCGATGGGTTGAGTTTGCAGCGCATTGCGGAGAAAACGGGACAGATTAAAAGCTCGGCTCACCGCATTCTTCGCAGCCTCATACATCACGGCTATATCGAACAGGATGCTCCGGGCGGGGCGTACCGTCTTGGCATCCAGTGTCTGGTTCTGGCGCGCCGCGTGCGCGTCGCTACCGGGCTGGTGGAACTGGCCCGGCCTTACTCTCGCGACCTCTGCGAAAATTTCAGCGAAAGCACCTACATCGCCGTCCTGAGGGACGGCCGTGGCGTATTTCTCGACGTGCAGGAAACAAAGCGCGACTTACGGCTGGTGGGGCCGCTCGGGGCAGAAGTGCATTTTCATGCAACGGCAGCCGGAAAGGCGATGGCGGCGTACTTTCCGAAAAACCGCGCGGAAGAGTTTCTTGCGAGTTTCCGCCGTGAGTCCCTTACCAAGCGAACCTTGGTCAGCCGTTCGCAGGTGGAGCGCGAGTGGGCTGCCGTCCGGCGATTGGGGTACGCCGTGAACGACGAGGAAACTATACAGGGCGCCATTTTCATAGCTGCGCCCGTATTCGACGCCAAGCGCATGATCTGCGCAAGTATCAGCATCGGCTTGCCCAAGCCGCGGTATTCGCGGAAATTGGGTGATCGGATCGTGGCGCGCCTGAAAGAAACCTGCCGCCGCCTTTCGGAAGCGCTGGAGGCCGCCGGCTATATCCATGAAAACGCATTTGGAGACTGAACCTTGCAAATTGAATTTCATCGCTTACTCAAAGTAATCCCGGCGGCCATTTGTCTGTCTTTGGCGGCGTGGGGCCAGCAACCGCTCAAGCTCGGTATCATCGGTCTCGATTCCTCGCACGCCGTACGATTTGCCGAATTATTGAACGATCCTTCGAGCCCGAACCATGTCGCTGGCGCCGTGATCGTGGCGGCATATAAGGGCGGCAGCCCGGGGGTCGCGGAGAGCGCGAATCGGATCGAGCGGTTTACCAAAGAAGTGACCGAAAAGTGGCATGTGCGGCTGGCGCCTTCGATTCCCGAGCTGTGCAGCCAGGTCGACGCGGTGATGCTGCTGAGCGTCGATGCGCGGCAGCATCTCGAGCAAATTCGTCCCGTATTTGCGGCGAAAAGGCGTGTCTACATCGATAAGCCCATGGCTGCCAGCCTGAAGGATGTCATGGAAATCAGCAGGCTGTCGCGGGAATCGGGAGTGCCTTTTTTCAGCTCGTCGTCTCAACGATTCTCGAAAGCGATTGTAGATCTCTGCGGCGATCCGACGATCGGCCGCGTCGAGGGCGCTATCACGTTTGGACCGATGCCGATTGAACCGTACCTTCCGGACCTGTTCTGGTACGGCGTTCATAGCGTGGAGTCGCTTTACACGCTCATGGGGGTTGGGTGTGAGCGTGTAGCCCGCGTTCACACCGATGGAGAAGATAGCGTTACTGGCTTGTGGAAGGATGGCCGGATCGGTGAGATCCGCGGCCTGCGCTCCACTCCCCGCACCACCGGAGCCATTGTTTTCGGAAGAAAACGCGTTGCCTTGAGTAACAACTTATTTCACGAACAAAACCATCAAGGAACTCCGGCCGCAGGCTATCGCGGAGTTGTCGAGCAGATCGTAAAGTTCTTCGAAACAGGCGTGGCGCCGGTTGCGCCCGAGGAAACGCAGGAAATCTTCGCCTTCATGGAAGCCGCAGAGGTGAGCAAGCAACGGCATGGCGCGCCAGTACTGCTGGCCGAGGCGATGGAGGCCGCGCGATGAAACCCTCCCGCCGCGCTTTATTGGAATTGCCCGCTTTGGCGGCTCTCAGCCGCGCCGCCGCGCAGGAAGCGAAACCCGCGCCCAAGCGGTTCGTAATCGATGGGCATCAGCATTTTCAGGCGTCTCCGGATTACATACAGCGCCTCGTGAATACTTACCGGCCGAGGAACGCCATGGCCTGTGTTCTCACTTTCATGAAGGACTGGAAAACCGTGAAGCAGGCTGCCTCGGAACATCCCGATGTCGTGATCCCCTACGGCCGGATCGTGGTGGATGACCCGGCATCGCAGGAGCAAATCGACCAGTTTCACGCCGAGGGCGCCAAGGGCATCAAAATGCACTCGCCGCGGCACAACTGGGATGACGATCAATATTTTCCTATTTACGAAAAACTCGACCGGTTGAAATTAGTGGCGCTGTTTCACACCGGAATCGCTTCTCACAGAGACACTCCGCAGTTCACTTCCATGGCCCGGATGCGGCCGGAATACCTCGACACCATTGCCAGGGCGTTTCCGAACTTATATATCCATGGAGCGCATCTCGGGAATCCCTGGTATGCGGAAGCGGCGGAGGCTGCCCGCTGGTGTCCCCGGCTGTATTTCGATCTTACGGGTTCCTCGCTCATCAAGAAGGCAAAGAACCTCTCCGTGTTCCGCGAGTATTTGTGGTGGGATGGACCGGCAATCCATAGCTCTCCGCATGCGGTGTATGCCTTTGAAAAACTCGTATTCGGCACGGATGAAGATCCCGAGCACCTGGATACTGTTATCGCGCGCTATGAAGCGATGTTCGACGCCTGCCAGGTACCGGAACAAAGCCGTCAAAAAGTCTACAGCGGAACATTAGCTCGCATTCTGGGAATCCGGCAGCCTGCTGCCGCCGGCCCGGCGTAAGGAAACGGATGCGGTCCCTGCAAGACATCACGAAAGATCTGCGATTCCGGGAGATGACGGCGGGTGATATTCCGGCCGGGCTGCGATTGTGCCGGGCCAGCCGGTGGAATCAGGTGGAAGCGGACTGGCGGCTATTTCTCGAACTGAATTCAAGCGGTTGCCGGGTCGTAGAACGTGACGAAAAGAAAAACGGGCATGTCATCGGGACGGTATCCACCATCAGGTACGGAGCGGGCCGGTTCGGCTGGCTATCCATGATTCTGGTCGATCCTGCCGAGCGTGGCGCCGGAATCGGCACTCAGCTTCTTCAGGAAGGGCTCGCGCTTCTCGAAGACCAGCGATGCATCCGCCTGGATGCAACGCCGGCTGGCCAGCGGATTTATCGCCATCACGGCTTCGTCCAGGAATATGGGTTAAGCCGCATGGTGGGGAGGGTCGATCCCAGCCGTTTTGGCCTGCCGTCCGCGACTGTCCGGCCCATGCGCCCGGAAGACCTGCCGGAAGTGCTGCCGGTAGACGCTCAAGTGTTCGGTGCCGGGCGCGAAAAAATTATCTTTGATTTATTTCGCCGCGCGCCGCAATACGCCTGGATATCGGAAAAAAACGGACACGTGCAGAGCTATGTTCTTGGCCGGCCTGGCTTCTTGTACGAGCACCTCGGGCCCATCGTGGCGCGGGATCTGGACGGCGCGCTCAATGTGACAGCTGTATGCCTTCGTTCGCATCCTGGTGTGACTTTCGCGGTGGACGCTTCCTCTTTTGAATCGGGGTGGATGGAATGGCTTGCGGCGCAAGGTTTCACTGAAGAGCGCCCTTTCATTCGCATGTATCGGGGCGACCATCGTTACTCGGGAATTCCCGAACAGCAATTTGCGATTGTCGGGCCGGAGTTCGGGTGACAACTTTATGATTGCCGATCGAATTCACTCCGTTACGGAATTGGAAGAACGGCTGTCGCGGCCCAGCCCGGCGGACTGTTCTCTGATGAAGCGCCTGGAAGGAGACATCCTTATCCTGGGTGCGGGCGGAAAAATGGGACCGTCCCTGGCTAAGCTTGCCAAGCGGGCGGCGGACGCTGCCGGCGGCGGCCGGCGGATTCGCGCGGTTTCACGCTTCGGATCGAATGCGGCGCGGCGCGAGCTGGAATCGGCCGGCATTTCCACTATCGCTTGCAACCTCCTCGATAGAGATGAGGTCGGCGCACTCCCGCTTTGCGAAAACGTGCTTTATCTGGCGGGGCGAAAATTCGGCTCTCAGGACCGTCCGGATCTTACCTGGGCGATGAATGCCATTGCGCCCTCCCTGGTAGCCGACCACTTTCGGGGCAGCCGGATGGTCGTCTTTTCAACCGGCAACGTTTACAGTTTTCGAGATATCGCAGCGGGCGGCTCGCGCGAATCCGATGAACCTGCCCCCGTCGGAGAATACGCGCAATCTTGCCTGGCGCGTGAGCGCGTCTTTGAGTATTACGCTCGCGAACTCGGAACGAAATGTCTGCTCTTCCGGCTGAATTACGCGGTCGATCTGCGGTATGGCGTGCTGGTGGATATTGCGCGGAAAGTGTTTGGCCGCGAGCCGGTCGACCTTAGCGTGCCCGCGTTCAATGTCATTTGGCAGGGCGACGCCAACTCTTATGCTTTGCGCTCACTCGAATTATGCTCCTCGCCTGCCGAGATTTTGAATGTTACGGGCAGCGAAACGGTTCGCGTGCGAGAGACCGCGGAATTTTTCGGAGAACGCTTCCATTGTCCTCCCCGGTTTCAGGGCGGCGAAGGGCGCGAAGCCTTGCTCAGCGATTCTTCTCATGCTCGTAGCCTGTTGGGGCATCCCGCCGTGGCGCTGCCGGAGTTGCTCGATTGGGTCGCCGATTGGGTCGCATCGGGCGGCGAAACACTGAACCGGCCGACTCACTTCGAAGTAGCCGATGGGAGGTTTTGACGCGTGCCGGAGTACTACTGCAATGCGGGCGCTGGATGGCTGCCGCCGGCAGATGACGATTTTGTCCCGAGCAATCTGGACCGATGTCTGAAATGCACTTCTAAAAACGAAAGGAGTAACCGATCGTGAAAAGCTGTTTACACTCCGTTTTAATTTGTCTGGCCGCGGCGCTCACGGCGAACTTCGTATTGGCGCAAGGAACGACAGGCTCGATTTATGGAACCGTTACCGATGCAACCGGGGCCGTTGTTCCCGAGGCAACTATTACGGCGACGAATGTTGCCACGAACATTTCGCGAACTGCCAAGAGCGAACAGAGCGGCGCTTACTCTCTCACCTTTTTGCCGGTGGGAACGTATCGTCTCGAAGTAAACGCAAACGGCTTTAAGAAATTTGAGCAGAGCGGTATCGTTCTTGAAATCAATCGCAGCGCCCGCGTCGATCCGTCGCTGCAGGTAGGAAGTCTTACCGAAACCGTGGCTGTCAATGCCGACGCGCCTCTGGTGAACACCAGCGACGCGAGCATTGGCCGCATGGTGAATAATGCCGAGATCATCAACCTGCCTCTTGTCAATCGAAACGTCTATTCGCTTCTCAATCTCACCGCGGGCGTGGATTCCTCGGTCAGCGGCAACTCGCTCGGAAATCCGGAGCAGGTCACGGTGATCAATGGGTCGTCATATGGAGGCGCCGGATCGGTGAATTATCTCCTGGACGGCGGCAATAACATCACTGGATTCAAGGGCACCGGAAATCTTGCGCCGAATCCCGACGCCGTGCAGGAATTTCGAGTGGTCACCAACAGCTTTAGCTCGGAGTTCGGACGGTATTCCGGCGGCGTCGTGGAAGTGATTACAAAGTCCGGAACGAACGCGTTTCATGGCTCGCTGTTCGAGTATCTGCGTAATACCAAGCTGAACGCGTATACCTATGGCGCGTTGAGCAAAGCGCCTCTGCACCGGAATCAATTCGGCGGGTCGATAGGAGGACCGGTCCGGAAAGACAAGACATTCTTCTTTGGCAGTTACTCCGGATTGCGTCAAAGAGAAAACGCATTTGACAACAGCGCGATCGTCCCTACGTCGCTGGAACGTACTGGAAATTTTTCAGCCTCTGCCAAAAAACCGCGAAATCCCGTCAACAATCAACTGTACCCAGGCGGAATGATTCCTATTACACAGTTCGATCCAACAGCTAGAGGAATTCTGGATGATTCGATTCCTGAGGCCAATAGCCCTGGAAATGTGTTTCAAGCCCAAACGCCGGTTCCGACCGATAGCGACGAATACGTAGCTAAAGTCGACCACACGATCTCGGATTCACAGCAACTGGCGGCAAGTTATTTCACCAATAGAGGCCACAATACCCAGACATTGGCAGGCAATCTGCCATGGTCTTCGCGCACGTTCGCTTGGAATCAGCAAAACTTCAACGTCGGTCATACCTGGCTTCTCAGTCCTTCCGCCGTGAATCAGTTGCGATTGACATATGTCCGGAATTTCGGCGGACGCTTAAACACGCCCCAGACATCGCTTGGGGATCTGGGCTCGAAATTTACTATTCAGGGGCCGCCGTCTCTCCCCCAAATCACAGTGAATGGATATTTCACGCTCGGCCAAGGCATTGCGGGTCCGGTCTCCGGAAGTAACTACTACGGTTTGAAAGAACTGTTCAGCCTTACGCGCGGCCGCCATACCTTGAAATTCGGCGGAGAATTTTCGCTTGAAAAATTCATTTCCGAAAGTACGCTCAATAACTATGGGACCTTTTCATTCCAAGGCAACAAAACAGGGAATGCGCTGGCGGATTTCCTGCTCGGAGTTCCTCAGACAATGAATCAGGATGCGCCTATTAACAAAAACGAGAGCACCTGGTATACCGCGTTTTTCATTCAAGACGACTTCCGAATTCATCCGCGTCTGGTCTTGAATTTGGGGTTGCGCTACGATCTGCAAACTCCGGATACCGATCCGCACGACCGGAAGCTCACGTTTATGGCCGGAAGGCAATCCACGGTTGTTCCCAATTCTTTACCCGGATTGCTGTATCCGGGCGACCCCGGAATCAGCCGCGGCATTTTCAATATGGCAAAGACGAACTTCAGCCCGCGCGTTGGCTTCGCCTGGGATCCGACCGGCGATGGCAAAACATCCGTTCGCGCCGCGTTTGGCATGTTCTATGGAGCGGTTTCCGGCCAGGAGGTGGATGGCTCAACCAACGGGCAGCCATTTTCCATCCGGCAGCAATTTAACGACGTGAAATCGCTATCCGATCCCTACGGCAATTTGCCCGGCGGCCTTTCGCCATTTCCCTTTATTTACAATCCGGCGAATCCAAAATTTTTCCTTCCAGCCGGGGTGGCGGGCATGAGCACTCGTTTTCGGTGGCCCTATACCTATCACATGAATTTCTCGCTGCAGCGCCAGCTTTCCAAGGACTTCAGTGTTTCTGCATCGTATGTTTCCACACTCGGCCATCGATTGCCTTTTTCGCTGGAGCAGAACTATCCCGTGTACCGGCCTGGAGCAACATCTTCCAACGTTAACCAGAGGCGTCCCTATGCCAGCAGCGGTCTGAGTTCCATTGGCATTGTCGATTCGATCATGAATACCGCATATCATGGCCTACAACTCACTGCCGAAAAACGAATGTCCCGCGGGTTTTCCTTTAAAGCGTTCTATACCTTCGGGAAGAGTATCGAGGGCGCCCGCCTCCAAAACGATACGACGGGAGGCGGCGCTGAAGACATGACCAACCTGGCGCTCGAACGCGGACGCACCGATAACGATCGCAAGCACAACTTCGTGCTTTCCGGTATTTGGCAAATCGGCTACGTTCCTTCGTCGCACCGGGTGGCAAGCGCGATCGCAAACGGATGGACCGTATCCACCATCGCAAGCTTGCGCAGCGGGGAGCCTCTAACCATTACCGCCGGAACGGATATTAATCTCGACGGCTCCAACAACGACCGTGCAAATATATTCGGCTATCCCGTACTCGATCCGCACCGTCCTCGAAACGAGGTTGCCGCTATGTGGTTCGACACCAGCGTTTTTACGGCTCCTCTGGTTGGCTCCGATGGAAACGCCGGACGCAATATTCTGGATGGTCCCGGCCAAAAGACGATCGATCTTGCGCTATTCCGAGATTTCAAACTTGGCGAGCGCATGACGCTGCAGTTCCGGGCGGACGCGACAAACGCCTTCAATATGGTGAATCTCGGGAACCCTACGACTAACCGATCATCCGGTCTTTTCGGACAGATTAGAACCGCGCGCGACATGCGCCAGGCGCAGCTTGGCGTCCGCTTGACTTTTTAATCGCACGCGCGGGCGTTTTTGACTTGTTCCGAATCGGCTTAGGTCCGGAGGCGTAATTTGCGTCCGGATCAACTGGTTGGAACATTCCGGAAAGGCACAGAACATGAGAACGCTATTTTCGGTTTTCGCGCTGATGGGAACCGCCATTATTCATCAGGCCGAGTGTCAGGTAACGCCGATTGGGCCAAAGGATTTCGCAGTAATGGCGTGGGGCAGTTCTCCATCGAGTCCGGATCAGTTGCGGGGTATGCAAGAGGCCGGCCTGAACATCTCCGGCTTTTGCAGGGCGGAGGACCTGGATAAAGTTCGGGCCGCCGGGCTGACCTGCTTCGTGAGAGATGAATGGATCAACGCGCACGTGCCGCCGAACCTTCCTTCGGATAGCGAGATCCGCGAGCATTTTGCTCACGTGAAAAGTGAAATCGGAGATAATCCGGCGGCGCTTGGCTTCTTCCTGCGTGATGAGCCCGCGGCTCCGCTGATGCCTGGGCTCGGGAAGCTGGCTACCGCGCTCCGCGAGGCGATGCCGGAAAAGTGGCCGTACGTGAACCTCTTTCCGTATCGCGTTTCTCCGGACAGGCTTGGCACCCGCGACTACGATTCCTACGTGCGGATGCTAGTGAATACGATCAGGCAGCCATTCTTGAGCTACGACAACTATTCCCTGGTCGGAGGCGAAATGCTGGATTCGTTCTATACAAATCTCGAGATTGTTCGACGCCTCAGCCTGGAAATGAAAACCCGGTTCTGGAACTGCATCCTCGCCAACTCGCACTTCAACTATATGGAACCGTCGGATGCAACTTTCAATCTCCAGGTGTACAGCACGCTGGCGTACGGAGGCCGCGGCATTCAATATTTCACTTATTTCTCTCCGACTATTGGTAACTATCGCCTGGCGGCTGTCGATCAGTTCGGCAATCGCACGGCGACCTGGGACATGCTGCGCCGCATCAATAACCAGATTTATGCGCTCGCACCCACCTTGATTCAACTTCACAGTACCGGTGTATACCACTATCCGGACGTTCCGGACCAGGCGCAGCCCCTTTCGGCCAGCAAGTTGATTGAGAGCGTCGAGATGACGCAGCGTTATGTGCGCCCGCCGGTCGCGGGACGATTTCTCATCGGCGAGTTTGAAGACGATCGCCAGCGATCATACTTTCTGATCGTCAACAAAGACCTGAAAAATTCGTTTGAGTTCCGAATCCGCCTGAGACAAGCCGGCCGGAAGCTGATCCGCATATCGCCATATTCAGGTAAGGAGGAGCCTTTCGGGCGAGAGATGGACTGGCTTGCTCCAGGAGCGGGCATCTTGTTCCGCGTGGAATGAGGCAATTCGCCGCGACGGGTAAGGGAGAGCCGACCCTACTCCCTGGAGGATAAAACTAACCTTTACGGTATGGGTCCCCGCAATACCTCGAAATCCAGCCAACGTTGCCGAATAGGTAGTAGACAGCGTTTTCTCTTATGACACAAAGCCATGTTCCCGACATGCGTCCTAATACGCTGCGCCAGTCGGTGGGGCTCGTTGATCGTCTCTGCACCGACGACGAAATGCTGGACTATATCCTCGAAGCCGAGTCCTCGCGCCAAAGTCTGGAGCGCTATGCTTTCGAACTCAACCGGCAGGTTGGCGAATCGGCCAAAGCCACTCGCGAGGCCGAGATGAGCGCGCAAGGCAAGAGCGATTTTCTCGCCATGATGAGTCATGAAATGCGCACCCCGCTGAACGGCATCATCGGGATGACCAGTCTTCTTGAATCGAAGACCATGGACGAGGCGCAACATGAGTGTGTGGAAGTGATCCGACGCTCCGGGGAAACTTTACTCGCCATCATCGACGACGTGCTCGACTTCTCCAAAATCGAGGCCGGATGTCTCCGGCTCGAAAATACCGACTTCGATCCCGCGCGCGCCGTCCTGGATGCGATGAAAATCGTCGAACGCTCGGCTGCGGCCAAATCTCTCACGCTCTCCAGCCAGCTGGATCCGGCGCTGCCGCCGCTGGTTTCGGGAGACGTCATGCGCTTGCGCCAGATTCTGCTCAACCTTTTGAGCAATGCGGTCAAGTTCACGGCGAAAGGCGAAGTCGTAGCGCGCGCCGAATTGCGCTCGGCGAATAGCGGCGGCTTTGAACTCTATTTCTCTATCGCCGACAGCGGCATCGGTATTGCCGAAGAACAGCAATCGCACCTCTTCCAGCCCTTCAGCCAGGCGGATGCGTCTATCGCTCGAATGTTCGGCGGAACGGGGCTCGGTCTCGCTATCTCGAAGCGTCTGGCAGGCTTGATGGGTGGAACCATCGGAGTCGAAAGCCGCCTCGGCGCGGGCTCGCGTTTCTGGTTCACCATCCGCGTAGCCGCTCCGGCCGTGCCGCCACTGCAACCCGAACCTCAAACCGTCGCAGCTAGTCCCGCGAAGGGGCTCCGCCTGCTGCTGGTCGAAGACAACCCAATCAATCGGAAAGTGGCCCTGCTGATGTTGCAGAAACTCGGTTACCAGGTTGACGTTGCCAATGATGGCGCCGAAGCGCTCCAGGCCGCCGCTGCCACTCGCTACGATCTGATCCTGATGGATTGCGTCATGCCAGTCGTGGATGGTTTCGAAGCTACGCGCCGCCTTCGTGCGGCCGGCGGCTATTCCGCCGAAGTTCCCATCCTTGCCATGACCGCCAACGCCTTCGCCGATGACCGCAAGGCGTGCCTGGCCGCCGGGATGAACGACTTTCTCTCAAAACCCGTCCGCCAGTCCGAACTCGCGACCAAACTGGACGGCTTGCTACAATCGGCGGCGTGTCCGCTAACGCGCTGAAGCAACTCATCCGCGAAGTTCCCGATTTTCCCAAGCCCGGCATCAACTTTTACGACATCACCACGCTGCTCAAAGATAAGCGCGGCTTTCGTGAGACCGTCGACGCGCTTGGCGAGCACTATCGAAAGGCCGCGCCGGTCGATATCGTGGTCGGAATTGAAGCCCGCGGCTATTTCTTCGCTCCTGCCATGGCGCATGCGCTGGGAGCCGGATTTGTCCCGGTGCGGAAACCCAAGAAACTGCCGTATACCGTTCGCAGCATCGAATACGCCCTGGAATACGGTACCGATCAGCTCGAAATGCACGCCGACGCCATCGAGCCCGGCCAAAACGTCCTTATTATTGACGATGTCCTCGCTACCGGCGGCACGGCGTCCGCAGTCGCGCGGTTGGTGGAGTTGCTGGGCGGCAAAGTCGCCGGTCTGGGCTTCGTGATTGAACTAACCTTTCTAAAAGGGCGCGAAAAGCTGCAAGGCTACGATGTCTTCTCGCTTCTGCAGTATTAAATCGTTCGCGAAGCTGAATCTCGACCTGCGTGTCCTGCACAAACGCGTCGATGGCTTCCACGAGCTGCGCACGATTTTTCAGACCATCAGCTTGCACGACACCATCCGGGTCGAGCTCGATTTTGCAAAACGAACCCAAATCGATGTAAGTAGTCCGATAGAGATTGCGGACAATATTGTCGTGCGGGCGGCCAAGCTGGTGCTGGACGAACTGAAACTCCGAGCTTGGGTTCGTTTTTTCATCCGGAAGCGCATTCCGTTAGGCGCAGGCTTGGGCGGCGGATCGAGCAATGCGGCCTCTGTTTTGTTAGCTTTACCGGCATTGGCCGGAGAAACGCTGCCCCGCGAAGCGGCATTTCGTTTCGCAAAAATGCTGGGCAGCGACGTTCCGTTCTTTCTGCACGGCGGTACCGCGCTCGGGCTGGGGCGAGGAACTGAGCTGTACCCGCTGCCAGATTTACCGAGCCACCACGCGTTAGTGGTATCCACCGGCATTCACGTCTCCACCCCCGAGGCGTACCGATCTCTCGAGCGCGCGTTGACTTCAACGGACGACTCCCCTATCCTGAGAGAGTTTCAGACGATCGCCTGGACTCTGAACGGCTCCCGTCTCGAGCAACTCCCGTTGAAAAACGACTTTGAGGAAGTGGTGTTCAAGATTCATCCCCAACTGGCGGCGGTCGCGCGGAAGCTGCGGAAATTGGGAGCCAAACCGGCTCGTATGACGGGCAGCGGATCGGCCGTTTTCGGCCTATTTTCGAACGCGCAAGCTGTCCGCCAAGCTGCCCAAAGCTTCGCCGGCGCGAGCGTCTGGCCGGTACGTTTTGTTACGCGGCGCCAATACCAGAGGGCTTGGCAATAATGGCGGCTCCGAAGCCCGTCCGGGCGCTGTTCACAGACTTTAAAGTTTTTAGCGGCAGCGCGAATCTGAAGCTGACGGAAGAGATTTGCGACTCGCTCGGCTGCCCGCTGGGCGCGGCGATGATCAAGCGGTTTGCGGACGGCGAAACCCATCTGCAGATTCAGGAAAACGTGCGTGGAGCGGACGTTTTTCTGGTCCAGCCGACCTGCTCGCCGGTGGATCATCACCTGATGGAGCTGCTGCTGATGCTCGACGCTTTCAAGCGCGCGAGCGCGGAACGCATCACCGCAGTGTTACCCTATTATGGGTACGCGCGGCAGGACCGGAAGGATCGGCCGCGCATGCCGATATCGGCAAAACTGGTGGCCAGCCTGCTGGAGACGGCGGGAGCGAACCGGGTTCTGGCGCTCGATCTGCACGCCGCTCAGATTCAGGGCTTTTTCGATATTCCGGTAGATCATCTGTTTTCCGCGCCGGTCATGCTCGAATACTTTGAAAAGCGTTTCGAGCGGGGTGAATTGACGATTGTTTCGCCGGACGCTGGAGGCGTGGAGCGCGCGCGATCGTTCGCCAAGAGGTTGAACGCGCCGTTGGCGATCATCGATAAGCGCCGGACGGATGCGAACGTCGCCGAAGTGATGAACATTATCGGCGAGGTGCGCGGGAAACATTGTTTGATGGTGGACGACATAGTGGATACGGCCGGAACGCTGGTGAAGGGCGTGGAGGCGCTGCTCGGGCAGGGCGCCAAGACGGTGAGCGCCTGCGCTACGCATCCGGTATTATCGGGTTCCGCGGTGGAGCGCATTTGCGCCTCGCCGCTGCTCGAGTTGGTAGTGACAAATTCGATACCGCTCACCGGAGCGGCGGCTTCGTGCGGCAAGATTCGCCAGCTTTCGGTGGCGCCGCTGCTGGCGCGGGCGATCCAGTCGATTCACGAGGGCGGATCTATAAGCACTTTGTTTATATGACAAGTACGTTGTTTATATGAAGGACGAGGTATGAGGAAGGATATTACGATCGCCGCGGAAGGGCGGGATGCGCGGGGAAAGAACGAAGCGCGGCGTCTGCGCGCCAAGGGATCGATGCCGGCGGTAGTATACGGCGGCGCGGAAGGCGCAACGGCGGTGGCCATTAGCCCCAAAGAGCTGAGCCGTATTCTGAACAGCAAAACCGGGCACAACACGATTTTTAATTTGAGTCTCCCAGGTAACGCGGCGGGCGGCGCGGCTACGCCCGTGATGATCGTCGATTGGCAGTTCGATCCGATCAAAGATTCGCTGCTGCACGCCGACCTGAAGCGCATCGATTTGACTAAGCGCATCGCGGTGAAAGTTCCGGTGGTGACGCACGGCGATCCCAAAGGGGTGAAGCTGCAGGGCGGCATCCACGAAATCGTCACGCGCGAAATCGAAATCGAGTGTCTGCCGGACGAGATTCCGGAGCAGTTCGATGTCAACGTGACGGAGTTGGTGATCGGCCAGAATATTCGCGTATCCGAGATTCCGCTGACCGGTTCGATGAAGCTGTTGAGCTCTCCCGATGCGGTAGTTTCGCACGTGGTAGCGCTGCGCGTTGAAGAAGCGCCCGCGGCGGAGACTGTGGAAGCCGCAGCCACACCGGCGGCCGAGCCTGAAGTCATCAAGAAGGGCAAGAAGGAAGAGGAAGCGGCTGGCGGCGAAGCGGCCGCGCAGCCCAAGAAGAAGTAAGCGGTGTGCGTCGTTGCGGGTTTGGGCAATCCCGGAATCCGTTATGAAGCGACGCCGCACAATATCGGTTTCCGGATTGTGGACGAATTGGCGCGGCGTCATGCCGTCCGCATTGCGAAGCATGAGGGAGCGGCGCTGACCGGCGCCGGCCGCATCCGGGAAAAGAACGTGCTGCTGGTAAAGCCGCAGACGTTCATGAATAATTCAGGCGCGGGCATCAAGGCGGTCTTGGAGTACCGCAACCTGACAAACCGCGATTTGATAGTGGTGCATGACGAGCTCGATCTGCCTTGGACCGCATTGCGGATCAAGACGACCGGCTCGGCGGCTGGACACAACGGTGTCAAGTCGATCATCGCCGCATTGAAGACCGAAGTCTTCACGCGGGTGCGCGTTGGGATTCATCCCGGCCGGCCCGTGGATGCGATCGAATATGTGCTCGCTCCTTTCGAGCGAGGATTGAGAGAGGACGTGGAGGAAGTGGTATCGCATACAGCCGATGCCGTGGAATCCATAATTGCTGAAGGCGCCGCACAGGCCATGGCGAAATTTAATCGTCGCGCTCGAGGCACACAAGAGGAAGAATGAGAATTTACGAAGAGCTATTCATCGTTCGTCCGGACGCAACGGACGAAGAGGTGGATCCGCTCATTGAGCAGTTGAAGAACGTGATCATCCATGCGGGCGGCACGTTGGATAAGACGGAAAAATGGGGCGTACGCAAACTGGCGTATCGCCTGATGAAGCACAGCGAAGGCCAATACATCCTGCTGCAGTTCACGGCACAGCCCGAGACGGTGAAGGAGCTTGAGCGCCGGCTGCGCGTGGCGGACCTAGTTCTGAAGTTTTTGACGGTTCGCATCGACGAAAAATTGAAGATGATCGAAAAGCGCAAAAAGGCGCGCGAGAAGCGCGCGGCGCGCAAGCCTCCACCGGCTCCGTCAGCAACGGCTTCCGCTTCTCCGGCGCTGCCGGCCGAACCGCCGGCTCCCATTCCGGGCGCGCCCGCCGAGCAGGCAGAGTAACGAGGAACCAGGAGAAATCAAATGGCGGAACAAAGAGGCGGACGTCCCATCGCGGCATCGCAGCGGCCCACCGGCGGCGACAAGGCGATTGCCACGGGTAAAAAGCAATATTTCCGGCGCAAGAAGGTGTGCCGGTTCTGTGTCGAGAAAGTCGACGATATCAACTACAAAGATGTGAGACTGCTCATGAGCTTCATTTCCGAGCGCGGTAAAATCACGCCCCGGCGTATTTCCGGCGTGTGTACTCCTCACCAGAAGCGATTAACCGAGGCGATCAAGCAGGCGCGCAGCATCGTGCTGGTGCCGTTTGCTTCGCGCATGTAAGCGGAGAGAAAAGCATGGAAGTCATTCTCAGAGAAGACGTCGATAAAGTAGGAGCGCGCGGGACGCTGGTAAAAGTGGCGGACGGCTACGCCCGCAATTTTCTGCTGCCGAAGCGGCTTGCGGTTCCCGCTACGGACGCAAATAAGAAGATCGTCGAGCAGGAGCGCGAAGCGTACCTGCGGCGCGAAGCGAAAGACAAGGGCGAATCGGAAGATCTGGCCAAGCTGCTCACGGGCGTGACGCTTACCTTCCGGCACAAGGTGGGAGAAAACAACCACCTGTTCGGTTCGGTGACGGCCAAGGACATTGCCGATGCGCTTGAAGCGCAGAAGTTCCAGGTAGAGCGCCGCAAGGTGCAACTGGAGGAACCGATTCGCACGGTGGGCGAGCACGACGTTGCGGTGCGGCTGCACCGCGATGTAACGACGCACATCAAAGTCGTGGTCGAGCCCGAATAACCTCGCGGCTTGTTTCTAGACCCTCAAAAATTAATTGAAGCCAAACCGGCCGAGGTGTTGGCGGCAGCCGCACGCGGGCATCTCGGGCTGGACCATCGCTTTCTGCATGCGCTGCTCGACCGGCGCGAGGAAGCGCTGCCGGACGTGCTCGCTTTCGCCGAGCGCGACCGGTCGAACGACGTTGTCGATCTGACGCCGGAGCTGACCGCCATTTTTCGCTACTGGCAGCCGCCGGAGGCGATTCCTTTCTATATTCGCCAGATCAAAGAAGATCCGGAGAATGTTTCCGATGAGGTGACGATCGGGCTGGTGGACGCCGGCTCGGCGGCGCTCGAACCGCTGCTCAAGTTGTATGCGGAACTCGAAGAAACCGAAAGCGGAGAAGTTGCGTTCATCCTGGCCAGTTTGCGGCTTCGCGACGAGCGCATTTTGAAGCTGCTGCTCGAGCGGATCGAGTTCGATCTCTCCGACACCTTGCTGCTGCTTGGAATCTACGGTGACCCGGCGGCGCGGCCGGCGATCGAAAATGCCGCGCTGCTGGTTTCAGACGACGCCGAGCTGATGAAGGAAGTGAGCGATACGCTCGAGCTGCTGGGCGCGCCCAAAGAGCCGCTCATTGAAGAGCCTTTCGATATCTGGACGTTGTATCCGCCGGAGGATGCGCCGCCGCTCGACCTGCTCGATGAAGACGAGCGCGGCGAGTTGTTGACACATCCGGTCGCGAGCATACGAGCCGCCGCCGCGTACTCCTTCTTCAATCGCCAGCCGGATGCGGCGCAGCGCAAGCAATTGCTGAAGATGGCGCAGGAGGACGAATCCGCCGAAGTGCGTGCGCGTTGCTGGGAAGCGCTGCTCGATGCAACGGAAGAACCGGGAGTTCTCGATGCGATGCTGCACGCGCTGCGCAATCCCCAGCTTGCTGTAGAGGAGAAGGGCGGATTGCTGGTGGGAATGGCGGCGGAAGCGGACCGTGCGGAAGTGCGCCAAGCGATCGTGGATCTCTACGCGATTCCGGAAGGACGCGCCAAAGCGCTCGAAGCAATGTGGCGCTCGGTGCATCCGGCGTTTCGCGACTACTTCGCGAAACATCTGAACGACGCCGATCTGGAAATTCGACGCGCCGCCATTTGGGGCGTCGGCTACTACGGCATCCGCAGCGAGCTCGATACGTTGCGCCAGCTCTTTAATGACGAAGAACTGCGCTCGGATGCCTTGTTTGCATATGCGCTGGCGATTCCAAGTGAGGTATCGCGAGCGCGGATGAAAAGTCTGTTCGGGCGCGTGGAAAAAGACGCGCACGGACTTTCCGAGATGGAAGAAGAACTCGTCAAAACCGCTCTGGACGAACGTCTGCTGTTGGCCGGTAAAGAGCCGGTATTCCAGCCGCAGGAAGATTAAGTGGACGTTAAGTAACAAGCAAACCAGTACTGTTAGAACCGGATACGGCAAGCAATCTGCTATTTAGCCTGTACCGGCTATTCATTCCTGCCGATGAATAGCTGTGTTTCGAAACTGCTTATTAGCAGCACTCGGCATTCTGTATTCGATCCAACCCGTATATCCTGCGACCGATAGTCTTACGTTCCCCATTCAAGGCACATTCCTGAACTTCTATCGGAACTTGACGCCGGAGCTGTGGGCGCTGGAATTCGAATCCATGAAAGCCTTCGATATAAATACGGTGGTGGTCGTGTCGGTGGGGCATTTACGGGCGGATTCGAACGATCCGAACGGTTACAGCCTGGCGCCGGATGGATTGCTGTATCCGAGCAATTTCGTCAATGCGTCGGAGCGGCCTACGACAGATCTTCTCGAGATGATTTTGTCGCTCGCCGATCAGCGTGGGATGAAGGTGTATGTGGGTTCGCTGCAGACTGCTACGGACTGGTCGGACGGAACGGAGTTCAATGCGTTGCGTGCGCACAACAAAGAAGTTGCAGCGGAAATTGTACAGCGCTATGGATGGCATACATCGCTTGTTGGCTGGTACTTCACGCAAGAGATCTGGATGAACTGGGTGAAGTATTATGGAGCGCTAAACGGCAATACCGCGGCAGGTTATTACGGAACGGTGCAGATGGCTAATTGGATTGCCGACATGAAAGCGATTGATCCTGGCAAGCTGGCGACAGCGGCCGTAGTGGTCAAAAAAGACGGAACCGGCGCCATGCCGGGGCTCACTCCGGCGGAACTACAGACGTGGACCGCCAGCCTTCTGCAAACGGCGCCTTTGGATATTCTCATGCCGCAGGATGGAATCGGAGCGGGCGATGGCGCGCCTGGTATCGACGATCTAGGAAATTACTTTTCCGCAATGAAGCAAGCGACGGGAACGACCACAGCGTTGTGGAGCACCATCGAGACATTCACCGCAGATCCTAATCTGAGCAGCGAGCGTTTTCCGCCCGCACCGATTTCGCGGATTCAGTCCCAGGTGAATGCCGTGGCGCCGTATGTAAGCGGGTATGTAAGTTGGATTTTCGGAAACGACATGTCGCCGCAGGCAACCTACTATCCTGTCGAGGCAAGTGAGCTGAACCGGCAGTATCAGTTTACGTTCAAGCCCGAGATGTTTCCCGCTTACGGCATTCTTCCTCTCGCGAGCTATTGGTTTTCGGCTCCCCCTATCGCCAGTTATGCGGACACAACGCCACTGCCGTCGAAGCTCTCCGATCGTACAGGCGGAGGCTATAACGGGAGCGACCTGAGCTCATGGGTGGGCTTTGCCGATGATAATTACGGGTCTGGGACAGTGCAGATTACAGCCGACTTGGGCGCTCCGAAGCAAATACATCTTATCCGGGCGCTGACCCAGTCGTGGACAGGCTTCGGAATCTATCGCCCTTCGCAAATTGACGTTGAAGTGTCGCAGGATAACTGGACCTGGATACCTTTCGGATCCACGAGTGCTCTGCCGGCGGACACGCCGAATTTTGCGGTGATGTGGGGCGAAGTGCAAGGTTCGGCTAATGCGCAGTGGGTGCGGTGGACCTTCCATTTCAACGAATGGCTGTTTCTGGCTGAATTGGAAGTAATAGGAGATCAATGAACGTCCCGCTTGTTGATGGGTGTGTAAAAAAATTAGGTACAGACAGCCGCGCCTGCATTCAGGGATTTTATCTTTCAGTAGCTTACGGCACGGCGCTTCAGTCAGTCCCTAATTTTTTCCAGGCCTTCACTGTCGCGGTTCTTCCTGAAGCGTGCCTGGCGCGGTGTTGATCTTTTGGGCGCTGACCGAATTCTCTTCGGCGGCGAGACGGTCGATGGCCGCGGCGCGGCCGATCACGCGGCGGGCGTAGCTGGCGACGGTTTCCACGCCTTCGGCATAATGCGGATTCGGTTTCGCGGGGCCGCCGTTGTAGGCGCCGGCGGCGAGCGCCACATCGCCGTGAAAGCGGTCGAGCAGATCGCGCAGCAGTAATCCCGCGTAAGTGGTCAGCACGTCGGCATCGATGGAATTGAAATCCAATTTTTCGGGTGGCCGCAGGCGCTCGGGAAGCTCTGTGTAGTCGCGCTTGTCGCGGCGATAGAGTTTGTGCGCATAGCGCAGCGATTCGCGCGTGATTTGCCAGACTCCCATGGAATCGTTGCGCACGAGCACGCGGCCTCGCTTACGGCGCAGCACGATATCGCCCGGCTCGGCGCGGCGTTTCCAGATGGTGTTTTTGATGTCGCCGGCGACGTTCATATAGTTGTTTTCCATGGCTCCGATGCCGACGAATAACTCGATCGGCAGATCGTAGAAATGCGCGACGGTGATGATATCGGCGGCCAGCCGGCTGGCGTCTTTCTGCGTTAGGGGCGAAGGGATCGGCCCGGTTGTGCCTGCAATGCGCGGGTCGGTCTCGGATTTGAAGCGAATAAAGCGCCGCAGGTAACCTTGCAATTCGGAAGCGTGCAAGGTGCGCAGATGTTCGGTTGCAGGTCCGTTATAGGCCTGGAAGAAGACGGAGGTTTCGTGCAGATACGAATTGAGCTTCGAACGCAGAATCCAGTCATATCGCACACTGGAGGCCAGCCGGTCGGCCTTTAATTGCGCCAGGAAATCCACTCCGCTAATGAGATCGTTCGGCAGCCGCAGCAGGATGTGATAAATGGGGCGGCCCTGCTCTTCGTGGGAGGTCAGCATAATGGCGCTGCCCGCGAGAGCCGGGCGCCCGCGAAGATAATCGAACATTAGAAACGCGAACAGGCCATCGTCAAATTGCGCCAGCTCGCCAATCAAAACACGATCGGGAATGGAGACACTTGTGGCATTGGCAGATGTATTGATGATCTGCGCTATGCCGGGCGGCGGCAGCAGGAGCGAGCGCGGCCAATAGTAATGCACACAGCCGAGCCCGGCTAGTGCCGCAAGCACCAGGACAATGATCGAAACGATTCGCATGGTCCGCTACGCTAGAAAAGCCGGGAACACCGAATGATAACGTACCTCCGCGCCTCAGCTGCGCTCCTGGTCATCCTGGCCTGTACTAGTATTGGACGCGCGGAAGAGCCCGCTGTCACCGGTCCGCCGAAGCTGACGTTTGAAGAACTGCTTCGTCTCGCGCTGAACGAAGAGCCGCCGCCGGCTCTCGCCGATAAGCTGCACAGACTGCTCAACGAGCCGTTTATCAGCAACGAGGCGGCGTCTTCCGGCGCAGGGCCGCTGAAGCCGGCGGAGCGCGGGTTGGGTCCGCTGTTGCGGGTGGCCGAATGGAACATTGCGCGCGGCGTACACGAACCGGAGATTGAGATGAGTCTCTCGCGGACGGAGGAGTTTCTCGAGACGGCGCGGAGGAACCGCCGCAATAACGGCGCCAAGCTGGTCCACATTCAAAAGGAACTCGAGATTCTGCGCGACGCCGATGTAATCATTCTGAACGAAGTGGATATGGGCATGCGGCGCAGCGGCTATCGGGATGTTGTGAGGACGCTGGCCGAGGCGCTCCACTTCAATTATGTTTACGGCGTGGAGTTCGTGGAGTTGAACCGCCTCTACCTGGGGCAGAAGCATATGAATTTTCCAGCATCCCAAGGCAATCCCGAAACGTTCGGGTTGGACCCGAAGCGCTATCTCGGACTCGAAGGAAACGCGGTTTTGAGCCGTTATCCGATTCGGGGCGCCAGGATTGTTCCGTTGCCGCCATGCTACGACTGGTTTTACGGCGAGATGCAGCAGCTTTCGGATCTGGAAAGCGCGAGGCGCTGGTCGGCCGAAAAGCTGTTTGCCGAGCGCATCCGGCGGCAGGTCCGCCGCGGACAGCGAATGGCTTTGCTGGTGGATCTCGAGACGCCGGATGCGCCTGGCGGGCAAGTCACGATTGTGGCGCCGCACCTGGAGGATTATTGCCGCCCGCGCTGCCGCCAGAGGCAGATGTCGTATCTGCTCGATGGGGTCAAAGGAATCGCGAATCCCGTCATCCTCGGCGGCGACCTGAATACGAACAATCACGACGGAACGCCTACCTCGGTCCGCAGGGAACTTCTCAAGCGCATTCTGAATTATCACTTCTGGATCAGGGAATCCATTTATTTTCTGGCTCCAGTGCCATTTGCGGGCGTCATCAGCACAGCTGTAAATTTTGTGAAGAATTATCACGATCCGACAGCGCTGAATATGCGCATTCTTACGCCGAATCATGAAAAGCGGCTCTTCCAGACGAGCCGGAATTTCCGCTTCGCCGATGGCGGCGCATTTGAGTTTCGGGGCCGTAAAAGGAGGACCACGGGACACAAAGGGCGCACTCTGGCAGAAACCAATCAGCGGGCATGGAAAGGCTTTGCGCCGACGTTCGTCTTTCGGCGCACGTTCTTACACCTGGTGGGCAGTTACAAGCTGGATTGGTTTTTCGTGAAGCCGTCCGGACAGGCGCTCACTCCGTACTATGGCCGCACGCTTCGGAATCTCAACAGCGCGCTCGAAGAACGCCTTTCCGACCATGCTCCGATTACGGTCGATCTGCCGCTGGTCCAGGGAGCAAACCGGGCAGCGGAGAAATATCCGGCGGTCCGTTAGGCGAGAGCTAGGTTCAGATTTTCGATCGCCTCGTCGATTTCGGCCGTGTTTTTGTACCCGACAGTGACGCTGGTGACGCCGGCGTGCTTGAAGGCGAACCGCATGGCGGCCTTGCGATCCTCACGATTGGTGAACGAGCCCTCGCCGACGAGCTTCATGCTGATAACACCCATACCGGCCTGGCGCACTTGTTTTACGTGCTCGACGACTTCGGTCACATTGCCTGGTCCGCTGGTGTTGTAGTCCTCGCCGTCCATATGAGAGCCTTTGTGGTTCATCCGGATCATGGCGATATCGAGCCACTTGTTGTCCGGGAAGCGGCGTAGGGCCGGCAGCCCGTGCACGGATGCGCCGTGCCCAACGATGGCATGTTTGGATTGCGCTTCGAGAAGCCCGTCCTGCCAGCGAACGGTGTCGGTGGGCCAAGTTGGCGTGTGCTGCCAATGCAGCAGTGCGATATCGAAGTAATCGGTATTGGCGAGCTTGCGCAACTCGTCGATTTTTTCCTGCGGATCCACGCCGTCGTGTGTGGTCACTTTGGTCATTAGCCGGTAGCTATCGCGTGGGATGCCTTTGAGCGCCACGCCGAGCATCTGGTGCATTTCGCCGTAGGATTCGGCCGTTTCGAAGAAGCGGATGCCGTGGTCGTAGGCGTAGCGCACCAGCTTGGTGAAGTCGTCCTGTCCTAATTGGCGCTGGACGCGGCCGCTGAACGTGCCGGTGCCGAACGCCAGTCGAGTGACTTTTACGCCGGATTTTCCGAGCGTTACCCAATCGGTAGCCGTTTCGCGCGCGGCTTTTACGGGCAGGCTTCCGGCGCTTACGAGAGCGCCCGCGGCAAGCCCGGTTTTTAGAAAATCACGTCTGGAGTAATGAGCCATATGTGTTCTTCTCCAACTGGCCGCATCTTATCATGATTCGTGCGAACGGAAGGCGCGGCGCGAGAGTGAGAATCAAACGAGAGGGGTTTGCGTGGCCCGGAGATCACGCATGGGTGGATTGGTGCGCGTCAGCATCGATTCGAATCGATCGCGTATGCCTTGGTCGAGCTGCGGATGGGTGAGGATCCAGAACTGATTCTTACGAACGGCTTCGACGACGGCATCCGCAATCTGCTCGGGCGGCGTGCCTTCTTCCACGATCCGCTTCAGCGCTTCATAAAAGCCGAATGAGGCGGCAGGATCAGCCGGGACACCTTCAGGCCGGTTGCGCCCGCTATCGGCCAGGCGCGTTTTGGAAAATGCCGGGCAGAGCACGGAAACGTGGATCTTGTCCGTGGTGAGCTGCAGCTCGGCATAGAGGCATTCCGAGAGCGCGACGACGGCATGCTTCGAAACGTTGTAAGCCGACATCAGAGGCCGCGTGGTCAGGCCGGCGAGCGAAGCGGTGTTCACAATGTGCGCTTCGCTATTCGCTTCGAGCATGCGCGGGAGAAACGCCTGCACGCCGTGGAGGACGCCGAAGAAGTTTACGTCGAGCGTCCAGCGCCAGTTGCTGAGCGGCTCCTTCCAGACGGGCGCGCCTGGCGGTAGAATGCCGGCGTTGTTGCATAGCAGTTCCGCCGCTCCGAACTCCTGGTAAGTGCGCGCCGCCAATCGCTCGAGATCCGCCGGTTTGGAGACATCCACGCGTTCGAAGATCACCTGCGTACCCGCGCGACGCAGTTCGTCCGCAAATTGAGAAAGAGGCTCCGGTTCGATGTCGGCGAGCGCCAGGCGCATGCCTTCGGCGGCGAAGCGCTCCGCCATGGCTTTGCCGATACCGCTAGCCGCGCCGGTAACGACGGCGACTTTGTTTTGAAAATTCTGCACGCGTTTGAGTCTACAAGACGCGCGATGGTAAGAATAGCCCGTCAGATTCTAGGGAGCATCGTGCGCGCGAGTAGAATGCATTTCCGGTTGGCATCGGGAACCGGGCCGGGGAGGATGCGAATGAGCGTGTCTCCTTTTAAGACGTTCAGGCCTAGATTACCGAGCCGCACGGCGCGGTCTCCGAGATCGGGTATTTCCTCGCCGGCGCCTTTGAAGCCGCTCAAGAGCGCTTTACCGGCTAGAACCGCCGTCATCTGCGCACGGCCATCGCCAGAGGCCACCAGTACGGTGAGTAGCGGGTATTCGCCGTTGGTGCCGATCTGGCCGGCTTGTGCCGCGGCGCTTTTCAGGAATCGATCTACTGTGTCGGCGGCTTCCGCGGCCGTTTGTGATTCTCCGGGCGTGTGGAGCGTGCTCGACATACCTGCTTTGCCGAGCTTCGCGCTCAAGCCGGGTGGACCATAATACATGCAACTCGCGTCGTGCACTTCGGTGCGCTCAATCGGTTCACCGAGCAGACGCGCCGCCTCTTGCCTGGAAAGCAGATCGCAGGGATGAATGGAGGCAACGGCCACGCTGCGCGTGTGAGAACCGTCAACGCCGTATTCGTGAGCTTTGGCGACGACGGCCTGCTTGACGCGATGCGCCACATAAAACAGCCCGCCCACGACCGCGATGCCGCCGACGCCCAGGATGCAAAGGATGATCAGAAGAATTTTCAGCCCCGAGCCGGATTTCGCGGGCGGCGCAGCAGCCGCCGGCGCAGTCGGGGCGGCGGATGCCGGATTTGCTCCGCTGGCGGCCGGCGTACGGCACTGCGGGCAGAACGCAAAATTCGCGCCCATGGGCGCGCCACAATTTCTGCAAAAATTGTTCATCTGTGCTCACCATCCCGGCGCCGCGGCGCGGCCGCCGTTATTTACTGAAATGTTCAGGTCGAACGTATCAGAATTCGAGCGTCCTCGGCAAGAGAGGTGAGGTTATAGGCTGGCTGCATGCATAGATTGTTTGTCAGCGCTCTGATTCTGGTGGGCTTGCGGCTAACGGCTCCGAGCGCCGAGCCGGTCCTGGTACCCCAAATCGACGGCGATTTCTGGCAGGTGGCCGGCGATCCGGAGTTGGGCAAATACACAACACCGAAACAGCAGCCGGTGGATTTCGGGATCTGGCAGGCGGCAGATGGCACCTGGCAGCTTTGGTCCTGTATCCGCGGGACCGCGGCTCCCGGCAAAACCCGTCTGTTTTATCGCTGGCAGGGTAAAAACCTTACGGATAAGGATTGGACGCCGATGGGTATTGCCATGATGGCCGACCCGAATTTCGGAGAGACGGAAGGCGGCTTGCAAGCGCCATTCGTTCTGAAAGAGAATTCCGTCTACTCCATGTTCTACGGCACTTGGGAGCATATTGCGCTCGCGACCAGCGTGGACGGGAAAACATTTGCCCGGCAGTTAACGCGCGATGGCGTGTCCGGTATGTTTGGCGAGGAGGCGGGAAGTAACACGCGCGACCCGATGGTGCTCAAGATCGGTCCGCTGTATTACTGCTACTACACCGCTTATCCGAATCGTCATGGCGGCGATTTTGTGCGCACGTCCAAGGACAAGATTCATTGGAGCGCTTCGCGCAGAGTCGCTTATGGCGGTTCCCAGGGCGATGGACCGTACTCCGCTGAATGTCCATTTGTTTACCATCATGCGGCCTCGGGATATTACTATCTGCTGCGAAATCAATTTTACGGAGCCAAGGCGCAGTTTGCGGTGTATCGCTCGCGCGATCCGTTCGATTTCGGCAAAGATAACGATCAGTATCTGGTAGAAACGATGCCCTATGCCGCGCCGGAAATTATCGAATCCCGCGGGCAGCTTTATTTGGCCGTGCTGCGGGCCGATTTAAAAGGCATTCAGATTGCCAAATTAAAGTTTGCGCCGAAGAAGTAACTAGGCAAGTTCGTGACCCTTGAGGCTGAAAACCGCTCCCTTTGGTCGCGGCTCAGAAAACTACTGAACGTCGGAGCTTGCATCCGAACGTAGGCTAGCGAAAGTGATACAGCAAAATGCCGTAGCCGACGCCGGCTTCATCGGCCGGATGTGCGACCTGGAAGGCCATGAAACGGCCGTCGGTCGAAACTACTGGATTGGAGGCCTTAAAGCCTTCGTAATCGTTGAAGTGAGTTAGGCGCTTAAAATCTTTTCCGGTACCATCCAGGCGCAGCTTCCAGATATCGATGTTACGAGATCCATGATCTCCGCCGAGTTCAGCTACCTGGCGATCCCCTTCCACGTTGGTATATTGGCCATCCGGATAAATGCCCTCGCATTCGTTGTAAGTGCCCGGTGCTTTCGACATATCTTCCACATTGCCGTTGGCTAAGTCGATGGTCATGGCGGACGCAAGGTGCTGAGGCTCGTAACAGGTGAACGTCATTTTCTTGTCGTTGTCGAAAAAGTCCTGTGCCTCGATCGTACAGGCGTTCGATTTGCTCTCGTAGATCATGCGCTTGTTGGTGAGCCGGGGAGCGCCGCCAGATGTCTCAACGGTGGCGACGAACAACTGCGAGTGGCCGGCTGGGAGCGATGAATCCTGCGCGGGCGTCACCGAGTAGGAGATTCGCATGCTCTTCTTCGAAAGCGCGGCTCCCTCCGACATTTTCTGATTGAAGCGTACGGGTTTCGAGCCGGGCTGTTTGCTCAAAAACCAGAGCTCGTTGTCGGCCCTGCGGCTGCCATGAATATCGGAGAAATGCTGCGGGCCAATCAAAATGTAATCGCCCGAGACCAGATGCATGATCCGAAGAAAGGCGGCGCCAGGTACGCTACAGGTGACGCAGCGGATGATGCGGGTTTTCAAATCGATGACAAACGCATCGCCGAAGCTCTTATCCATAAAAGCAATGCGTTGGTTATCGGGCGAGATGTCGGCCCGCTCACCGAAATGAGTCAGTACCTCGATGTTTTTCGGCAAATGGTCGAGGGGATTGCCGGATTTTCGCTGCCCCAAGGCGGATAGCGATACGGCTAACAGGACAACGACTATGCGAAACATGAGGGCACTCCCGATTTCATAATGTGGTACACGCCTTTACTCGCGACGAAGGGGAGTTGTAGCGCAAGCGATTTCAAAAGTCAAGGAAGACTAGGATTCGGTCAACCGCTAGTAGATTCACGTGCCGGTGATATGAAATGTAATCGCTTGACTTCATTGAAATCCCGGAATAGTATCGGCTCAATCCAGATTATTGGATACGGTTTCACAATGTGGGAAGACGGGCGCCAAAGAACGGGGGAGCTCGTCGGTTTTTAAAAGGAGTAGTTGCAAAATGCGTGCAGGGGTTTACTGTAAATGGCTTGTCTTCGCGTCAATATCTCTTCCATGTCTGGCACAGGTGACGACTTCAACGTTTCTTGGGACGGTATCGGATCCCTCGGGCAGCATGGTCGTCGGCGCCAACGTCACGTTGACAAATCAGGAGACTGGAGCAGCCAATAGCAAGACTACCGGTGACGACGGTAGTTTCGAATTTGATTTTCTACGGATAGGAACCTACCGTCTCAAGATCACGGCGAACGGATTTAAGACGCTGCAAACCAGCGATATCAATTTACAGGCGGGCGCGAACGTCCGGCGCGACTTTAAATTGGAATTGGGTGCGGTTAGTGAAACCATTTCGGTGGAGGGAACCGCTCCGCTTGTGAATACGGTTTCGGCAGAGCAGTCGCAAAGCGTGTCGCGCACGGAAGCGGCGGAGCTTCCGCTGTCCAAACGAAATGTATCCAATCTGCTAGGGCTCGGCACTGGGGTGAGTCCTGGCGCGGGATTCGTGCGGCTGAACGGGGTAGGGAAGACGGGAACGCTGTACACCGTGGATGGAACCAACGCCACGGCCGACCCGGAAAGCCGCACGACATCCATGCGCGGAAATTTCGAGCAGATTAACCTTTTGAGTTTGGAGGCTGTCGACCAGGTAGAAACGACCAAGGGCATTCTGCCCGCCGAATATGGACAGGCGCTGGGCGGCAACGTCAATCTTATTACGAAGTCCGGCACAAATTCCTGGCATGGAGGCGCATTCGAAAATTTCCAATCCGATAATCTGAATGCGCGCTTGCAATTCCTGAGTACGAAGCCAAATGCCGTATTCAATCAGTTCGGAGGTTCCTTTGGGGGGCCGATCAAACGCGATAAAGTCTTCTTTTTTGCGGATTACGAAGGCTACCGGCAGTCGGTAACGCAAGTAGTAAGCGGCACAGTGCCCACCGCCAGTTTTCGGGACCAGATTACTTCCGCTGTTCCGGCGTATGCGGTGCCTTTACAGGTTACTCCGCTGCCGAACCAAAGTGTTGCGCCCGGCGCGGATACAGGACTTTATATCATCGGCCGCGCGCAAACGGCTAATGACAACCATGTGGACGTGAAAGGAGACATTCGCCTCACGAACATGAGTAATCTCTCTTTGACCTACTCGCGCGGCCGGCCAGTGCTCACCACGCCTCGCATCTTTATCGACGGCGCGAACGATCAAACGTATCACGGATACACGGAGCGCGGAACGGCAAGCTATGTGTTTGGACGCGCATCCTGGACGTCGGAAACTCGCTTCGGATATAACCTCAACGATATGGATCGCACCGATGCATATTTAAAGGTCGGTATTCCGGATATACTTCCTCTGGGCGGTAGAGCGCCGCAGTTATCTTACTCAGGATTTTCTACGCCCGGCGCTGAGTTGTGGCTGGAAGAAGGACGGACGTGGAGCCTGGAAGAAAAGTATGCCAAGTTTGTCGGCAAGCACAGTGTTAAGTTCGGCGCCAGCTTTATGCGGTTTGGAGTATTTCGAAATAACCCCCAGAATCCGACGATCAATTACAGTAACAAGGCGGATCTTCTTTCGAATACGCCGAGTTCTCTCAACATTACATTTGGAAACGGAAGCTACAACGGAGCGAATTGGGTTTTTGGCGCTTTTCTTCAGGACAACTGGCGAGCGACCAGCCGGCTAACGCTGAATTTGGGGATTCGTTATGATTACAACTCTGCCTATATCGCCCATCCGCGCGATCCTTCACAGAATTTTGGACTGTACAACCTGAACGGGCTCATCGATTCCTCATTTCACTTCGGACCAGTACGGAGCCCGGACGATCCTTATAATCCCGATGCCGGAGTGAATCTCGCGCCGCGCTTCGGATTCAGCTACGACCTTACAGGCAAGAGCACTACCACGATCCGGGGCGGATATGGAGCGATGTTCAGTCCGGTTGCCCTGGGCGTGTTCAGCGGAGCTGTTGGCGCGAAGTATCTGCCTTTCCGCACGATTCTGAGCCGACAAGATGGAATTGCCAACAATCTGCACTTCCCGGTCTATAACGATACAGTCGCAGCGATTTTAGAGCCGCAGCAGCAAGTTCGTCCGACAGTGGTTATCGATCCGAACCTTCAAATGCCCTATGTGCTGGCGTCCTATTTCGGAGTTCAGCATTCGTTGACCTCGTCACTAGTACTGGAATCGGCGTACGTAGGGAATCGGGGCGTAAAGTTCCCGATCAACCGTACCTATAACTTCCCGAATCGCGTCACGGGTGTGCGGCCCAATCCCGACCTGTCGCAAGGTTACTATCTGGACAATTCGGCAACCAGTTGGTATCACTCCTGGCAGACGTCGCTGCGGAAGCGGTTTACCAGGAATTTCAACTTTGCCGTGCGATACACGTGGGGCAAGCAACTGGCGACCGATAGCGGTGACATCGGCGCTTATTATCAAAACGACGCCAACGTGCGGGCGCAGGATTTCTTCAATCTGCGCCGCGAATGGGGGCCGGCCGATGGCGACACCACGCATTACTTTTCCGCCGACTGGGTCTATCAATTGCCTAGCTTTACGTCGTTCCATAGCTCCGCCCTTAAACATGTGTTAGGAGGTTGGCAGTTTTCGGGAATCATTAGCGCGGCAACCGGGCAGCCGATCATTATCACCGAACAGACGGGGGAAAATATCAGCCGTCCCGATTACGTCTCCGGAAACCCCACTAACTCCAATTACTCGCAGACCTTGCACTATCTCAATACGGCGGCGTTTCTGGCGGTTCCAATAAGCTCCGCCTCGAGCCTGCCTATCCGGCCCGGTAATCTGGGGCGCGGCGCCATTCGCGGTCCGGGTTTTTGGAATGTGGATTTATCGCTCGGCAAGAACTTCCGCTTTGCTGAGACGGTCCAGCTTCAGATTCGGATTGACGCTTTCAATGCGTTCAATCATACGAACTTTTCGAGCTACGCGTCTACGGATATCACTAATTCGTCGTTCGGGCGTTTTACTAATACGAGGGGAGCGCGGGTGGCGCAGCTTAATGCGCGGCTGAGTTTTTAAACGCCGGTGGTTTCCATTCTGGGTCGCTAACGCTTCCGGCTCGGTTTCAGCATTGTTAAGAGAATTGCCAGCCGCGGCATTTGTCGATTTCGCGGCGGCTGCGGTTGATATATGGCCGCAGCTCCTCGAGGCCGTACTGGCGTGCTACTTCGCGCGCGCTGATGCCCGGCCGCTTGGCTCTCAGGACGAACCAGCCTTCCATGGGGAGCCATTTCTCCTGCTCCACATCCGCGCCGCGCTCGCTTAAAAGCTTGTCGAGCTTTTTGCCGCGATTCAGGTCCTGATGGAAGATGCAGCGATCGAGATCGAGGACAACGCGAGTTACATTTGCGTTGTTGGCATGATTCGCGTGGTCATGTACTAGCAGTTCGCCGTCAATATCGTAGACAAGGCAATCCGGGACCCAGGTGCTCGAGACGATGTAGTAGTTGTAAGCGATCGCCCGCGACTGGAGGGACCTTCCGGCCGAATAGGCGCTTGGCCAGATCACTAATTCGGCTCCTTGGTCGGACAGGTGCTGCCAAAGGGCCGCCCAATTTACATCGAAGCAAATGGCCAGTCCGACGCGGCCGAAGTCGGTTTGATAAACGCGAACGGCTTCGCCTGGGTGAACGGGCGGATCGAGTACGCACTCGGCTTGATACACCGGATAGATTTTGTCGTAAATCGTTGCGACCTTACCCGCGCGATCCAGTAAGACCGCGGAGTTGTGACGGAGTCCTGCGGTCCTTCGATCGATCGGGCAGACGATATACGTCTTGTGTTTCCGCGCCAACTCGGCGGCGGCGCGCACCGTTGGACCGTCCAAATCTTCGCCGCTTTGCGCATTCAGCCCGCGGCATGTTTCGGGCAGTGCGATGAGATCGGAGCCTCGTGCGCCTTCCTGATCGACCAGGGCCGCGATCGCCTCAAGGCTCATTCCGGGATGAAAGGCGATGCTGACAACACGTACCGGGCGTGCAGCGAAGCGGGTGGTGTCTTCGGAACGGGCCTGGAAGCCTGTGGATAGGGCGCCGAGCGCGAGGGCTGAATTGTTTAGAAAGCTGCGTCTCTTCATGAACGGACTCCTGCCGCTATTCAGCATACTCTCGAAAAGGCCGCTTGACAAAGGCTGCCCGATTAGCCGATCCTAAAGCTGTCGAAAGTCGACATGTCGAAACAACAACAAGACGAAGTTCCGTATGGGACCCTGGATCTGCTGATCCTCAAAACTCTCGAGAGCATGGGTAAGCTTCACGGCTATGCGATTGCACGGCGGATTGAGCAGGTTTCCGGCGATTCGCTGCAGCTAAGCCAGGGCTCGATCTATCCCGCTTTAATCCGCCTCGAGCAGGAAGGCTGGATTTCGACCGATTGGGGGATTTCGGAGACGAATCGGAAAGTCAAGTTCTACTCGCTTACAAAGGCGGGAAGAAAACAGCTTCTCATTGAAGTGGCGAATTGGGAGAAATCGACCGCGCTGGTGGCGCGATTTCTGGAGCCCTCAACATGAGCGTTCGATGCGCACTTGCACGACTGTTTGCGATTGCCGGCGGCCGGACGCGGCTCGACCGCGAACTGGAGAGTGAAGTTCGCGCCCACCTGGAACTGGCGGAAGCCGACGCTCTGGCGCGCGGCTTATCCGGAGAAGAAGCGCGCCGGGAAGCGCGCCGGAAGTTTGGAGGCATCGAACAGATGAAAGAAATGCATCGCGATCACCGCGGTGTTCCATGGGTCGAAACGCTCATCAGGGACTTTCGCTACGGGCTGTCTTCTCTGCGGCGGGCGCCCGGTTTCAGCGTCATCGTTGTGGCAGTGCTGGCGCTAGGAATTGGAGGAACGGTGGCCATGTTCAGCGTGGTGGACGCCGTGCTTCTGCGGCCTCTTCCATTCCCGGACGCCAGCCGCATCGTTCGCATCTGGGAGGCGCCACGGCCCGGCGCGGTGAATGCCACTACGGCTCCGCAGTTTCTAACGTGGAAACGCCTTAGCGCCGACTTTGAAGCTATGTCCGCCGAACAGCCGGTTTCCGCCACTCTCAACGATTCAGACGGACCGGTGCGCCTAGAAGGCAAGGAAGTGACCGCAGCCTATTTCCAGGTGTTTCGCACAGCGGCGCAGATCGGCCGGACATTTACAGCGATGGAAGATCAGCCCGGCTCCGCACCCGCGATTGTCCTCAGCAATGCGGCGTGGCAAACGTATTTCGGAAGCGATCCCCGTATTCTGGAGCGGCGCGTGAGGCTGGATGGGGCGCCGTATCAGGTCATCGGCGTTTTGCCGCCGGGTGTTTTCGATCGCGATCAGACGGAATTCTGGAAACCGCTCGTATTCACTTCGGCGCAGTTGTCGAGCGGCACGCATTGGCTCACCGTATACGGACGATTGCGGGCGCGTGTAACTCTCGCACAAGCGCGAGAGCGACTGCAGGCGATCTATGCGGCAACGCTCGAGACGGCGCCGCTTGAAGAACGTAAAGGCGCAATCGCGATGGCGCGGCTCGCGCAACTGCTGGTAGGCGCGAGTCTCGAACGGTCCATTCTGGTAGCGTTCGGCGCGGTGTCGCTCGTTCTATTGATTGCCTGCGCGAACGTAGCGAATTTGTTGTTTGCTCAGGGTGCTACGCGCCAGACGGAATTGGCGGTGCGAGCCGCGCTTGGAGCTGGCCGCGGGCGTCTGGTTGCGCAGTTGCTGACGGAAAGCCTGGCATTGTGCATCTTGGGCGGCATCGCGGGCGTCGGTTGCGCCTACCTGCTGCTCCATCTGGCAGCGCCGCTGCTAGTGCAATCGCTCCCTTTCACCGCGGAGGTCGCGCTCCATCCGCGCGTGCTCGGCTTTGCCGCGGCCATCGTGCTGGCGGTGGCGCTGCTGGCGGGAATGTTTCCGGCGCTCGAAGCTTCCCTCGGCAATCTGGCGGATTCGTTGAAGCGCTCGGAGCGCGGCTCCTCGGCCAGGCACATCCGTGTTCGCCGCGCTGTTGTGATTGGCGAAGTCGCACTTTCCCTGGTGCTGGTGGCGGGCGCACTGCTTCTTGCGAAAAGTCTATGGAAGCTTCAGCAGTTGAACACTGGCGTGCGGATCGACCACGTGATCACCATGTCACTAAATCTTCCGGAGAACGCCTATTCGATTCCCCGAAAGGCGGCGTATTTCTATGATGCCGTTGCGGAGCGAATTCGCGCCGCTCCGGGAGTGGCAAACGTGGGAATTGCGACGCAAGTGCCGTTGCGCTGGATCGTAAATGGAGAAGCGATGCTGCCCGGCGGCATGGACAAGTTGGTGCACGTCCGTTTTAAACGTGTGGACCCTGGCTATTTCCGCACTCTCGATATTCCGCTGCTGGCCGGGCGCGGCATCACGGATCAGGATCGCGCGGGAGCGGCGCGCGTTGTGGTAATCAACCAGACTCTTGCGGCGCGTCTTGCGGAAGTGGCGGGGATGAAAGATCCGGTTGGCAAGCGGGTTCGTGTGTCCTCGGTAGATTATGCAGCCCAGACACCGATGATGTTGGACGTCGAGATTGCGGGTATTATCCGCAGCGAGCGTACTGCCGCGCCCGGCGATCCGGATCCGGCGGTGGTTTATGTCCCGCTGGCGCAGTCGCCGAGTTTCCACATTAATCTTTTGGTCCGCACCCGGCAAGAGAAGGCGGCCATTCTGCCGGCCGTTCGCGACGCAATCCGCCAAATCGATCCGAACGTGGCGCTTGCCGATGTCGCCACCATGCGGCAGGTCCAGGACCGCGCTCTTTCCGGCGCGAGCCGTCCGGCCTGGCTGATCGGCGCTTTCGCATTGCTGGCGGTTTTGCTGGCCGCCATCGGGCTCTACGGAGTGGCTTCGTATTCGGCGACCCAACAGCGCCGCGACATCGGGATCCGGATTGCGTTGGGCGCGCGGCGCGAAGATGTGCTGGCGTATGTGCTGGGCGGCGCGCTCGCGATGACCGCCGCCGGTCTTGTATTCGGGTTACTCGGAGTACTGGCGCTGACGAGAGTGATGAGAAGTTTGTTATTCGAGGTTTCGCCGCTCGATCCGCTCGCGCTGGCGATGGCTTGCGCTGCATTGGCCGCGATCGGAGTGGCGGCGGGATTCCTGCCTGCTCATCGGGCTTCGCGCATCGATCCGCTCGCCACTTTGCGCGACGCCGGCTAATGGCTCGTTCGGCTTGACTTAGCGTGTTAGCGTGGTGCGAAGGCCGGCCATGAAAACTGTTTCGCTTGCGATTTTGCTCGCTGTTCAGGCAATCGCCCAGACAGGACGTGTCGATTTCGAAAAACAAAAAGCGGAAATTCTGGATCGCTACCGAGCGCTGATTCGCATCAATACGAGCAGCCCGCCCGGGAATGAAACGCAAGCCGTCGAATATATTGAGAAAGCGCTGGCGGCGGATGGCATTCCTTCACAGACATTCGCGCTGAATTCTCGCCGCGCGAATCTGGTGGCTCGATTGAAGGGCAACGGCAGCAAACGCCCGCTGTTGATTCTCGCGCACACCGATGTCGTACCGGTGCAGCGCGAGAAGTGGCCGGTAGACCCATTCGGAGCCATTTTGAAAGATGGCTACGTCTGGGGGCGCGGTTCTATGGACGACAAGCCGCATCTCACGGCAATGTTGATGACGATGCTGCTACTCAAGCGCAGCGGCGCTCAGTTGGACCGCGACGTGATTTTCCTGGCGGAATCGGGCGAAGAGGCAGACCCCACAGGCGTGGGCATCAACTTCATCGTCGGACAGCATTTCAAAGACATTGACGCTGAGTTCGCGATTACAGAGGGCGGCAGCGCCACGCTCGAAAACGGACGCGTGGTAGCGGTCAATATTGGAACGGCAGAGAAACTGCCAGCGCGGGTGCGGCTGGTGGCGACCGGAACATCGGGACATGGATCGGTGCCGCGGCTCGACAATGCTTTGGTGCATCTGGCGGGCGCCGTTCAAAAGGTAGGCACGTGGGAAACACCAATGCGGCTGAACGATACCACGCGCACGTATTTCGAGAAGCTGGCGCAAATGAGCCTGCCGGAAAAAGCCGCACGCTACAACGCGCTCTTGAATCCAGCGAGCGCGGCAGCAGCGGACCGGTATCTGGCGGAGAACGAGCCCAGGCGATATTCCATGCTGCATACTTCCGTAGTGCCTACGATGCTCAAGGCGGGTACGGGCGTCAACGTGATTCCGTCCGAAGCGGAAGCAACGCTCGACATTCGCGCGCTGCCGGGCGAAGATATTCCGGTGTTTTATGAGCAGATGAAACGCGTGATTGCGGACCCGGCGGTGCGCATCGAGCGGCTTCCGATGACGCGCCCGCCATCGCCCGCGTCCGGGCTCGATACCGAGATGTATAAAGCGCTCGGGCGCGTGGCGAAGCGCATGTACCCGCAGGCTACGGTTCTGCCGACGATGTCGACGGGCGCGAGCGACATGGCGCAACTGCGCGCCAAAGGAATTCCGAGCTATGGAATCGGTCCGGCGGCGACGGAAGCGGACGCTATCCAGCACGGCGCGCATAGCGACGTAGAACGGCTGCGTGAGTCTTCGCTGTATCAGTTCGTGGAATTCACCTGGAATGCGGTGGTTGAAGTGTGCGTGGAGCACTAGATCGGTTCCCTGACGCGTTTGGAAAAAATTGGGTACAGACAGCCGCGCCTGCATTGGCGCGATTGCCTTTCAGCTACTTAGCAACGACGCTTCAGTTCAGTCCCCAATTTTTTCCTGGAACGCGGTGGCGGAAGTGAGCGTGGAGCACTAGGCGAGGGCGCGCAAGGTTTTTCGCAGGCGCTCGGGATCGCGCTCGGGAAGAGACGCTTCGATCTTGCGATGGGTATCCTCCCAAATGGGAACGGCGCGCGCCAGCAATGCCCGCCCTTTCTGGGTTAACGTGAGCAGACGGCTGCGCCGGTCGGCCTGATTGGTAGAAACTTTCACCAGGCCGCGGCGCTCCAAAGGCTTGAGCGCGGCGGTCAGGGTAGTCCGGTCCATCGCCAATAGCGACGCCACCGCCGCCATGGCGGACGGTTGGGGCCGGTTCAGCGACATCATCAGCGAGAATTGCCCGTTGGTCAGATTGAGCGGGCGCATGGTTTCATCAAAACGCCGGGCGAGCGCGCGGGCGGCACGCTGTACATGAAGACACAGGCAACAATCGCGAACCAGAAGCGTCTTGTCGTATGAAACGCTGGCAGCGTGTGGCATATACTAATAACGTTGATACCAACCTAGTTTACCAACTTAGAACGGAGAAAGAAACAATGCCCGATCATGCAGTCGTCTCTCGAGAAGAATGGCTGGCCGCGCGCAAGGTGCTGCTGGCAAGAGAAAAAGAAGCCACGCATCTGCGCGACAAGATCAATGCGGAGCGTTTGGCGCTGCCGTGGGTGAAGGTGGAGAAAAAATATGTTTTCGACACACCGCGCGGAAAGAAGACGTTGGCCGAGCTGTTCGATGGCCGCAGCCAGCTCATCACATATCACTTCATGCTGGGGCCGGGCTGGGCGGCCGGTTGCCCGGGCTGCTCTTTCCTGTCGGATCATTTCGACGGCGCGCTTCCGCATCTGGAACACCACGATGTTACGTTGATCGCCGTCTCACGAGCTCCGCTGCCGGAGATAGAGGCTTATAAGGAACGCATGGGATGGCAATTCCCCTGGGTATCCTCTTACGGCAACGATTTCAACTACGACTATCACGTCTCATTCACCAGCGAAGATCTGGCGTCCGGAAAGGTGATCTACAACTTTGGCGAGATGCCGGTTCCGGCCGGATCCAAAGAAACGGAACTGCCGGGCATGAGCGCCTTCTATAAAGATGAAGCCGGCGACGTCTTCCATACCTATTCGAGTTACGCGCGGGGACCCGAAGAATGGATCGGAGCGTTGATGATCCTGGATCGGGCGCCCAAGGGCCGCAACGAAAAGCGCACGATGGATTTCGTGCGCCGTCACGATGAATACGAGGCGAAGGCGGTGGCGGTATGAAGCTGAATACGTTTCTAACTATGCTCCGCGACAAGTTCGGCACGTCGTGGATGATCATCAACCCGCGTCCAATGCAGTAGCGTGCATGAGATAGTAGCAGCCATGGGCTTCGCGACGAACAAACACCATGGCAGCGCCCGGACGGCGGTAACGTTGGGCGCGGTATTCCTGTTTTTCCTGGCAGGGCCGGCGCAACGATACGCATCGGCCCAGCCGGGAAGCGTGGCGGCTCCACGGGCGCCCGGCCAGAATCCCAACGGCATGCACATTTATATCTGGGCGGGTTTGAAGTCCCACTTACCGGGCCAGCACGACTACCCGCAGTTTCTTGCCGACTGGAGCAAGCTTCTTACTGAGCATGGTGCGGTCGTCGATGGCGCACTGCATCCGCCGACCAGCGCCGATCTCGAACATACGGACGTCGTGGTGATTTACAAAGGCGACGCGGGTTACCCGATCGAAAACGAAAAGGCCACGATCGAGGAGTTCGTTAAGCGCGGCGGCGGTCTGGTGAATTTTCATGACTCTCTATGCGGTCCCGACCCGGCGTATCTCGCAACGCTCCTTGGAGGCGCGAAGAAACACGGCGAAGTGAACTATACGTTGGATGCGCCCATTCATTACGACGTGGTGGATCGAGCGAACCCGATCATGAAGGACATGTCCGACATCACGATCGAGGATGAAGCGTTTTTTGGTATGACGTGGGCGAAAGATCCGGCGATTCATGTGCTGGCGACCAACCGCATTCCCCCGACGCGCAGTGCAGGCGATCACAAAGGAGAGGTGGTGCCGCAGTTCTGGACGTATGAACACACGCTTGCCGGCGGCCAGCCCGCACGCGCTTTCGTCTGGATGCAGGGCCATATCTACGCCAATTTTTCCAACTACCAGATCCAGCGGACGCTGCTGCGTGGAATTGCGTGGGCGGCGAAGAAGCCGGTGGACGAACTCGTAGATTATGTGCCGCCGCCGCGGCCGGCGCGCTCGGGAATGCCGCGACCGAGCACGATTCAGTAAGGTAAGTTCTCAGGGTTCGAGGTGAACGGTCGCCGCCAGCCGGACTTCTTTTCGCGCGGCGCGATCTTCTACCACGATCTGGCCGTTTTCTATTCGGACGTCGTCCACTTTTTGTAAGCCTTCCGGGACGCGCGTATAGAAGACGACAAAGCGCGTCGTGATCTTCGATTTCGCTGGAAGCCAGCGGTAGGTGGGTGTGTCGAACAGCGTGCCCATGCTGATTGCTTCTCGTCTGGGCACATCGAAGGGTTGCGTGCCGAATTCCATACCGCGGGAGAATTTTCCGGTGGACGGATAGTTGCCCCAATATTGAAGCCACGGATATTCCACGCGCCGGAAAATGTAGCCGAGCAGGAGGCGTTTCTTCTTGTTGAGCGCGGTAGCCCATTCGAGCGCGCGATCGGGATCCATCAGCGTGGTGGCGTGGTCCAGATAGTGGGCATTCTCGGGAGTCTCGCGCAGATCGATGGACTCGCCATGCAAACCGGGCGCCAGCGGCCAGGTGAAATCTTTGTCGGGAGCCAGGCGGCGGACGCTCGGGCCGTTCATCGGCTGATCGTAGGGCCGCGTGCGCGAGCGGGAGCCGGATAGATCGACCACGGTTTCGCCCGAGGCGAGAAATGGTGAGCCGATGGTGGCGTGCTCCGCCCAATTCACCGGGCGATCGAAGCCGAGCTGATTGTCGAGCTCG
>JAICIH010000006.1 GCA_025924475.1 Bryobacteraceae bacterium
CGCAGCAGCAAGGGTTACATCGGGCTTCAATCTTCCAATGACATCTAGAAACTGCGCACCGCGTTGCGCCATATCCGAAGTTGGCTGGAACGGCATCCAGAATCCGACATCGCGGGAAGGAAATGCAAAATGCGCAGGCATTACACCCGAGACGCGGCATGTCTTTCCGTCCACCGTAAGATACTGTCCGAGAATGCGGGGATCACTGGAAAAATGCTCCCGCCAAAACCCTGTACTCAATACAACAATGCAGGATTTGCCGGGCTGATCTTCTCCGGCGAGAAACGTTCGGCCGAGTATAGGAGCAACGCGAAGGACATCGAAAAGATTTACGCTAGCCGCTACCCCGGCGGCATGGACCGGTTCGCCACCAGGCAGACGCAGAGAAACACTTTTTTCCTGATACGCCGCCAACCCCGAAAATGAGTGCGCGTACTTTCGGGTATCGAGGAAATTTGGCAGGGACGTGGAACCGTGGCTGCCTTTCGCGTCAGTACTGTCAAGAAATACAAGTTGATGCGCATCGGGGTAGGGCAGGGGCCGCACGAGCACCGAATCCACAACGGTAAACATCAATGCGTTCGCTCCCGCCCCGAGTGCAAACGTGAGAATCGCGACGGCGGTAAATCCCGGCTGGCGTTTGCATTGACGCGCCCCGAAGCGCAGGTCCTGCAGGAAGTGATCCCAGGCGGCGAATCCCCAAGTTGTTCTTGCGTCCTCTTGAATGAGCAGCGTGTTGCCAAGATCACGACGGCCGGCTAACATTGCCTCATCCGGCGCCACTCCTTCTTTCAGAGCATCGGTGGCGGCTAACTCGATATGAGACCGTAGTTCCTCCTCGAGCGACAGCTCTCGAGCGTGTCGTTTCCAGGGCAATAGCAAAACCAGCTTCTTGAAAAACAACATGTGACTACTCCTTCGCCGGGTGCAGAACCCGGCCGATAGCCTGCACGAACTCATCCCAACGAGACATGGAGGAAGAAAGCTTTGCCCGGCCCGCGGCAGTCAAGCGGTAATGGCGGACGCGCCTGTTGTTCTCCGACATCTCCCATTTCGCGGTAATCAGCTTTTGCATTTCCAGCCGCTGTAGCGCCGGATAGAGCGATCCGGCTTCCGCCAAAAGAACGTCGCTGGATGTCTGGCGAATGAACTGAGCTATGCCATAGCCATGTTTCGGGCCAAACATGAGTGTTCTTAGAATCAACATTTCCAACGTCCCCTGCAAGAATTCCATTCGCTCGGACTTTGACGGTGGCATAATACGTCTATCATAGTAAGTCGGACTATATATTGTCAATCTGGTGAGGCTCACAAGGGAGTTTGTGAAAGCAGCAGTTCCGGCCACTTGCTTACGCGCGTGGTTCTTTAGATTCTGCAAACGTTGGCCCAGCGCAAAAGAACCGCGACCGTGAGGGAGCGGCGTTTTTTCACAAACCGTAACGCGCATCTTTACCGAAGCCGATATACTTTCTGGCTGAGACTATGCACCGTAGAGCTTTTCTAAAATCGCTTGCCGCGGCTTCGGGCGGCGGCTTGATGGCGTCGCTTCCCGCGGAAGGATCGCTGCCCAAGACGAAAATTACGCGCGTTCGCGTATACGCGCCACCGAATCCCAACCCATTGTTCAATCAGAGCGATCTGATCGTGACCATCGAAACGGATGGCGGATTGACCGGTATCGGCGAGGGCGGATCCAAGCAAATGCTCGAACAGTCCGCCGGAAGGCTGATTGGCCGGGACCCACAATACATTGAGCGCCTTTGGCAAGACATGTCGCGCGCCTTTTTCTACCCCGCGGGCCGCGAGAAAGAAGACGCCATTGGCGCTCTGGATCTGGCTCTGTGGGATTTAAAAGGCAAGATGCTTTCTCTGCCCGTTCATGAAGTCTTGGGCGGCGCCGTCCGCAACTATTGCGAGTGCTATAACACTGCGGGAATTATTCCGGGCATGCGGCGCGGTATGAGCATCAAAGAGCGCGCCCAACTCACCATGGCGGCGGGCTATCGCTGCTTCCGTATGGGCGCAGCCGACGCTCCGGCTAACGGACCGTTCAACACACATGAACGCCTCAATCAACTGTATGAAGATTGCGTGCAGGCACGTGATGGCGTGGGTAAGAACGGCGACTGGTGCGTAGATTTTCACCAGCGTTTCGATTTATCCGACGCCATCCGCGGCTGCAATCTCATCGAAAATCTGACCCCTTACTTTGTAGAAGACCCGGTGCGCGCGGAGGCGTTTCTCGAAGATATTCCGATTTTGCGCCGCAAGGTGAACGTGCCGCTTGCCGCCGGAGAGGAGTGGGGTAATCGGTGGGACTTTAACAAGCTGGTCGAAAATCACGACATCGATTATGTCCGCGCCACGCTGCCGAATGTCGGCGGAATCACCGAGATGATGAAGATTGCGGCGATCTGCGAAACGCACTTTGTCGGCATCGTGCCCCACTTCACTGGTCCGGTGGCTACGGCCGCGCTCGTCAATTGCCTTTCTACCTATTCAGGACCGGTGCTGATGGAGTACAACTATCAGGGCCGTACGCTTCCTCATTTGCCGGTATGCCTCGATTTCAAAGATGGCAAGCTCTATCCGAACGAGCGGCCGGGCCTGGGCGTGGAGTTGAACATGAAAGCACTCACGCCCGTTACCGAAATCACGCAGCCAGTAACGGCGCGCGCGCAAACGTACTTCCGCCCGGACGGGTCCATTACGAATTGGTAGCAGGCGCCTTTTTTAGCCATACCGCCATTTGTCCTTTTCCGCGGTGCGCCCAAGCGAAATACGGAATCGCGGTAAATTCGACGGGTTTCGCTGCCTGAAATCCTCGACCTTTTACGACTGTCACACCGTGTAGGAGATCCGGCCGGAATTCTGCTGTCAATGGCGAGTTGTCGGCAAGAGCCAGCTCCAGGACTTCACCCAGCGGATTATCGGGCCACTCCGCGCAATAGACGATTGGGCCGCGCTGAATAGCGACGAGCTCGCGATCGGCCGCGACTTCCGGAGTGGCGAGCACGAGCCCGGGCTCCATTGGCAACCCTAACTCAATGGTGTCGCCTGCGCGCCACTTACGATGCAGCCGGGCGTAACCTTTATCGAGCCGGAGCTCCATCGAACGGCCATTTACCTTCAGAGTTACCGGCGGCAAAGAAGTATCGGCAAAACGGTAAAGGGTGCCAGGCAGCGCCTCGCCTCGAGCCCAGCCAGGCACGCGCACAGCAATCGTGAAAGCAGCCGTTTTAGCCGGCTCTACCGTCATCCGCACCGCGCCATCCCAGGGATAGCGAGTTTCCTGCTTCAGCTTGACCGTGAGCCCACGTGCCATATCGATTTGTGCGTCACTGCCCGCAAATAAATTCACATACAGAGCATCGCCCTGGCGCGCATACATGTATCCCGGTACAGACGCGATGAAGCGTGTAATATTGCCCGGGCAACAGGCCACGCCGAACCAAGGACTACGCGCGTAGTCTCCAGTGGAAGCGAGCGGATTTGGATAGAAGAACAAATCGCCTTCCAGCGAAACACCGGAGATAAGGCCGTTATAGAGCGTCCGCTCCATCACGTCGATGTAGCGGGCATCGGCATGAAGAAGAAATAGGCGGTGGTTCCAGTAGTCGTGTCCGATGGCCGCGCACGTCTCGTTGTACGCCGTAAGGTTTGGCAGTTCGAAATTTTCACCAAAAGCTTCGCCCTTGTGGAGTGCGCCGATTCCGCCGGTGAGATAAAGCTTCTTTGTTACGACGTTGTCCCAAATCGCGTCGATGGCCGCGAGGTATTCCTTGTCCCCAGTAATGGCGGCTACATCTGCGATTCCGGAATACATATAAGTCGCGCGGACCGCGTGCCCCACGGCTTCGCGTTGATCGACCACGCGTTTGTGCGCCTGATTATAAGGGCTGCCGCCTCCCCGGCAATCCAGCATGAACTTGGCAAGATTCAGATAGCGCTCATCGTTGGTGACGCGGTACAGCTTCACCAGCCCCATTTCCACGATTTGATGGCCCGGATAGATTTTTCGTTTGCCCGGACCGAACGTATTGCAGAGGAGTTCGGCGGATTTCAAAGAAATGTCAAGAAGCGTGCGCTTGCCGGTCGCTTGATAATGCGCCACGGAGGATTCATACAGATGGCCCAAATTGTAGAGCTCGTGGCTTAACACCTCTTCCTGCACCCAGCGCTCTTTGCCGGCCCATTTGTGCGGGTGTTCCGGATCGATTGTTCGCGCGGTGTACAGGTATCCATCCGGCTCCTGCGCTGCGCCGATTTTTTCGATCAAGCCGTCGATATAGGCCTCGAGCTTTGGGTCCTTTCGAACGCTCAACGTATAGGAGGCGCCTTCGATGACTTTATAGATATCGGTGTCGTCGAACGGATAAGGAGGAATCGTGCGATCCACTTTCTCGCCGCGTAGCGCGGCGGCGGCACGCTCGAAATTACCCACACGTCCGGTTTCTTCGCATTTCTTGAAAGCAAACGGGATCGTGACGGTGCGATTTGTTTCGATACGCGGGGCCCAAAAGACATCGTTCATATGAACGGCCGTAAATGGCACCGGCTGAACTGGATAGTCGCGCACGGGCCGCGTAGCGCCGCGTTGTACGGCAGAACGCAGAGAGGATGCGGCGGCTGCGCCTGTGAGCGCTGCACTGGTGAGTATGGACCGGCGGGAGACCTTCATGGCTCGATTTTATGCCAGATCCGCCATTATGGCGCCTGTGTTAAGAATAAAGATCGCGGCCGTTCCTCTTTTGCCGCGCCTGTATCTATCGGCATTCCAGTATGCTTTGGGCGAGGTTTGTTGTAGTAGCGGCGGTGTGTGCGGCCGGAGCGGCGGCCGAATCTCTTACGCCCGTTTGGATCGAGCTCGGGCCAGCAAAGCAAGTGCTGGCGCGAGTGGTGGTTCGTTCCGGCAGCGATTGCCCGGTTCTCGATGCTGACGGCAAGCCGCTCGCGATGCGCCTCCGTCTCCCAGCGCCGGCAAATTTCGAACCCGCCTGCGAAGCGCTCGTTCCGGAGGGCACGCGCAAGTTGCGTGCAGGCTCGCGGACATTACGGCTCCCCAATTCTCCCAAAACGGTTGTGGTGTTAGGCGACACCGGCTGCCGCGTCAAAGCAGCAAATATTCAAGACTGCGCCGACCCCGAGAAATGGCCTTTCGGGCTGGTATCTTCGCAAGTCGCTAAGGCGCGCCCCGATCTCATCGTGCACGTGGGCGATTATCTCTATCGCGAAGACGTTTGTCCTGACTCCTCCCCCGGCTGTCGCGGCCCTCATGGAGATAACTGGGCAACCTGGCAAGCCGACTTTTTTACTCCTGGCGCCGCAGCGCTGGAAGCCGCTCCCTGGGTGTTTTCCAGAGGAAACCACGAAGAGTGTACCCGGGCCTGGCGCGGCTGGTTTTACTATCTCGATCCGCGCCCCTTTACCGGCTCGTGCAGCGTTTATTCCGCTCCCTACGTGGCCACCAGCGGAAATTTGAGTATCGGCATGCTCGATTCTTCGGCGGCCGGCGTGAGAATCGATTCGGCGCAAGTCGACCGGTTTGCATCGCAACTGGCGAGTTTTTCGGGACAAGCCTCCTGGATCGCCGATCATCATCCTTTTTGGTCTTACAGCGGCGCCGGCGTTGGTACGACTGCTCCTTTGGTTGCGGCCTGGAATCGCACGTCGCCTGCTGGTGTGCATTTCATTCTGTCGGGGCATCTGCACCTTTTTCAATTTTTGAGCTTCAACCAGACTTTGCCAAACCAGCTCATTGCCGGTGATGGCGGCACGGCGCTCAGCCGCAGTGTGAAGTCGGATTTTAGCGGCGCGAGTATGAACGGCGTGGTAGTCCGATCGGGAAAAAGCGAGCACGTCTTTGGATTTACCGTTCTGCGGCGCGCGCGGCATCGTTGGAATCTCTCGCTCAAGACGTCGCAGGGAGCCACCCTCGTTACCTGCCGCGTTTTTGACGATGGTCCCGCAACCTGTCGCAATTCGAAATAACGGATGTGTGGCCAGCCGGGCAATGTATCCAGCCGTCCTGCGCCGATTGGACTGGTGAGATCGGGCAGAGTTGGATCCAGGCCTCTCGCTCGCTTGAATTGAGATTGTCGCAAGCGGCTTGAACTAATCTTTTCCACGCTGTGGAATGAGAGGGACACGCGTACAAAGGAGATAAAGGCGATAGTTGACCGATGAGTTCTGGCAGAGGTGGCAGTCTAAGGTTTCAGAAGCAACGCTTCAATAAAACTTTCAAGGAGCTCACATGCCAAACACAATTCGTCTTCATCGCGTACTGCGTACGTCACCAGAAAAGCTCTACCGAGCCTTCGTGGAACCGGATGCGATGGCGAAATGGCTGCCACCGAATGGCTTCACGTGCAGGGTGCACCACATGGATGGGCGCGTCGGCGGTACGTACAAGATGTCGTTCACGAATTTCACCACTGGCCAGAGCCACTCGTTCGGCGGGACCTATGTCGAGTTGGCGCCAAACGAAACTATTCGGTACACGGACCGGTTCGATGATCCGAATCTGCCCGGCGAAATCCAGGTGACCGTCCGGATTAACAAGGTTTCTTTAGGAGCCGAACTCAACGTTGTCCAAAAGGGCGTACCAGATGTAATTCCTGCCGAGGCATGCTATCTGGGTTGGCAGGAATCCCTCTCCCAGCTCGCCCGGCTTGTCGAACCCGACATTCGCAACTAGCCACCTCTTTGGATATCAGCTCGCAGGTTGAGCGGTGGAGAATGCGTGAAAGCCGCGAAGAGCGTCATCGCCACGATAGGTCTAGTAAAGCGTGTTCTGAGGCAAAATGTAGTGGCCGCTATGTTGTCTCCCCCGAAATCCAAATACGTTCCGACATTTAGAACGTATGGAACCTGCCGTGCGCAGGTATTGCTAATCTGTCAGATTCAAGTTACCCTGTTGTTATGGGCAGCATGAAAGGTATCACAATCAAACTCCCGGAGGCTGTAGCCCGGCAGCTCAGAGACGAGGCGCGGCAGAGCGGACGCAGCGTCGCAGCGCTCATTCGAGAACGTATCGATGCCCCGCGTCATGGTAGTGGATCGGTCTACGCAGCTAGTGCCGACCTCGCCGGGAGTTTGGCCGGCGGTCGTCTTCCGGCGACAAACGCTCGCAGCAGGTTTCGGCGGGCGTGATCACAATCTGCGATACCGGTCCGCTTGTTGCCTACCTCAACCGTAACGATCCGTATCACGCCTGGGCAGTAGGGCTTATGAAACAAGTGCGGGTGCCGATGCTCGTTTGCGAACCTGTGCTCACGGAAGCTGTGTACTTTCTGCGCGAGGATGGCCTAACGGTCGATCCCCTGTTCCAATTGCTCGAACGCAAAGCTGTTCGGTTGGAATTTGATCTCTCGGCGCATTGGCCCCGCATTCGAACCTTGATGTCGCGATATCGGCAAATGGATCTGGCTGACGCGTCGGTCGTAGTCATGACCGAGTTGCATGCCCGATCCCAAGTACTAACAATCGATCGCACGGATTTCAGCGTGTATCGACGAAACGATCGTCAGGTGATCGATTTCGTTGCGCCCGGAAAAGGTCGCTGACGCCAATCGGACGATCAAAAGCGGCCGCATTGGGTGGTTCAAAACCAGTCTAAGTTGTTGAATTTTCTGGTGGCCAGGGACGGAATCGAACCGCCGACGCCAGCCTTTTCAGGGCTGCGCTCTACCAACTGAGCTACCTGGCCGCTAGCGGTGAGACCTCAAGTTTAGCAAAGGTCTGTAAAAACAAACCTGCGATTCCCGGCTTGATATACTCCTGTATACTGCGCTCGGCGAGCCGTTTGTTATGCATGAAAAGCGACTAGGCGACGTGATCGACGACTTCTGCGTGAAATGTCGGCGTGTAACGAACCATTCTATTGTCTCGATCGTGGATCAGGAGGCGGCGAAAGTGCGCTGCCGCACCTGCTATCACGATCATGATTACCGGCACGAGCAGGCTCCGCCGTCGAAGAAGGAATTGAAGAAGGCTGAGGCCGAGGCCCAGGCTGCGCGCGCCGCCGAAAGTGCTGCTGCCGCTGGTGGCAATGGTGCACAGCCGGCATCCTCCGAAGTCGACTTAAAAACGAAGTAGCAGCCAGAGCCCAGTCCCCGCAGGTCCGTGGGCGCTTTTATGCAGATAGATGAGTCCCTAAGCTGGGCGCGCGCGAGTCTTGCCACTGCATTGATTACGGCGTTGCGCGCCCACGGACATAAGGCCTATCTGGTGGGTGGTTGCGTGCGCGATCGCCTTCTTGGAATTACTCCTAAAGATTTTGACATTGCGACGGCCGCCAGGCCGGACGAAGTTCTGCATTGTTTTCCGCAAGCTCGCCTTGTAGGCGCTCAATTTGGCGTAGTGCTGGTCAGCGAAGGGGAGGGTATTCAGGTGGAAGTGGCCACGTTTCGCAGCGAGGGAGCGTACTCGGATGGCCGTCGTCCAGATGCCGTTCGATATGAATCCGAACCGGCGCTGGATGCACGCCGCCGGGATTTCACCATTAACGGTCTTCTGCAGGACCCCCTTTCCGGCGAAGTGCTCGATTACGTTGGCGGCAAAGCGGATCTGGAAGCAAAAGTAATTCGCGCTATCGGAAATCCGGACCAGCGCTTTGAAGAGGATCATCTCCGGATGCTGCGCGCGATTCGTTTCGCATCCCGGCTCGGATTTTCCATCGAAAGTGAAACCTTTTCGGCCATTCAACGCGCTGCCTCCCGCATTACGAGAATCTCACCGGAACGGATTCGTGAGGAATTGATCCGAATTCTCACCGAAGGCGCGGCGCGGCGCGGATTTGAATTGCTTGATTCATCCGGTCTTCTGGAGTGTATAGCGCCGGAGATCAAAGCCTACCAGGGAGTCGAGCAGCCGCCGGAATACCATCCAGAGGGCGACGTCTGGACCCACGTGATGTTAATGCTGGAGCGCATGTGCGATCCGGAACCCACCCTCGCCTTGGGAGTGTTGTTCCATGACGTAGGCAAGCCTTCGACGTTTCGCGTCGCCGACCGCATCCGCTTTGATGGTCATGCGGAAGTGGGCGCCGCCATTACAAAGGATTGGCTGTACCGGCTGCGATTTTCGAACGACGATGTGGAACAGGTAACGTCACTCGTCGCAAATCACATGCGCTTCAAGGATGTCCGGCAGATGCGGCTTGGTACGTTAAAACGTTTTCTGAGCCTGCCGCATTTCGAGCAACATCTCGAGCTGCATCGCTTGGATTGTCTTTCGAGCCACGGCCAACTCGACAGCTACAATTTCGTTCAGGCCAAGCTGAGCGAACTTGGGCAGGAGGATTTGCGACCCGCGCCACTCATTAGCGGCCACGATCTGATTCAAGCGGGATACACGCCCGGCCAGGCCTTTGGCGAAGCCTTGAAGGCGGTGGAAACCGGGCAGCTCGAAGGGGAGGTTCAAACCCGCGAACAAGCCCTTACTGTGGCGATAGGGATACTCGATAAAAACCAATCTCATGATACAGGTTCAATAAAATAAGTAGCGGCGCGGGCCTTCCTGGCATCCAAGGAATATGTCCGTGCTGGAAGTAGCGACCGAGCGCTTGGCCGGCGACCTGAAATCCGCCAGAGCCGAGAGCGATCATCTGTTTAGTACGCTTACTGCCGAGGCGATGTATCGCCGGCCAATAGCCGAGCGGCATCGCATCATTTTTTACCTCGGACATTTGGATGGCTTCGATTCCATTCAAATCTGCCGTGAGGGCCTGGGACTAAAATCACCAGATCCCGGGTTGGATGACTTGTTTCAAGCAGGCATCGATCCGGCGCCGGGGAACCTTCCGAGAGATACTGCCGCCGATTGGCCGGCAAGCGATCGAGTACGTGAGTATGTAGAGCGATGCCGCAAACGTGTCGATGAAAACCTGGATCGCGCTCCAGAGGACACGGTGCACATGGCGCTCGAGCACCGGTTGATGCATCTCGAAACGCTCGCTTACATGTTTCACAATTTTCCTCTGGATTTGAAAAACGCTCCGCAAGGATATCGGCCGGGCGAGACTGCCGGCGTGGAACATGCCGACGAATGGATCGAGATACCGGCTGGCGAGGTGACGCTCGGCAAACCGCGGGATGGCTCGTTTGGCTGGGATAACGAATACCAGGAGATTCGCAGCCGGATATCGGCATTTCGCGTACAACGATTTCCTGTGAGCAACGGAGAGTACCTGAAATTTGTCCGGGCAGGCGCGGCGATGCCGCATTTCTGGATCGAAAAGAGCGGAAAAATCTTTTGGCGATGTATGTTCGCCGAGATCCCTTTGCCGCTCGACTGGCCGGTCTATGTGACGCAATCGGAAGCCGAAGCGTACGCCGCGTGGCTGGGTAAAAGACTGATGAGCGAAGGTGAGTTTCATCGAGCCGCGTATGGCACGTCATCAAACGAGGAACGCTCCTATCCTTGGGGACTTGCGCCGCCAACTGCGGAGCGCGGTAATTTCAACTTTCGAGCTTGGGATCCGGAATCGGTTTCTGCAACGCCGGCGGGCGATAGCGAGTTCGGCGTGAGCCAACTGGTGGGTAACGGGTGGGAGTGGACCAATACACCGTTTGCTCCTTTTCCGGGCTTCGAGCCGCGGCCATCGTATCCGGGTTATTCGGCCAATTTTTTCGACAACCAGCACTATGTGCTGAAGGGCGGCTCCCCACGAACGGCCGCTCGGCTGCTGCGGCGCTCGTTTCGAAATTGGTTCCGCCGTGACTATCCATACCTATACGCCAAATTTCACTGTGTTGATCGCTAGGCGTTTCGAGGAGAAGAACTGAAATGTCCGCTTCCGTCAGGCCGCAGCTGTCCGAGTTTGCCCTGGACGTTGCCGAAGGATTGTCGAGCGTCCCTCAAAAAAAGCTCTCGCCTCGTTATCTTTATGACGACATCGGAAGTGTGCTTTTTGACGCAATTACACTGCTTCCTGAGTACGGGCTGGCGCGGGCAGACGAGCGCATATTGCGGCGCTGCGCTTCCAGCATCCGTATGATGACCGGGCCGATGCGGCTGATTGCCGAGCTGGGAAGTGGCGCCGGGAATAAAACCCTGCACCTTTTGCGCGACCTGGCGCACCCGGGCGATCGGCTAACCTATCGGCCGATTGACGTGTCGGCCTCTGCTTTGCTGGCTTGCGAGAAGCAAATAGGCCGTATTGCCGACGTACATTCGATCCATGCGGATTGGTTGGAAGGCTTAGAAACCGTAGCTCGTGACCGCCCTGCTGATGGTCCGTTGCTGCTGCTATTTCTTGGGAGTTCTATCGGAAATTTGGAGCGTGGCGACATCGCCCCGTTTCTAGAGCGTATCCGACGGCACCTTCGGCCGGGCGATTTTTTTCTGCTGGGCGCCGATCTTGTAAAAGATGTAGAAGAGATGTTGGCCGCCTACGACGATCCAATAGGTGTTACTGCGGCTTTCAATTTGAACCTTCTGAACCGGATGAATCGGGAATTGGGCGCCAACTTTAATGCGCGAGCCTTTGCACATGAAGCTCGCTGGATAGAGAAGGACCGGCGCATCGAGATGCACTTGGTCTCCCGCCGTAACCAGAGGGTGTTCATAAGCTGTCTCGAATCCGCATTTAACTTCCAGGAAGGCGAAACGATCTGGACGGAGTCCTCGCACAAATTTACGGAGCTAGAGCTCGAAAGATATGCTCACGCGAGTGGCTTCCAGCCCATACGAATATGGATCGACAGCCATTGGCGGTTTGCCGAAGCGCTTTGGCGGGTTCCCTAGAGAATTAAGATAAACGCCGCTGCTATCCTGGAGAAAGTTTCGCTTCGCGCAAGGGCCGGTAGCTCAGTTGGTAGAGCATCGCACTTTTAATGCGGTGGTCGCGGGTTCGAGTCCCGCCCGGCTCACCATTATCGCCGCACCAGAAGCGGTTCCAGAATCAGTCGGGACACCTGCCACAACTCGAGCTCGTTGCTGCCGCGTTTCAGCCGGCACTCGCCATCTGCATTAAGAAAGGGCAGGAGGCGAATCTCGTCTATGTCGGCCGAATGCGCCGATCTGCCGGCGCAAAGAAGCAAATAGTTTCCTTGGCGTTCCACACTAGCCCACGGCGAATCGTAGGGAGGCTTGTCTCTCGTTCGCGATATTACGATGCGCTCGTCCTTCGACACCTGGAGCGCCGAGTGTCCGCGAGACATCTCATTGTACTCGTGAATATCGGATTCGAGCCGTTCAATCAAAGCAACCCAGATCTGTGCGATAGAGCATTCGAAGAACGCTTTGATCCAGTCCATGCGAATTGATTCGTTGCGATTATCGCATCTCAAGATGCGACCGCGGCGATCCGGATTCTCAACTACTGCCCGTTACGCGTCAGATCTTTTCAACAGGTATCTCAGGTTGCCGGCGCGATACCATCGATAGCCATAAGCTTCGAGCAGGATGGAGTGCTTGCCCGATTCGTCGGCAACGCTATGATCCGCCGAGAGAATATTCACAAGCCGGCGGCCTTCATCACCCGAAAGACCAACGCTTAGCCGCGCTTCACAGGGACTTGCAGTCAGGTTGTGCACAACAACAACGGAGTTATCGCGCCAATCGTATCGGATTGCGAGAATTGCGGGACTACCCGCAGGAAGTACCTCATAGTTGCCCCACCCGATTTCAGGGGCCTCCTTGCGCATACGAATCATTCGCTCCATCCAGTTCATCCACGAATTCGGATCCCGCCGCTGCTCGGCCACATTTACATGTTGATAGCCATACGCGCCCGCGCTGATAACCGGCAGAATTGTTTTGCGATTGCTTGAGAACCCTCCTTGATCCTCGGCCGACCACTGCATGGGTGTCCGTGCCGACTGGCGTTCGGGAAGTACCAGATTGTCTCCCATTCCAATTTCATCGCCATAACGAATTACCGGAGTGCCGGGCAACGCCATCAAGAGACTATAGGCGAGTTCGAGCCTTCGCCGATCGCCTTGCATCATAGGAGCCAAGCGTCTGCGGATACCGCGTTCGTACAGCTGCATGTTGAGTTCGGGCGCGAACGCATCGAATACAGCTTGGCGTTGTTCGTCGGTCAATCGTCCGAGGTCCAGCTCATCGTGGTTCCGAAGGAAATGACCCCATTGTGCGGTTGCCGGGCGCGGTTTTGTTGCTTTCAATGCTTTCACCAGGGGACGACTGTCGGATGTAGCCAGCCCGTAGAAAAGATTTTGATTGACTTGGAAATTGAACATCATTTGCAGCCGTTCTCCAGTCGCGCCGAAGTATTCCATGTCGGTATTTGGCATTACGTTCGCCTCAGCCAAAACAATAGCGTCTCCCTGACGCCAACTCAGGAATTCTCGAAACGCGCGCAACATATGGTATTGCTCAACAGGCCGGGTGACCTTGTCACCTTTGGCAGAGATCACGAACGGTACTGCATCCATCCGGAACCCCGAAACTCCGAGCTGAAGCCAAAAGCCCATGATCTTGAGAATCTCTGCCTGTACTTCGGGATGGCTTGTATTCAGATCAGGTTGAAAGTCGTAAAAACGATGGAAATACCAGCACTTTGCGACGCTATCGCGAGTCCAGGTTGATTTCTGCACACCAGGAAACACGATGCCCTCATTGGCATGCTTCGGTCTCTTTTTTGACCATACATACCAGTCCCGGTACTTCGAATCAGGATTTCGCCGAGCTTCACAAAACCATGGGTGCTCGTCCGACGTATGGTTTACCACCAGATCAATCAGGACGCGCATGCCGCGCTGTTCGCAGCCGTGTGTAAATTCGACGAAATCGCCGAGCGTGCCATATCTTGGGTCAACGTTGTAGTAATCGGTAATATCGTAGCCATCATCGCGGCCCGGAGATGGTTGAAAAGGCATAAGCCAGAGCGCGGTTACGCCCAGGCCTTGAAGATAATCCAGCCTTCGCATCAGGCCTTTGAAATCGCCTATGCCATCGCCGTCTGCATCCATAAAAGTGGCGACCGAAAGGCAATACACAATCGCGTTCTTATACCAAAGATCGTTAATCATTTCGTTTCGATCGGGCATTTCAGGCGGCTGGGGAGATCGCCGATCGTCGATCAGCCAGCGAATTCATCAGATTTGACTTAAAGTAGACGGATCTTCCAGCGAACTATAGTCAAACTCTCTTGCGGACGCCACACAGTAGCGAGAGAGAGCTCGCCTGATCTGGATATTGTTCCAGTACTTTTGATTCGTCGAGGTCTAAAGTAGTCAAATGGCTGTTCTCGTCAATCGGATTGTGCCTGTAAATCTTTCGGAACCGGAACACTGCCGTCCTCTATCCGATGAGCTTGGACCGGTAGGGATGCTCGATATTCTCCAGACATGTCTGCACGCCAATTCGTCTGAATGGATCTTTCTACGTGCGCTGAGAGTTGGCACCGGCCATCATCGCAATTCGGCCCAGCGGCTAGACGCGTTTGCATTGAATTGCTACGCTCACACCTCGATGAAGCGGATTTGCTACGAAATCAAAACATCCCGTGCTGATTTTCTCTGCGAGATGAAACATCCATTGAAACGTCGAATCGGCTTGCGCTATTCGAATGAGTTCTATTTCGTGACCCTCAGCGGATTACTGGACATTTCGGAAATACCGGTGGAATGTGGATTGATCGAAATCGAAGTCCGCCGATCCAGGATGCAGAACTCCGCCCAACTCGGCCCAGAGGTGTTCAGTTATTTCGCTCCCGAGCACCAGGCCTACTGCCGGGTGGTTGTGCCGGCTCCCTGGCGAGAGACACCCGGTCCGACGTGGCAATTAGCAGCTAGTATGCTGCGGAATCAAAAGAGAGCGTTCCAAGATTGGCCGCCAAAGCCGCCGGCACAACAACAGCTGGAATTCGCCGGGTGACTCCAATCTCTGCAATAGTTACTCTCCTTAACCTGGCGGCACTTATCCCAGTCGGGAAAATAGCTTAGACTGTGGAATAGACGGTTAGTTTAAATAGCTGGCCTCAGACATCGATTGGATGGGCCAGACGGTTGCTATCGTGGCGTGAAGCTTTCTCATCTTGATCGGGCAAGGCCAGAAATGCACCATTCGGCCAAGCCACGTCTCCAGCGCCTGTTTCTGGGGAAATATTTATTCTGCGCGCTTCTGGCGATTGCGGCTGCGGTGCCTCTCGCGCGGCCGTCATTCGCGCCTCAACCTGCCAAAAACGTCACCTTAACTGTCGCTGGGTTCGGCTATCAGGCGGCTGAGCAATTGCAGGCCGAAGGGCTGAAGGAATTCATTCGCAATACCGGAATCCAGGTGCAGTTCCTCCCAGCTTGGGGTAACTCCGCGGATCAACTAGGCGTGATTTTGCGAACCCTGGATCGTCACTTCAGCACGCCGGATGTCTATTTGATCGATGTCATCTGGCCTGCAACGCTCCACCAGCACCTTTTGGATTTGCGTCCTTATTTGAAAAGCGATCCGAGCCAGTATTTGCCGGAACTGCTAAAGAACGACACTGTGGCGGGTCGAATCGTCAGCCTTCCCTTCTACCTGAACGCCGGCATGCTTTTCTACCGGACCGATCTGCTGAAAAAGTACGGCTATCGTCAACCGCCTGCCTCCTGGCAGGAACTGGAAAAAATGGCATTGCATATTCAGCGAGGCGAGCGTGCTGCCGGCCACTCTCCCTTCTGGGGTTACGTCTGGCAGGGCGCTTCGTACGAAGGCTTAACATGCAATGCGCTGGAGTGGCAAGCGTCATTCGGAGGTGGCCGGATTGTAGCGCCTGACGGAACCATTCAGGTGAACAACCCACAGACTGCAAACGCGTTTCGCATGGCTGCCCGCTGGGTTGGATCTATCTCTCCGCCGAGCATAATCTCCTATTCGGAATCCGATAGCTTGAACCTATTTCGCTCGGGAAACGCCGCGTTTATGCGCTATTGGAGCAGCGGCTATCGCACCACCCAGGCGCCTGGCTCCCAGGTGCGTGGGCATTTTAACGTAACGGAGCTTCCTGCCGGTCCTGCCGGTCGTGCCCAAATTGTGGGCGGCTTCCAGCTCGCTGTTTCCCGCTATTCCGCTCATCCCCGCGAAGCCGCCCAACTGGTAGAGTACTTGACAAGCAGCAAAATTCAAAGATCGCGGGCCATCGAGGAGGGTTACCTTCCTACGATCAGCCAACTTTACTCGGATGTGGACCTGCTGGACGTTGTTCCGGAAGCCACCGTATTTAGAAGCGCCAGCAGGGATAGTTGGATCGCCAGGCCGTCCGCCATCGCGGCCGCCAAGTATTCCGCGCTTTCCAAAAATTATTATGAGACGGTTCATCGGATTCTTACCGGCCAATCCTCGCCGGAGGCGGCCTTGAGTGATCTCCAACAGGCGCTTGCCGATTTGAAAATTAATGCAGCTTCGAGGGGCAATTAGCCGTGAATTCTCCCAAACGGCTGTCGTTCGGCTTCTCCGCTCTCGATAATCTCGGCATCGGGTTTCGCCTGCAGGTCGCCTTCGCCTGCGTTCTCTTGCTGATGTTGGCCGGCAATGCAATTGCGTTTTGGAATCTTCACAAAGTCGGGGACCGCGTCGCGGTTATTTCTACTACCGAACAGCGCTTGGCGGCTGTGCTTCGCGTGAACAACGGCCTGCTGATGCTGACCAATCGCCTGCATCGTGCTGCTGAAGGCCAAGACTCGAGACGCTTCGACCGGCAGGCGCAAACGCTGCTTGTCGCTTTCCAAAAGGAAACTCACGAGGCCACCGCTAAACTGCGAGCGATCACGCCGGCCAATGGCCGCGAGAAATTCATCGTCGAGAGCCTCAGCGATATCGTGGAGAACTTACCGCGGCGCGTGGCGACCCTTGGCGATCTGGCTGCAGCTGGCGATTGGTCCGCGTTGAATGCGCGGCTGGCGAATCAGTTGGATCATACAGACGATGTGGCCGAAACTCTCATGCGCGAGGCCGACCTCGAGTTGTCGCAGGTTCGGAAACAAGCTTTCGAAGACATCAGCCATGCCGAACACCAGGCCGCAAACACCCTGGCCGCTTCTGCCATTTTGAGCTTCTTAATCGCCGTCGCGCTCGGTGTGGTTGTTACGCATAGCATCACCCAGCCGCTGTCCATGCTGAGCGCCGGCACGCGCGTACTGGCGCAAGGCGATTTCAAACATCGAGTTGCATTATCTGGCACGAATGAACTCGCCGATCTCGCTGCTGTCTTTAATCAAACCGCCGCCAAGCTTGACCAACTCTACGATCAATTGCGAGCCAGCGAGGCGCGTTTCCGCTCCCTGATTGAAAATGCCTCGGATCTCATCCTCCTAACGGATGAAGCTGGCAAATTGCTCTATGCGAGCCCGTCATCGTCTACCGTACTGGGCTACGCGCCCGGCCAGCTCGTCGGCCGGTCGTTTCGTGAATTCTCTCTGCGCGAGGAAGACCCAATAGCCGATCAGATTTTTTCCGCCTTTGATCCCGCCCCGAACGCCCATCGTTTCGAGCTGCATGTCAAACATAGTGATGGCTCGCTGCGGGTCTTAGAGGGCGTAGCGGCCAATCTGCTCGGTAATGCTGCTGTCGGCGGCATTCTCATCAACGCACGCGATATGTCGGAGCGCCGCAAAGCCGAACGCGCGCTCGAAAGCAGCAACGAGGCATTACGGCGCGCAAATGATGATCTGAGCGTGTTTGCCTACTGCGCCAGCCACGATCTGCAAGAACCCCTCCGAAATGTATCTCTTTATTGTCAAATGCTCCAAAGGCAGTATTCCGGTCGTCTGGACGGTCAAGCCGACGAGTTCCTGCAGCACGTGATCGAAGGCTCGGCGCGAATGTCCGATCTGATAAAGGACCTTCTTACATATATTGATGTATCGAGGCTCAGAGCGCATTCTACTCCCGCTCCTGTCCCCGTAGCATCTGCCATCACTCAGGCGCTATCGAACTTGGGAACCGGCGTCCGTTTGGCTCAGGCTACTGTAAGTTATGAAGACTTGCCGGCCGTTCCTGTTGAGGCTATACACCTGCAACAGCTATTTCAGAATTTGATTAGCAACGCGATCAAATATCGAGGTGTGGAAGCGCCTTGCGTCCGAATTTCCGCCAAAGCCCAAAATGGCTATTGGTGCTTCTCCGTAAAAGATAATGGCATCGGAATCAGTCCACAATACGTCCAGTCCATTTTCAAGCTTTTTAAGCGATTACATGGCCGCGGCGAATACCCCGGCACGGGCGTCGGCTTGGCTATCTGCCAGAAAATCGTCGAGCGCAATGGCGGCCGCATCTGGGTGGAATCGCAACCCGGAGCGGGCAGCGATTTCCAATTTACACTTCCTCGATGTCAACAACAATAAACGGGACAATATGACCGGGAAACGTTCCATTGTTTTTCTCGTTGAAGACAACCCGGCTGATGTTTTCTTTGTCCGAACAGCGCTCGAATCCCAAGGCGTCCACAGCTCTGTCGTGGTCGCGCCGGATGGCGAGAAGGCCATTGCATTTGTCGAGACCACCGACACCGATCCGGAAGCGCCTTGTCCTCAAGTCATACTTCTTGACCTGAACCTTCCCCGTACCAGCGGGATGGAGGTCTTGCGGCGTCTCAAAACCAGCCCTCGGTTTGCGGAGGTGCCGGTGATTGTAGTCACTTCTTCCGATGCCTCTATGGATCGGGCGGAAGCAGCGAATCTCGGCGTGGATGCTTATTTTGTTAAGCCGCAAAACCTGGATGAATACATGAAGCTCGGCGCTGTTGTCAAGGCAATACTTTAAGGTCGGCCACTGGGCGCCGCTTTACGCTATCTGCTACCAGCCGTTTCGTGTTCTCCAACTCTTGCCCTGTGAGCGTCAGACGGGGAGGGCGAACGCGCGCACTGCCCATCCCAACTTCTTCCTGAACCAACTTAATGAGTTGTACGAATTTCGGCACAACGTCCAGCCGTAATAGAGGAAGAAACCAACGGTACAATTCGAACGCCTCCGCTTTTTTGCCTTGTAACGCCAGCTCGAATAGGTCTACTGATTCTTGTGGGAACGCATTTACGAGACCGGCGATCCACCCAACCGCACCGGCGTAAACCGCTTCTACGATCGCGTCGTCTACGCCGCACAAAATCTGCAAGCGCTCGCCGGCGATCGCCCGTACGGCTGAGACGCGCCGCACATCGGCACTAGACTCCTTAATCGCCTGCAAATTCGGATGCCGGTCCAGAAGCTCACGAACCTGCTCCGGAAGAAAGTCTGTCTTATAAGCGATCGGATTGTTGTAAAGCATGACAGACAAACTGGTTGCGGAAATAACGGCGCTGACATGCGACCGCATCTCACGCCAGTCGCCGACATATACATATGGTGGCAACACCATCAGGCCGTGGCATCCTATTTTTTCAGCGGATTGCCCAGCGGCAACCGCGTCGGCCGTACTGAGCGATGAGATACCCGCCACTACATAGGCACGTTCACCGACCGCTTTTATACACGTTTCGAGTACGCGATCTTTCTCCATCTGGCTCAGGGTGGCTCCTTCCCCCAGCGAGCCGGCTGCTACCAGACCCTTACATCCGTTGTTGACCAGCCATTTGCAGTGCTCGGCCAGAAAGCTGTGATCTACGGATAAGTCTTCATTAAAAGGCGTTGTGATTGCCGGAAAAACACCCTGCCAGTCGATCTTCTTATTCATCGTGTTATCGAACTCTCCTGTTGAAACTCTTTTCTAGTGATGAGACTGCCTGCACGTACTGGCAAGATGGGCGGTCGAACAGAATCCGTTCTCCACCCAAAGAGAAACTCCGTTGCCACTCCGCAGATGCGCGCCTGACAAGGTCCCATGCCGCAGCGCGTATGCAGCTTGGCCGCGCGGAACGATGACATCTGCTGCAGTTTCTCGTATTGCACGTCCTCACACCGGCAGATGATGGTTCCAGGGCGGGGAAGCGTCCGGAGTTCCTCACGCAACCTGAAGGTGCGGTCTAATGCACCTGCGAAGCGCTTGGCCCGACTCCTTGCGCCGAAAAGGCGGCTTGCCCGCGCCGTATCACCGCATGCCGCGTACCCCGCGATCTCTCCTTCTATTAACGACAAATCCACTCCACCGATCCCAGTGCACTCGCCGGCTGCAAACACGCCATCGACCGAGGTCCGCTGCCACTCATTTACTTCAATTGCGTTGGTTCGCAATCTGCAGCCCAGTAAGGCCGCCAGCTCCGTGTTGGGATAAAGTCCGTATCCGATTCCGGCGTAGTCGCAATCTTCCGTCCAGCTTTTGCGCCCCTGGCGCAATCGAACCCGTTGGACACGGCCTTCTCCTTCCGCTGCTTCCACCCAGCAGCCACGCAAGTATGGTACGCCGTGAAGCGATAGCTTGAGGGCGGTCGCCTGCGTTACCTTCATTGGATAACGAACCATATGAAACGCGAAGGAAGAGACAGCCTTTGTGGTTGCCTGTTCGGCGATTAGCTTAACGCGCGCTCCGGCCTTGCGCAGATACGCCGCCACTGCCAGCAAAAGCGGCCCACTGCCAGCTATAACAACAGTCTTTCCCTGAATTCCCAGTCCTGACTTCACTAACGCCTGTAGACCGCCGGCCCCCATTACGCCGGGGAGAGTCCAGCCTGGAAACGGAAGATAGATCTCTCGTGCGCCCGTAGCCAATATCAACTTGTCAAAAGCGAGCTCGAACGCTTTTTCGGAATCTTCGAGCAATAGCGTACGTTCAGCAGTTCCGCGAGCGACTACTTGCGTGCCCCAGAACATCCGGATTCCGGCAGGCGTGCGCGTGTGCGAGTTTTGAACCCCTCGCCAGATCTGTCCTCCCGCGCTCCAGTTGTCATCCACCATGGCAACACGAGCGCCGCTTTCTTGAGCGCGCATGGCTGCAGCCATTCCAGCAGGCCCCGCGCCAATTACCAGCACGTCTACCTCGTTCATGAAGTGCGGATGACCATTCCGTCCCGGACGAGTATCTGGCAGCTTCGGCAATTCGCTTGACCATCGATCGTCACCCGGCATTCAAAACAGATGCCCATGCCGCAAAGCGCCGCCCGTGGCTGGCCCGACGCTGAAATGCGAAAACGGAATTCGCCAGCTTGAAAAAGAGCAGCCGCCACGCTCATTCCTGCTTTCGCCGGCAGCTCACAGCCATTCACTTCGATGGTGAGGTTCTCAGGCATGCACCGCAACGCTCCTGCTAGGTTCATAGGGCGACCGCGGGATTGCCGAATCCCTGCCCAAAATCTCATCCGCCAACAGACTCGCCGTGGCAAGCGACGTCGAAATGCCCAGCCCTTCATGACCGGTTGCCAGGTATATGCGTCGATATCCCGGACGTGCGCCGATCAAAGGCAGATTATCTGGAGTAGCAGCGCGAAATCCTGTCCACACCCGGATTGTAGAGAGGTCCGCGATAGCCGGCATGTACTCAATCGCCCGCGCCAGCATGTTGCTCAGCATCGGTCCTTCTGCCACCGCGTCCTCTACTCCGAATTGCCGCGACGATCCAATCAAAATTTGCCCGGTTACTCTAGGCTGCACGTTGAAGGCGACCGAGTCGGCGGTTGTCGAATGTGCATTTTTCAAATAGCCCAGTTCAATCAATTGATGCCGAACAAAGCCTGGGTAGCGATCGGTAATCGCCAAATGCCCTTTACGTGGGTGTACATCGATTTCGGGAGCAAGACGCACCGCCGCGGCCCCTGTCGCGATCACCGTCAACCCGGCAGTCAGAAAGGTATTGTCCTCCAACCGGACTCCGCTCTCGGAAACTTCTGTCACTTTCTTACCGAAAAAAATATTGCCACCAGTGGCGGCGGCTCGCTTTGTCAGATACCCGGCAGCACACGGCGGATAACAGACGCTATCGGCAGTTAGTAACAGTCCCCCGGCGAGTCCGGCGCGAAGATTCGGCTCAGCCTCCGCCAATTGCTTGCTATCCAGAATTTCAGCGGGAACGTTCCGATTCTGATAAAACCGGAATTTTCGCTCTACTTCGCGCAACTCTTCCTCATCCGCAGCAACCCACAACGCGCCACACGCCAGGTACTCCGCCTCCGCCGGAAGCTCCTGCGCAAGCTCGCGCCACAGCGATTGTGAATAGGAAGTCAGTGCAAATTGAGCGTCGGAGTCGTCCATGACGGCAAGGTGGCCCATACCGGCTGCCGTCGCGCCGCCGCCCGCATAGCCGTTCTGCTCGCAAATGGCTACGCGCAATCCAGCTTCGGCGAGTTCCTTCGCGCAAGCCGCGCCGACTATGCCCGCTCCCACCACTACTGCATCAAACGAACTACTTCCCCTCGTATCCAATGCGTTCTCTTCAGCCGAGCTTCACCGCGACTACGAAACTGCGGCGGCTTCCAGTCTCGATGATGACAGTGTCGTTATGCAAACCGCCGATGCGCGCGGGTACCCCATTGACAGTAGCGCTCTGCAGCCGGTTCGCGACCGGCAAACGGAATTTGACATGCAACTCCCGCGGCGCGCCTGCTTTCGCCAATTCCACCCGTGCACCGGTACCGGATAGGCTGAAGTTGACTCGACCCCAACGTGTCGGGGCCTGCTCGATCCGGATCTCCTTACCGGAGGCGACCCATTCGCGCGGCAGACCCTTTCCGAAATGGAGCCTGTCATCATCGGAATCTTCCAGCACCAGCATCCAGCGCACTAGCAGCGGAATCGTTTGCTGCGCCGGTATGCAAAATATCGCTGTGCCTCCGTTGATGCCCGCCACCTCACCGGCCGTCCAACTCCCGCGGCTATGATCGTGAAATCGGTGTGAGTACAGGAACAATAGATATTCCTCCACCCGATCGAGGCGCAAAAGCATCTGCGCGTAGCCATAGGAAATAAAGCCCAGTATGGCGCGGCCGTTCGGCCGGGGGCGTCCTACGTTTGCAACCACTCCTAACGTCGTGGCGCCATAAGCCCGCATGCAATCAACAACCAGATTGGCGATCTCATGCGGCAGTACATCCGCTTGCAGCAACTCCGCGTAGGCGCGATGCGGCCACTGCTGCGGGCTCGGCCGCTCCCGTTCCATCGATTCACGGAACGTCAGAGTAGCTCCCGGCAATGGACCGATGTACGGCGACTGCATATCGCGGCGAATGTTTTTCTGGATGCTACTCGTAACAGCGGCTTCGAGTATCCGCGCGCGCTTTCGCCATCCCTCCGCCTGCTGCCCATTAAACTCCGTCCAAATGCGGCTTATGTCTATGAAACCGCGTGCCGCAAAAGCGCTATTCGCAAAATAGGGCTGCCACCATGTCATCGGTTGGGCCGCCAGGCATGCGTCCGATTCGCTCCAGCCATGGATCAGTCCATAGCCGGGGTCTTCTTTCGTCAGTTTCAAGCTTTCGTCATGCATTCTGGCCAGATTGCCGGCCGTGGCTGAGAGCTTGTCGCGATATTTCACAAGCAGCGCTCGATCGCGTGTGTACTCGTAGTAGCGCGCCATCAATGAGAGCGTCAGCCCGAACTGCGCCGTTTCCGGACCGCGCATGTTGATCGCGCCCTTCGCATCTACAAAGTCGCGAAAGTAGTTGTCGATTGTGCGCCGCGCCTGCTCGAATCGGCCCCATTCCAGATTCGTGTAAACTGCGCTCGTGAAAATATCCTGAAATCCGTCGTATTCCGCGCCGTAGTAGTCGCGATCTACCGCGCCATATTTCGGATACACACCCCCCGGACGCACCATGAGCTCTTTGGCAAAAGCGTGTCTGGATATATCGACGTACGTCTTATCCGGCAGCGTGACCGCGATCGCATCGGCGAGGTGCCTGTTCCAGTAGTTGGCAAAGATCAGCAGCGCTCTATAGAACTCTGTCGCGTCCGGGTCCGTGCGGCTCGGCGGGAAGGCCGGATAGCTATAACCATAGATAACCTTGCTTATTCGCCCGTTCTCGATGAGCGCGGTGCGATGCCAGGTCTGCACGATGAATCTGTCGCGAGCTTCCACATCCCCGAAGACTAATAATTCGTAATAGGCGGTCTCCGATTTGGGCATTACTTTGCGAACGGCCGGCATCCATCCGCCGACGAGTCCTTCATAACGGCGGCGGGCCATTTCCGCCGTTAGCTCCGGGAAATGTTGCACGGGATGGTAGGTGCGTGTGTTTCCGCTTGGATACACGGGCATGGTGTCGAAGCATTCTACTGTGCCCACGAATGTATTCCACGGCAGCCGTGGGCTCGCCGATGCCGGATTGCGGGGAGCCGAGCCCATGGGAGGCGCGGCCGAACGGACCTGCTTCGGATCGGGATCGCCGTTCTCGAGCAGTTTGTTCGCCAACAAATCTTCGCCCGCCATACCGATATCGCCGAGCTTCAGTCCCAAATAAGGCGGCTCGGCGTCCGCAAAAGTTGCTTCGGCACTTTTTTCGAGCGTGCAGCGTGCGCCTTGCGATGACACAAATATGATGCTTCCGTCCCGCTTGGTCAAGTTTTCATAGACCTTCCAAGATTCGGAGCCGAGATGAAACTCACACTGAAAAGTGTGCCCGGCTAGGGAATCTTGCGTGCGGGTAGCGACAGGTTTGGGAGTGGTCTCAAGAGCGGCGGTGGCGCCTGCCAATTGTTGGAGAAACTGCCGTCTCTGCATCCAGCTTGATTGTATACAATTTAGGATACAAAAATATGGCTACAAAAGCTTTCCTTGCCATCTGCGTTTTTGCCGGTTTGTGCTCCGCTCAGGGTACGCGCGCCGATTACGAGCGTGCTCTCAAACTCCGCGAGACTTTCCAGAATCTTTCGATCGATGTGCCCGACCCGGGCTCTTGGATCACCGATTCGGCGCATTTCATTTATGGAAAATCGCTGGGCGGAGGCCGTCACGAATTTGTGCTCGTCGATGCCGCCACCGCCGCCAAGCGGCCCGCTTTCGATCACGCAAGGCTCGCCGAATCCCTGTCCAAAGCCTCAGGTGTCACATATACTCCGGAAAAGCTGCCGTTCACCTCCGTCAAGTTCATCGATGGCGGCAAAGTCATTGAATACTCCGCGGGCGAGTTTCAATGGAAGACCGATCTCGCCAGCTACACAACGCAAAAACTCGGGCCCGCGCCACGCCGGAACAATGGCGTGGGCCGGCCGCCGCATCCGCCCGTTTCAGAAAGCTTCAATAGACCGGTCGCTTCGCCCGACGGTAAGTGGGAAGCCTTAATACTGAACTACAATTTATTTCTTCGCGCAAAAGGCGCCAAAGATTCCAAAGCGCTCAGCTTCGACGGTTCGGAAGGAAATTACTACGATCTCCGCTCCATCGCCTGGTCGCCCGATTCGCGAAAGATCGCCGTCTTTCGCGTCGAACCTGGCCAGCATCGCACCATCACACTGGAAGATTCCGCGCCCGCCGATCAGGTGCAGCCGAAATACATAACTATTGAGTACGCCAAGCCCGGCGACACTGTGGATATCGAACAGCCGGTTCTTTTCACCGTCACGGACCGGAAGGAACACTCTATCGAGAACTCGCTGTTCCCCAATCCGTTCGCGCTTACGCGTCCAATCTGGTGGAAAGACAGCCGGGGCTTCACCTTTGAATACAATCAGCGCGGCCATCAGGTGTACCGCGTCATCGAAGTGAATGGCGAAACCGGCAAAGCTCGCACCATCATCGATGAAAAAGCTGCAACATTCTTCTGTTACTCGGGAAAGAAATACCGTCACGATGTAAATGACGGCAAAGAGATCATCTGGATGTCGGAGCGCGACGGCTGGAATCATCTTTACCTCTACGACGGCACAACCGGCAAAGTAGAAAACCAGATCACCAAGGGGGAATGGGTGGTCCGCGGCGTTGAAAAAGTCGACGATGAACAGCGTCAGATCTGGTTCCGGGCGAGTGGTATGTATCCGGGTAAGGATCCTTACTTCAACCACTATTTCCGCATTAACTTCGATGGTAGCGGGCTGACGCCGCTCACCCAAGCCGACGCCAACCACACCGTGTCTTTCTCGCCCGACATGAAATATTACGTGGATCAGTGGTCGCGCGTCGACTTACCCCCGATCTCGGAATTGCACAGCACGGCCGATGGCAAAAAGATTGCTGATCTGGAGCACGGCAAGTCAGAAGCACCCGCGCCTGAATCCTTCCACGCGCCCGGCCGCGACGGAAAAACTGAGATTTGGGGCGTCATTTTTCGGCCTACTCGCTTCGATCCATCCAAAAAGTACCCGGTTATCGAGAACATCTACGCCGGCCCGCAGGATTCTTTTGTGCCGAAATCATTCTCGGCATATAACCCCATGCAGGCCCTCGCCGAACTAGGCTTCATCGTTGTGCAAATCGACGGCATGGGAACTTCCAACCGCTCCAAAGCCTTCCATGATGTGTGCTGGAAGAATCTCCAGGATGCGGGATTCCCCGATCGCATTCTCTGGCACAAGGCCGTGGCCGCGAAATATCCGTACTATGACATAAGCCGCGTGGGTATCTATGGCATGTCGGCAGGCGGCCAAAATGCGCTCGGGGCTCTTCTCTTTCACCCGGAGTTCTATAAGGTCGCTGTCGCTGCTTCCGGTTGCCATGACAATCGAATGGACAAAATCTGGTGGAACGAACAGTGGATGGGTTGGCCGCTCGGTCCCGAATATGTTGCGGCCTCCAATGTCGAGAACGCCGCGCGCCTGAAAGGTAAGCTTTTGCTGACGGTCGGCGAACTGGACGACAATGTAGATCCGGCCTCTACTTACCAAGTCATCAACGCGCTCATAAAAGCCGGCAAGACTTTCGATTTTTTACTGGTTCCCGGAATGAAGCATTCGCCCGGCGGCCCTTATGGGGAGCGTAAACGCTATGACTTCTTCGTCCACAATCTCCTCGGCGTCGAGCCTCCAGACTGGAACGAATCGAATGGACCGGTCCTTACGACTCAGGCCACGCTCCAATAAATCGAATACCGTTCTCCGAATAGCCGGTGAAACGGTACAAGCGTGACGTCTTTCGCCTGGCCACGGGTTTGAAACGTGAGCGTCTCACCTTGTACCGGCTGGACCCATGTGTTTACATCCGCGCCGGATGCTCGGAACGACGGCACGTCCATTGGATGCTTTCGAATACTCGGACCCAGCGGGCCAACAATCATTTCTTTCGTCAGTCCGTCCGCGCCTAATTTTCCGGCGAGGACGAGTGGGCCGTATAGAATCGCTTGCGTCGTTGACGCGTCCGGCATAGCCTCTATACGCAAGTGCATGGGCAATTCCATCGTGACTCGGTCGCCGTTCTTCCATTTCCGCGCAAGCGTAAAATAGCTGCCCGGACTCGGCGTCGCGTCCACGATTTTTCCATTTACCTTCACCGAAGCGCCGGAACCAACCCAACTGGGAACGCGCAGATGCAGCGGCATATTCATCGGTGCTGCGGCGCTGATAGTAAGCGTCGTCGCGGCCGTTTCAGGGAAACTTGTCTCCTGACGAATCTTAAGGCCTTTCTCGCTCCAATTGAGTTCGGACGCGATGAAGAGATTGACGTACAATCCATCCGCATCATAAAAATAAATGCTGTCATTCAGCTTGGAAAATTCTTCGACGCCTGTGCCCGTGCAGCACCAGAACGAATCGTTCTCCGTATTGAATGTTTTCCATGCTCCAGGGGCGAGTGACAAGTAATATTGTGTCGCCCCGGTTTCACGATCGATGGCAGCCACTCGATGGTTCCACAGAGTGCGTTCATAATAGTCGAAGTAGCGTGGATCTGCCGTCCACTGATACATGTGCCGGGTTAGCTTCAGCATGTTATAGGCGCAGCAGTCCTCTGTCGTATTGGATCCACGCTTCAACTCTGCCCCCAGCCGCCGCGGTTCCATGAGCCATGCTTCGCCATTACTTGTTCCACCTGTCACATACGTGCGCGCCGTTGTAACATCCCACCAGAAGAAATCGGCTACGTCATGAAAACGTTCGTCGCCCGAAATTTCATAACGCCGCGCCGCGCCGATCACTTGCGGAATATGCGTATTCACATGCAGCCCGCGCAACTCATCCCGGCGCAGCGCGAGCGGATTGAAGAACTTCTTTTTGGTGAACCGGTCTCCGGCAATCGCATATCGATCCTCGCCGGTTAATTGAGCGAGATTGTAGAGCACCTCATTCATGCCGCCATACTCGGTGTTGAGAATGTCTTGCATGTGCGGTTCCGGTATGGGAGCGCTCCAATGGTCAGCCCAGTCCGCCATTCCCTTCAGCACTTCGAGAGCCTGCGCGTTGTCGCAATGTTCGTGCATGTCGTACATGCCCGCTATGATCTTGTGAACCGTATAGAACGGCGCCCACACCTTCTGTCGTGCGTTCACCCGGTCAAAATATTCCGTGGGGAAAGCGCTCAAGTATCCGCCACCCAGTTTCTGTTGACACTTGGCAAGCTCGGCGACAAGTGCGTCGCCTTTTGCCTTGATCTCTTTATCGCCGGTGGACGAATACATCAGCGCACAGGCGGACAGGTAGTGGCCTACAAAATGTCCGCGCAGCTCGCAATCCGGCTTTTCCCAGCCGCCAAGAGGTTGCGCGGAAGAAGTAAGGCCTGCGTTTATGCGGAAGTTGTGCAGCAGTCGATCGGAATCCAAGCGCCTCAGGTAGCCGTAATTTGCCTGTTGGCAATCGGCAAAGATGCTAGGCAGTAGCCGCACTTGCGACATTCGGAATGCATGTACCTTCGCCGGCACGGGCTTCCGCGTGAACTCGATCGTCTCTCCAAATGGTGCCACTTCCGGCGGTAGACCACGCCTCCGCGGCGTGCTTGTGTTCTGCGCCGGCTGCGCGGCAGGGGCCGGCGTCGTTGTCTGTTTTGCCGCGACCATCCCGGTTGCAAATGTCGCGGCGAATCCGCGGCGGCTCAGGAGCCCGGCCCCTCGCTTACGCTTGGGGTTCAATTTTTTCATATTTTTACCTCAAAACACTAAATTGGCACGAAATTCGATTACGCGGGCCTGGGTCGGTCCACCTGTCGCCTGCCCAAACGTCAAGCTTTGAACGTTCAAGCTCTGCGGCGCATTCTGACCGCCATTGAGAATCGAGAATGTCGGATGATTCGTCACGTTGAGGAATTCGGCCTGCAACGTCAAACCGATGTTTTCTCGAATTCGCACGGCTTTGTTTATGGATAAATCGTCGTTGAACCAATGCGGTCCGTAAATATAGGGCCGATATCCCAGTACTCCCGGTGTGTTGGCGGGAGTCAGAGCGCTTGCGCCGGCTCCATTGCTGGCGATCCATTGTGGCCCTAGCACTGTGACCCAAGGATTTCCCGACTTGTAAACTCCGGTACTGCTCTGCACGTCCGCAGCCGTCGCGCCGTTGAAATAAATCCCGGAATCGCCTGTAACACTACCGCTGATCGATCCGGCGTTGGCGTTCAGCGTGGCATAGCCGCCCAGTAGCTGCGTTGGCGTGCCGCTTTGAATCACCAGAATCGTCCCCAGCGTCCAACCACCTACAATTCTATCGAGCCATCCGCTATTACTTAGAAACGCTTTGCCTCTTCCGAATGGCAAATCGTAAGTGCCGCTGGCATGCACCACATGCCGGATATCAAACAAACTCGGCCCATAGTTCAGCCGGAAATTGCGATCCGTGTAATAAATCAGCGGGTTCTGCCCCTGAATACCGTTCTGCGTGGCGATTCCGAGCGAATGGCTCCAGGTATAGTTCACGTTGAACTGCGCTCCATGCACTGACCTTTGCCGGAACTCAATTTGCAGACCGTGATAATTCGAACTGCCGGAAGCGTCCAGATAGTTCAAGTTCCGGCCGGCCGCAAATGGATTGACTTGCCAGAAATTGATGGGATACCCGGCTCCGGCTACATTTCCTACTTTGCTCGCGCATGCTGGAAATGCCGCCGTACCTACCATGTTGCAGAAGAAATTGATGTTGCTGCCTGAGCCGGCTAAAGTATTTGCCAATGTGCCCGCGGCGCCGGTATTTAAATTTGTGATAAAGGCTCCATTCGAAAAATCCGGCGAAGTGCCGAATGCCGCCGTAAAAATTGGCAACGGAACGTCCCCGGGTACGCCAAGATTGGCGAATGTGCTGCCGCGTCCCGCCGCCCGGTTTACGGCAAGATTGTTCTGCGCGTTCTTGAATTCATTCAAGAATCCGTTCTCGATGATGTTCACTTCGTTGAGGTTGTATCCGAGCCACTGGTGCAGCGACAAATTTCCCACGTACCGAACCTCGATCGCGCTGTTTGATCCGAGCGAACGCTGAATGCCGAAATTCCATTGCTGCACATAAGGCTGAATAATGTTTCTGTTCATTCCCCAAAACGAATTCGAGGCGAAGAGATCCGCTGCCGGTGTTGTGGTTGTGTACGCAGGCGGCCTCAAGAAATACGGCGGCAGCGTGTCCCCAAGGGTGAGCGAACCAGGAGTGAAGTTTCCCAACCCTATCGCGGGATTTGAACTCAGCGATCCAGACTGATAGAAGAAAGCGCCGGAGTTGGAAGCATACGCCCAAAAATTCTGTGCCCCCTCGAGATAGTGCCGCAACGAGTAGCCGGTACGGATCACAGTGTTTTTGCCCAATAGCTTTCCAAGAAAGCCATCGCCGCCTTTTGGATTCCAGGCGATTGCAACCGCTGGCGAGGGATTCAAGTAGGCTGCATTATACGCATGGACTTGTGCCTGAAATTGCGGATTGGTCACGCCGCCCAACAAGCCCGGACTAAACATGCCGCCGACTGGCGTGGGTCCCCACAAATCGCCGATCGTCGCCGGCGTGCTATAAGTCCCGGTTACGTTGTGATCGTCGCCCACGAAATCCCAGCGAAGCCCGTAGTTGAACGTGAGATTTGGCCGCAATCGCCAACTATCTTGGAACCAAAGCCCCCAGGACGCTTGCACTTCATTCAGATTGTATTGGCCATATGGCTTGTACTGCTTTGTCGCGGGATCGAGCGGACGCCCGGTATTGATGTTCACGCCGCTTATTCGCCCCGTCAGCTCCGCGTATAGATTCTGTGCATTCGTCAAATTGGTTGTTGAGGCGTTTGCAAATGCACTGGCGAATACCGCGTTGAGCGGATCTTGTGGCGAGATGCCAAAAGTGTAATTCGGAAAACCGCCCGGATTGTTCCAATAGTGATCCTGCTCGCGGAACCACGATCCACCAACCACGATCGAATGGGCGCCGTGCTGCCAATTCAAATTGTCATTGGCGCTCAACAGCGGATAAAACGAAGAAATCGGCAAGCGGGGATACGCCAGCGATCCGTACGTGCCGTTGTTGCTGTACAATCCCGCGCCATAGTTCCAGACCTGCTGCGAGATCTTGGTCAGATCGATCCCTTTGTTCTCGATAACAAAGGCGCTGTACTGGTACATATAGCCGGCATGAAATTGGTTGATCAGAGTTGGGCGAACGGTCCAGTCGATGCCCACGCCCGCGATCCGATTGTTGTTGCTGTTCGAGGTATAGTCGGTTGGGTCGATACCACCAGGAAAGTTCGGCGTGTTTGCGTTATCAAGATTGGTCTTCCGCTGTGAGTACGATACGTAAAATCGCAAATTGTCTTTGGCGTTGTAATCGACCCGCAGATCCGGGAAATAAGTGTTCGTCTGCGCCGGTACCAGAAAGCTCAATGTATTCAAATTGGGATCGGACGTTGGCGTGAGCGAGCCCTGACTCAGCACGCCATTGATCTTTTGCAGTTGCCCAGAAATTTCGGACAATACCGCCGAGGGATAGCCTGATTTGCCCGCGAGTTGCAAAACGTTAACCGTATGCAAGGCGCCGGCGGTGTTCCGGAACGTGAAATTGCCTTGCTGTGCAGCGGCGCTGAGCACGACGGCATTCGCGTTGTTCGTGACCGGTTGGATCGACTGCGCCCATGTCCCAAAGAAGAACAATTTGTTCTTGACGATCGGTCCGCCGACGCTCACTCCGAAATCATTCAACTTGAGGACGTTTCGCGGAAGTTTCCGCGCATTGTTCAACCACGAATTCGCATTCAGCGCGGTGTTCCGGAAATCTTCGAACACCCGTCCATGAAATTCGTTGCTCCCGTGCCTGCCTACGATGCTGATCCGCATCGCGGACGTCCCCGTACCACCGAGGTCGAGCTGGCCGGTCGAAATCGTCATCTCGCCGACGTCTTCTATTCTTGGCGTTGTGGACGTAGTTCCATAATTGAATCCACCGCTGCGAAATCGATTGCTGATTCCTGGAGTTCCGTCGAAGTCGGCGCTCACGACTGCGCCGCCCGGCATATTGTTCCAGGTGCCGCTTGTGCTGCTGGCGCCGGTGGAGGACCAGCCCGGAACCAGAAACGCCAGGCTCATTACGTTGCGCCCTTGCACCGGAAGGTTCGTGACCTGTTTTGTATCGATGGTCGTCGAGAGTGTACTCGACGTTGGTTCCACTAGTGGTGAAGCATCGTTGACCTGTATCGTCTGTGTTGATCGGCCTACTGTCAGCGTGGCCCGAATCGCCGTTACGCGGCCCGTTTGTACCTCGACCGGGTCGAACACTGCGTTATCGAACCCCGGTTTACTTGCTGTCAGCCGGTATCTGCCAAAGGGCAACGCCTGAAACTGATAAAGGCCGTTTGCCTGCGTGCTGGCTTTTCGCGTGTCGTTTGTTTCCAGGTTTCGGAGGTCGAGATTGGCCCCCGGCACTATGGCGCCGCTCGCATCCATAACGCTCACGTCTATGCTTCCCGATGTGTTGGTCTGCGCCTCAGCCCAAAACACAAGCAATAAGCACCCACACAGCAGCCGGGTAGTCATGCGGAAGACCTCCTGCCCGTTGGATTGTATCCAACGTTGTATACAAAAGAGGTAACATAGATGTAAACTAGCCGCAAGCAAAAAACGAAAGCGCTTGCAGCTTAGTCCCTTTATACGTTGCTTCCGCGATAATGAGTCGAGGACATGCCCATGCTCGCCCATCGCCGCCCGGCTGCCGCGCATCCTAAGGAGGAACGGGAACGCGGCCAAAGTCTGCACTCCGCTTTCCAGCGCTTGCGCGAAATGATTGTCAACGGAAAGCTGGCGCCGGGAACATGGATTATCGAGGCCGATCTGGCCGCGCGTCTGGGTTTCAGCCGTACGCCGATCCGCGGAGCGCTTCATCGGCTCGAGCGCGAAGGCTACGTTGTGGCTGCCAGCAATGGCAGTAAAAGCCGCATGCTGGTCGCTCCGCTAACGAAAGAAGATGCCCACGAACTCTATTCGATCATCGGTCATCTGGAAGGGCTCGCCGCCAGGCTTACCGCCGGCCTCCCTTCGGCTGAACGGGCCAAGACCATTGCGCGGCTCAAGAGCTACAACACCGGCTTGGCGGAACTTGCGCGCGCTCGTCATGCCGACGCCAATCGGATATTTGAATTGGACCTCAACTTCCACCGCACCATAGTCGGCGCCAGCGCGGGTCCGCGTCTGCTCGAGCTACACAAAACCGTCCAACCCCAAGCCGAGCGCTACTGGCGTTTGTATGCCGGCGCCATTCTCGATGAATTGGGCAAATCGATCGCCGAGCATGAAAAAATCATCTCCGCCATCTCCAAGGGCGACGCCGATGCAGCCGAGCTGGGCATTCAAGTGAATTGGCAGAACGGGGCCCAGCGCCTCTCCCGGGTAATCGATAACCTCGGCGAGCGTGGCAGTTGGTAGCCTACTGTGCCGCGCCGGCAAACTTCCAATTGCTCTTGTAGTCGCGCGTGAGTGGAAGATTCATCAGGTCGGCGCGCATCATCTCGACCGGGATGTAATTTTCCTTGAGAATCGCATCGTGGAACTGCCGGTTTGTCATCTTACCCGAATCAACCAATTCCTTATGCAGAGCGTAGAATTGCCGCCCGCCCAACAGATATGCAGCCTGATATAGCGGGCCGTAGTTTGTGGCGAAGGATCGGCGCACCTCGCCAATGGCGTTTTCGCGCTCAAATCCCACCCGGTCCACCAGGAATTGTATGCACTCGTCCGGCGTCATCTTGTTTAGGTGAAAACTCAACGAGAAAATGATACGCGCGCAGCGATGCATGTGCCAGAACAATGCACCTACCCGTTCTTCCGGCGTTTTCTGAAATTTCATATCCCATAAAAGCAGCTCCCAGTACAGTGACCAGCCCTCGGTCACGAAAGCGCTCCTGCCGAATGCCGCCCCCCGATAAGGACGGAAGCGCTGGGACATGTAGCCCTGCAATTCATGACCTGGAATCAGCTCGTGAAATACGGTAGCTTTCGAAAATGGCCGGTTGTTTCCGCGCATGCTCATCAGCTTGTTCTCGTAACTCATGCTGTCGGTCGGATAGGACACCGAGATCGTCTCGCCTCCGGTGAAAAATGGATTTACTAACTGCCGCTCGGGAGACATCATCTGCATCCGCCACGTTTCCCGCGCCACCGGCGGAATGGTCACCAGGTCGTGATCATCCGTGAACTGAATCGCCTCGAGAGCCAGCTCGCGAATGAGTTGCGGCTGCTTCCCCGGCTCTACATACATGTTCTTTACTTTCTCGAGCGCTTTCTTCCAGTCGTCGCCGTAGCCCATCTCACGCGACGCGCGCTTCATCTCGTTCTCGCACCACGCGAATTCCTTGTTAGCAATGGCGATCAGCTCCTCGGGCGTGTAAGGAATCATCTCGTATGCCAACTCGCTCAGCAGCGCGGCTCGCCCGATTGGACTGCCGATAATGTCTTTCGTATCTCCTGCGCGTGCAGCCGTGCTTGCCGTTCCGCTCGAACCGCCTCGGCCGGCTCCGCGAGTTTGTTCATTTGGGGGCGCCGCCGGAGCGGCTGGACGTAAACCTAATACGCGCTCATTCAGAAACGCAGTGTAAGCCTCGAGCGCGTGATCGGCGTTCTTGTAATCTGCAGCCGCCCACCAGGTGAACTGCGGATCGTAGCCGTCGTAGAAAGTGAACCAGCCGCGCAGGATCGTGCGTAAGCCGCTAGCAATCGCCACAGCGCGGGCAGCATGTATCTTTCGCAAGCGCGCGGCTTCCGGGCTAATAGATGATTTCAGCTCCGCCTCTAGCGACTTCCGCGTGTCTTCGATACTCCGAGCCAACTTCGATAATGTTTCTGCCGCTAAGCGCGGATCCAGAGGCTGCATCTGCTGGCGGCTTACTTCCAGGTGCATGATTACGGATGCAAATGGAATGAGCGGCCCGGCATCGGCATCCTCTTTTGCGCGAATCTTTATAGCTTGTATATCGTGCTCTAGCGCATGGCGAAAAACGATGTAATCGATTTTGTCATCCTGCTTCATCGCATCGAAATCCAGTTGCGGCAAGCGGCCCAGCCAGTCCCTGTAAAACCTCTCTAGCCGCTCTCTCCGCGCAGCCGACTGTTCGATGTTGTAGAAGCGTTGCAGATCCCGGCGGTCCGCCGCAAAGCTTTCGAGCAGAGGCTGCATCACCCCTGGACTCTTTTCCGCTGCCCGAGTCATCCCCGAAGCTGCGAGCAAAATCACAATGGCAACACGTTCTAGATACGCCATCGCCACATTGTATACAACACCGTATACATTACTCTTGCTCGCCGGACTCGAATATCATTGCGTCTGCGAGTCCGCTCGGACGATTTGCTGAAGACGGCGGCTAGCAAAATTCTCGCGCTCTTCAGTCTTCATTTTGCTCACTTTACTGAAAAGCTCCTTGGCCCGCACCGCGTTTCCCCGCTTTTTGTATACCTGAGCAAGCTGGTAGATCGCCGCCTCGTTTTCGGGCTCCAGCCGGATGGCAAGCTCCAGCTCGCTTGCGGCCTCATCCAGACGGTCCTCCCGATAAAGCAATTTACCCAAAAGCTCGTGAGACTGCGATATATCAGGGTTAAGCTGAACAGAACGCTGCAGCGCCGCGACCGCCTCCTTCTGCTCGGGCGACCCAGGTGTTGTACCGTTGCGATTCAACGCCTCTCCTAAGTACCAAAGCGCTAAGTAGTCGTCAGGTGACTGATGCACTCGCTCGCGCAGCTTTTGAACCGCGTCGCCGGCCCGATTCATCTGCATCAGCACTAATGCCAGCGCAACATACGGAAGGCTCCGGCCGGGAGCTAACTTTTCGGCAATTTCAAATTCCTTCTGCGCCTTTTCAAACTGCTCTTTCATGGCGAACACCACGCCTAGCTGGACATGAATTCTTCCGGACGACGGCAACCGGGTGAGGCCGACGGCGCCGATTTCCGATGCCAGATCATAGTTCTTATGGTCGATGCAGAGGCTGATGAGGTCGATATAGTTGGCTTCCGCGGAAGGCTCTAGTTTTGTGGCCAAACGCAGTGAATCATAGGCTCGTTTTGTATCTCCTGCCTTCTCGTAGGCTTCCGCCAACAGGTTGTATAGTTCCGCTTTTTGATGGCCTGCCGCGAGCAGCCTTTCACCCTCGGCTACAGCGCTTCGATACTCTTGCGACTTGACTCGAGCAAGAATCAGATTGAACCCCGCCACATACTGATCTGGATACCCTGGAAGAGCCAACTCGAACTGGTGGGCGGCCGGCCTATAGCTTTTCAACGAAGCTAGCAGGACGCCAGCCTCAAAGTGCGCCTGCGTATCGGCATTGTCTGGCATGCCGCCCAGCAGGGCCGCGGCTTTGTCCGGCTGCTTTAATGCAATGCGGGCTCTTGCGTAATCGAGCAGCACGCGACCGTCTTCACGAAGCAACGGGCCAGCTTGCTCGAAGTGCCGGATGGCGCCGGCAAAATCTTCATGCGCGAAGGCGATTTCCCCGAGTCCGGCGTGTGCCACCGGGTCGCCCGGGGACGCTGCCAGCAACTTTTCGAAATGAGCCTGCGCCGCATCGTACTGCTTGAGCGCCATTTCGTTCATCGCCAATCCTTTGAGCGCAGGCGGATAAACGGGCCGGATGCCAAGCGCTCGTTCGAAGTATGAATTTGCGTCCGCAAATTTCCCAGATGCCGAGATCCCCATGCCCATTAACGTGAGAGCCCTCAAATCATCGGGATGTAATTTTATCCATGGTTCGAGCCGCGTGATAGCGGCTTCCGGATGACCTGCCTGAATGCTAGCGGCAACTTGCTCGTAAATAGTCTTACTGTCATCTGCGGCAAACAACGCTCCTGTCGTCCAAAAGCAGAAGAGGAGGTAAATAATGCCGGCTTTAGTGACTCGTGGCAGAAACTCCGTTGTCATGGCTAAAAAACACCGCCTTCGTGCTCGCGGTTCGGCCCTACTGCTTCCGAGTACACAAGAAAGTATACAAAGAAGCATACAAAGGGCTTGACCGAACACCAGAATTGATGTTAACTCTTTTGTAAGCCCTTACATAGAGGGGTTTGGAGGTGGCTCATGCGGCCGCGTTTGCTATTTTTGGGGGCGACTGCTCTACTCGCATTCGCGCCGGCGCTACTTCAAGGCCAGTTCACTTCGGCGATTGAGGGCCGGGTCTCCGATCCTTCCGACGCCGCGGTGCCGAAGGCCATGGTCACGGTGGAAAACCCGGCTACCGGTTTAAAGCGGACGGTTGCAACGTCCGAGGACGGTTACTATCGCGTCGCCTCCCTTCCACCTGGCACCTTCACTGTTCGCGTAGCGGCGCCCGGATTCGAAACCGGCGTGTTTGAGAACATACTGCTCGAGAACGATCAGACAAAAACGTTCAACCTCACAGTCAAACTCGGCACAGCGGCCACCCAGGTTACCGTCACCAGCGAGTTGCCTCTTGTTGAGACCGGTGAGGCAAAAGTCTCTGGTCACATAGACGAAAAACAAGTGGCGGACCTGCCACTGGTCGGCAGGAATTTCATGACTCTCGTGGTTTTGACTCCCGGTGTCACCGGACTGCCAAGCGGCGGCGGCCAGTCCTACGCCCAGGCGACGGGAGACATCTTCTCGGCAGAGTACGGAGTGAACCTGAACGCTAACGGCCAGCGCGCCGAATCGAATAATTTCTTGGTGGACAACGCTTCGGTAAACGGCAGCCCGCGCGGCGGCGTGAGCAATTTTAGTCCGAGCGCGGACGCCGTGCAGGAGTTGCGCGTTTCGGTAAACAACTTTTCGGCGGAGTATGGGCGCAATTCCTCGGCCGTGGTTAATGCGATTACAAAATCCGGGTCGAATGCTTTTCATGGGACCGCGGGGTGGTACCACACGAATGATCATCTGACCGCGCGTAATTCCGTTTTTCAGCCGAAAGTCCCCACATTCCGCCGCAACGAAGCGAACGGTACGATTGGCGGGCCTGTGATCCGCAACAAATTGTTCTTTTTTGGATCGGTCGATGTGCTGCGCTCGGGAGTCGGCAGCGGTTTTTCAAACACAGCAATTACGCCGGAGTTTGCCAGCATCATTCAACAGCGTTTTCCCAATAACGTATCGGCCAAACTGGTAAGCAGCTTTCCCAGCCAGTTAAGCAAACTCAGCGATGGTGCATTTGCCGGACCGCAAGCTGGCGTTGTCCCGAATGTCGGAGCCTGCTCCAGCTTGCCTGGCGGGGCGGGCAGCAACGTCCAGACGCCAGTTGGCCTGTTGCCTTGCAACCTGCCGCTAACCTTCAATGGCGCGTTCTCCGCTACTTTGCCGCGCAATGGTCTGCAGTGGTTTGGCCGCATGGATTACACCTTCAATGAAGGACGGGATCGGATCTACGGCAGCTCGGGGAGAACCACGTTGGAGCAAGTCGCGTTCGGCGCGCCCAACGTATATCCGGCGTTCACAGCGCCTTCCAACGAATACACAGCGTATTGGAATGGTAACTACACGCACATTTTCTCGCCGACAGTTCTAAACGAGGCTTCGTGGTCCGGCACCCGCGCCTGGGGTACCGATCCTGTCAGCCATGGAGAGGTGCCGCTGATCAACGTTCCAGGAATCGCGCCATACGGTACTGGTTTTTCAGATGCTACCTTCATTCAGAACAATCAAAACTGGCAGGACGTACTGAGTATCAACCACGGTAGCCACGCCTTCAAAGTCGGCGGCATTGTACAGTGCGGCAGTGGTTGTCCTGGGGCCGGCGCTCTATTCCACAACACTTACACGCGCGTAGTCTACAACTTCAACGACGTTTTCGATTTCGTTAGAGACGATCCGTTTACAGAGAGCAATATCGGCTTTGACCCGAAAACAGGTAAACAGACGGGACCGGACTACCGTCCGGTCTTCCTGAATTTCGGACTCTTTTTCCAGGACGATTGGAAAATAAAAAAGAATCTCACCCTGAGCATTGGCCTTCGCTGGGAAGTTTATCTCAATCCATGGGACAAGGACAACATCACCGTCAGCGCCACCTTCCCGACTGGCACTAACTACTGGGATCAGATTGCCAATCTGACTCCTCAGATCAAGCAGTTTCACGATGGCAACGACCTGAACAATTTCGCTCCTCGTTTCGGTTTTGCTTGGGATCCTAAAAGCGATGGCAAAACGTCAATCCGCGGGGGCGTCGGTGTGTTCACTGACCGTCCCGGCGGCCAATTTTATGCCGACGCGGGAACGTCATTGCCAGTCATCGGTACCGCGGTTGCTAACAAACAGAGCGGCATCCAACCCGTATACGGCCTGAGCACCAGCACAGAATCACCCTGGATCTTTCCGGCGCCGCAGATCAACGTCGGTTTAGATTCGCGCAACGGTCTCATCGGCATCCCGTCCTCACTGAGCGTCTGGGACCCATACATGAGATCGATGTACACACTTAATTACTTCTTCGGCATTCAGCGTAGCCTCTTTGGCAGTTGGGCGGTGGAAGCGAACTACGTTGGGTCTAAGGCAACAAAGACTTACATGGCCTACGATGTGAACCGTTATGCGGGAGATCTTCTGGATGGTAAGTTGGATCGCATCAATCCCAGCTTTGCCGGCATTCAATACGGCCAGGCACGCGGCGGCAGCGTTTACAACGGTGGAAACGCCAGTGTGCGCAAGCGCTACGGCAACGGATTGAGTCTTCAGGTCGGCTACACCTACGGAAGGGCGATTGACACTTCCAGCACCTTCGGGCGCGGTCTGAATGTGGTTGATGCCAATAATCTGAATATCGAGCGCGGGCTTGCGGCCTTCGACGTTCGTCACAAACTTGCTATTAGTGTTCTCTATGAAACCCCCAGATGGCGCGGAAATGCGATCGCCTCATTTTTGAGTGCCTGGGAGCTGGGTGGGATAGCCATCATGCAGAGTGGTCTTCCCTTCAACGTCTTTTGTACGACGCCGTTCCGGCCAATAACGGACTCGGCGGGCGCAATCGTTGGGAATAGCGGATGCGACTACAATGCGGACGGCTTCAACTGGGATCGCCCGAACGCCCCTAGCTTCGGAGGATATCTCAGTGGTTTCACCAGAGATCAATATTTGAATGGAATTTTTCAAGCAAGCGATTTCTCGAAGCCGGCGCCGGGACAGAACGGCACCCTCGGCAGAGATATGTACTTCGGGCCCGGATACGCCAATGTGAATTTCAACGTAGTGAAGCATTTTCCATTGCGCTTCTTGGGAGAGCAGGGTAAGTTGGATTTCCGCGCTGAATTCTTCAATGTGTTCAACCGCGTGAACCTTAGCCAGATGTCGGGCGATCTTTCAAGCTCACAATTTGGCAGAGCGACAACCGCGCTCGGTGGACGAAATGTACAGTTCGGCCTAAGGCTTGGCTTCTGAGCTGACGGCCCTATCGAAACCGCTTTTTGCGTCGGCGTTCTTCGGTTGAAGCGCAAGAACGCCGCGAAACTGAGCGCGGGCCGTAGACCACTGCTTTGCCTCTAAAGCGGCTCGGCCCAGCGCTGCTTTGGCTTGAACGTGACACGGCGCCATCTCTACAGCAATCCGGTATTCCTCCAGCGCATCCGCTTTCCGCCCGTTTCGCTCCAGCGTGACGCCGATCTCGTAATGCGCATCCGCACGCTCAGGATCGAGACGCAGAACATGCCGGAATGAGGTGATAGCTTCCTCGGGATCTCTTCCCGAGTCGCGGATGAGTCGCCCGAGCTGGAAATGCGCGTCGGCAAAATTTGGACTCGCTTCAATCGCTTTATGCAGCGTTGCAATCGCCGCCGCGGTTTGGCCAGCGTTGGCTTGCTGTTTAGCCGATTCGACCAACACCATGGCCCGCCCACGGCTTCGCTGCTCTGCTGTCAATGCGGCCAGCCGCTCGCCTTCGCGCCTCGCATCTGCGCTTCGTCCGGCGCGTTGGTATGCCTGTGCAAGGCTCGCGTGTGCTTTGATGAGGTTCAGATTCAACTGAACGGCCCGTTCCAGCGTCTTGATGGCCGCCGGAACATCTTTCAGTCTGAGCTGCACGGCGCCCAGATTATTGGCCGCTTCCGCATCATTTGGCGCCACTTCGAGCGCACGCCGCAGCGCAGCCGCGGATTCTTCGAACTTACCTTGATGCATGAGCGTCACTCCCAATGCGCGGAGCGCCGGCGCATGCCCCGGGTTCAGTTCCAAAGCGCGATGGAACTCTTGCACGGCGCCTGTCTCTTCTCCATCCGTAGCCAGCGCGAGTCCCAGATTGTAATGTCCATCTGCGCTGTTTCCGCCTCGTCTCAGCGCATCGCGCAGTACCGCAACCGCTTCTGTCTTATCCACATCAGCCAGAGCGATACCCAGCGCAAGCAGATATTTCGGATTCCCGGGGCTCAGCTTTACAGCGGTCCGGAGTTCTTCTACCGCTTGTTGAACTTGCTCTCGATTCTTCAGCGCCAGCCCGTAGTTATAGTGCGCTTCGGCGAACTCCGGCGCCCTCTTCACTACATCGGCCAGTAAGCCGAGTTCCCCGGTGAAGTCGCCGCGCTTCCTGCAGCAATCCGCAAGCATATAGCGCGCTTCCAGGTAGTCGGGCCGCATCCGGAGCGCTTCTTCGAAAGCTGCCATGGCTTCGTCGGTGTTTCGCCCTTGATCGTAGGCCAGCCCCAAGTGGTACCACGAATCCACGTAATTCGGATCCAGATGCAAAGCCGCCCGAAACTGCTCAATGGCCGCCGGCAGCTCTCCGCTTTGCGCAAGTCGAACTCCATCCTGGTCGTGACGTCGTACTTCTACTTCCTGTGCGGTTGCGAAGATTGCGGCCGCAAGAAGTAAAATTGCGATACGGAACATGCAAGCGCTTGCTTTCTACTGTACATTGAATCGATGGCTCTAGCTCGGCTATGCCTCATACTTTCTGTGCTCACTGCCGCCTCGACGGTAAGCGCATTTCAAGGTATGGCCACCGCCTCGCGCCCAAAGCGCCCGCCGCCTTCCATCCAGACGAATCTGCCGCCGATCAGAGTCGATTTCCGCGACATCGCGGAACAAGCAGGCTTGCAGGCCGTCAACGTCTCCGGCTCGGAATCCCACAAGAAATACATCCTGGAAACCACTGGAAACGGAGTCGGCATTTTCGACTACAACAATGATGGACTGATGGATATCTTTGTCGTCAATGCGACTACGCTCGACGGCCGTCCCAAAGGAGCCACCAGTCATCTATACCGGAATCTCGGCAGTCTTCGCTTTCAGGATGTTACCGCGGACGCACATCTTACTCGCGAAGGATGGGGGCAGGGTGTGTGCATCGGAGACTACGATAACGATGGCCGCCGCGACTTGTTTGTCACATATTACGGGCATAGCGTTCTATATCACAACGAGGGGAATGGCACATTCAAGGATGTAACTGCCGAATCCGGGCTAGCCTCGCCACTGGTTCGCTGGGACACCGGCTGCTCTTTTTTGGACTATGACCTGGATGGGAAACTCGACTTGGTCGTTACTGGCTATGTCGAGTTCGATCGAGAAAAGGTGCCGCAACCCGGCAACAATAGCTACTGCCAATGGAAGGGCCTGCCCGTCATGTGCGGGCCGCGCGGACTACCAGCAGCGCGCAACCTCCTCTTTCATAACGATGGACTGGGCAGATTTTCGGATATGTCCGAGAAAAGTGGAATCGGCAAGCCAACGGGCTGCTATGGATTCACCGCATCGGCTTCCGACTTCGATGGCGACGGGTATCCCGACCTGTATGTTGCCTGCGACTCAACACCGAGTTTGCTGTATCACAATCGACGAAATGGAACGTTTGAGGAGATCGGTGTACAGTCGGGCGTAGCTCTCAACGAAGATGGTCAGGAACAGGCAGGAATGGGTGTGGCCATTGCCGACTACGATGAAGATGGCCACGTCGATATTCTAAAAACCAACTTTAGCGACGACATTCCAAATCTCTATCACAATAACGGGGACGGAACCTTTGATGACCAGGTCTATCAATCCGGTCTGAGTGTACACACCGAGTATTTAGGTTGGGGTATTCACTTCATCGACGTAGATAACGATGGGCTGAAAGACGTCTTGATAATCAATGGTCATGTTTACCCTGAAGTGGACCAGACTAAGTTGCTGGCGCGGTATAGACAGCCTCGGCTGCTGTATTGGAATGTTGGAAGCGGTAAGTTCAAGGATCTCTCGAATATGTCTGGCTTAGGATTGACTACGCCTTGGGCATCGCGAGGTTCGGCAATTGGGGACTTGGACAACGACGGATCGTTGGAGGTTGTTATCAACAATCTCGGTAGCCGGCCGAGTCTTCTGAAGAACTACGGAACGCACGGAAATTGGTTGTTGGTCCAATGCAGTGGTACACATTGCAATCGAGACGCCATAGGAGCGCGCGTTTTTGTCTATGTGGACGGCCGTTGCATCTCCGGCGAGATTCAAAGCGGCACAAGTTTTCTTTCGCAGAACGATTCGCGCCTTCATTTCGGACTCGCTCATGCCAAGCGCTACGATCACATCGAAGTTTTGTGGCCCGGAGGAAGGCGCGAGCGCTTCAGCGGAGGCGACGCCAACCGAATCGTAGCCGTTAAGGAAGGCAGCGGGACAATTGTCACCTCGCGCTTACGTCAGTAATGGCTGTATAAAGGCCGGCGTCGTTGTTGCTACCACCGCGCTCTGTTGCTTCGCGGCTGCTCACGAGCCTGGTTCCTCCGTCAAATTCACCGATGTTGCGGCCGCTTCGAACATCAAATTTAAACACGATAATGCGGCGACAACGCAGCGCTACCTGATCGAAACCATGGGTTCGGGCGCAGCTTGGATTGACTACGACAACGACGGCTATCTGGATCTCTATCTTGTGAATAGCGCGGAAACGCCCACCTACAAACCTGCACGGCCTATCCGATCGGCTCTTTACCATAGCAATGGTGATGGAACATTCGCCGACGTGACCGAAAAGGCCGGCGTTGCCGCGCGCGGCTTGTTTGGAATGGGAGTGGCGGTTGGCGACTACGACAATGACGGCTTTGAAGACCTCTATGTTGCGGGCTATTCTCGATCCATTCTATATCGCAATAACGGCAATGGCACGTTTACGGATGTAACAAGCAAAACAGGAGTAGCGAATCTTGGCAAGTGGGCGTCAAGCGCCGCTTGGTTCGACTACGATCGCGATGGCAAGCTGGATCTTGTTATAGCGAACTATCTCGATTTCACTCCCGCGAATAATCTGATCTGCGTCGAGCAGGGCCGGCGAGCCTATTGCCATCCAAATAAGTATCATGGACAAACCCCGACCCTCTTTCATAACAACGGGAACGGTACGTTCACGGACGTAAGCCGCGCTTCCAAGCTGGGACAAAAGCACGGAAATGGTCTCGGCGTTGTCTGCTTCGACTACAACGGAGATGGCTGGACCGATGTATTCGTGGCCAACGATTCCATGGAGAACTTTCTTTACGTGAATCGAGGCAACGGAACGTTCGAGGAGGTTGCCGTCGAAGCCGGAGTTGCGTTTGACGAAGACGGCAAGGCCGAAGCGGGTATGGGCACGGACGCTGCCGATTACGATCGGGATGGGTTCCCCGATCTGTTCGTTACCCACCTGGATCTGGAATACAACCGTTTGTATCGCAATCAGCACGACGGAACATTTCGAGATGCGACTTTTTCCGCAAAGATCGGAGCCGGCACCTTCAAAATGAGTGGCTTTGGCACACGATTTTTTGACTACGACAATGACGGCTGGCCCGATTTGTTTATTGCCAACGGACACGTACTCGATAACGTTCAGCTCCTTCATGCGGGCACGACTTATGCCGAACCAAAAACGATATACCGGAATACGCGGGGCATTTTCCATGACGTAACACCGCAATTGGGAAGCGATCTCGCCACTCCTCGCGTGAGCCGGGCTGCAGCTTTCGCGGATTATGACAACGACGGCGACCTGGACGTCCTTGTCACGAATAGCGGCGATTATCCCCAGCTACTTCGCAATGATGGTGGGAATCGGAATCACTGGCTAGAAGTAAGGCTTGTAGGAACTCGATCGAACCGGGATGGAGTTGGTTCCAAAGTGAAGGTTCTTGCCGGTGGCGCAGTTCAAGCTGAAGAAGCAAAGGGCGGAATGAGCTACCAAGCGGCTCACGATCCAAGACTTCACTTGGGCCTTGGCGCATCGGCGCGCGTTGGTTTGTTAGAGATCGATTGGCCCAGCGGTGCAATTACTAAGTTAAGTAACCTCGCCGCGGATCGCTGCATTACCGTGAAAGAGGATTTTGGGGAAATACCGTCCCATTGCCCTGCATTGAATAAGACGAAAGTTCTCAATCCATGATGAAAAACTCCAATCGCAGAGAAGCTCTCAAGAGCATCGCAACAGCCGGCGCCGGTGCGCTGCTCGCGGGCGACGCGGGTTTGGCGGAGGCTGCGCCCATCCAAATCGCCGGACGCCCTATTGAAGTGACGATCACCGCCGCCACGCCTCAGACGGTGCGCATCGTCATCCAGCCAATCGAGAACGGCCAGCCAGTGCCCGTTCCTCAGGATGGAGCATTGGTCAAGCCAGACTGGGGCGCGCCGGCGCTTCGCTGGCGCCCCATCGCCGGATCGCGGCGTGTCAAATGCGGCGGCCTCACGGTTGAAGTTTCGGCAAGACCGTTTGCGATCCGCGTGACGCGAAAAGGCCGCGTGGTGCAGGAACTCAAGCTCGACAGCGCTACGGGAAAGGTGACCTTTCCGCTAGGGGATGCTCCCGTGTTCGGCTTAGGCCAAGGTGGTCCGCAGTTCGACCGGCGCGGCAGCATCGATCACATGGGCAACGGTCAGGGCGCTTATAAGCTGGCCACCCACGGCGCCCGGGTACCCGTGCAGTTCGCCATTGGCACGGGCGGTTGGGCTATGTTTATCCACCAGCCGCTTGGCATATTCGATCTCACCGGAAAGGAAGGAATTTTCCAGACTTTCAGTCCTCAATCGGCCTTGCCGCTTGACCTCTTCGTCATTTGTGCGAGCGCTCCAACCGCGATTTTGAGCGAGTACGCCAAGATCACCGGGTATGCGGAGATGCCGCCACTGTGGTCGCTGGGCTACCAGCAATCACATCGCACACTGGGGTCACCCGATGAGATCCTCGCGGAAGCCCACACTTTTCGAGAAAAGAAGCTTCCCTGCGACGCCATGATCTATC